>NZ_JACBZI010000001.1:2060000-2401683 GCF_013408145.1 Nocardioides marinus
GCGGCGAGAAGAACGTTACGCACACATGTCCGGCACGCCAAATCCGGGGGTGCCTCCCCCGCCCGGAGGGGGCGGATCCAGTCTCAGGCCCGGGCTCGCGACGGGGTCGAGCCGCCGCTCAGGGGCGCCTGGCGGCGGGTCGGTACGCCGACACGCTGGGCTCACCGGTGAGCCAGAACCGCCAGGGACGATCCGGTGCGCCGCGCAGCCCGACCCGCGGTCCCGTGCTGATCCGGTCACGCGAGAGGGGTGCGGTCAGCTCGAGTCGCACCGGGCCCGTGGCCAGGTCGCTGCCACCGAGGTCGAGGCCGATCCCCAGGGCCCGGCAGAGGTTGGCCGGGCCCCGGGCCAGGTCACGGTCCCGGGTCGTGCTGCGCCGTTCACGGGCGAGGTGGGCACCCTCGACCACCTCGCCCGCCCGGAGCAGCACCGCGGATGCGGTGCCCTCGGGTCCGGTGACGACGTTGGCGCACACGTGCATCCCGTAGCTGAGATACGCGTAGAGCGTCCCCGCCGGGCCGAACATCACCCGGGTCCTCGGGGTGGGGCCGCGGTAGGCGTGCGAGCCGGGGTCGTCCGAGCCGGCGTACGCCTCGACCTCGGTGAGCCGGACCGTCACGCCGTCGTGGCGCAGGGTCGCGCCGAGCAGCCGGGGCGCCACGTCGAGGACGTCCCCGGCCAGCAGGCCCAGGTCAGGCGAGACGCTCACGCAGGGCCGCCGAGCGGGCCACCAGCTCGTCGTGCTGCTCCCGGACGCGCACGGGTGCGGTGCCGCCGCGACCGTCCCGCGAGGCGACGGAGCCCTCGGCGGTCAGGACGTCCCTGACCTCGGGGGTCAGGTGCGGCGAGATGGCCGCGAGGTCGTCGTCGGAGAGCTCGTGCAGCTCGCAGCCGAGCTCCTCGCATCGGCGTACGCAGGCGCCGGCGAGCTCGTGGGCGATGCGGAACGGGACGTCCTGACGCACCAGCCACTCGGCCACGTCGGTCGCCAGCGAGAAGCCCCGCGGGGCCAGCTCCGCGGAGCGCTCCCCGTGGAAGACCAGGGTGGCGACCATGCCGGTGAACGCCGGCAGCAGCACCTCGAGGGTGTCGACGGAGTCGAAGACCGGCTCCTTGTCCTCCTGCAGGTCACGGTTGTAGGCCAGCGGGAGCGCCTTCAGCGTGGCCAGGAGCCCCGCCAGGTTGCCCACCAGCCGGCCCGCCTTGCCGCGCGCGAGCTCGGCGATGTCGGGGTTCTTCTTCTGCGGCATGATGCTCGACCCCGTCGACCACGAGTCGTGCAGCGTCACGAACCCGAACTCGTGGGTGGCCCAGAGGATGACCTCCTCGGCCAGCCGGCTCACGTCCACCCCGATCTGTGCGGTCACGAAGGCGAACTCGGCGACGAAGTCGCGGGAGGCCGTGCCGTCGATGGAGTTGGCGGTCGAGCCCGTGAAGCCGAGCTCGGCGGCGACGCCGGTCGGGTCCAGGCCGAGGCTCTGGCCGGCCAGTGCCCCCGAGCCGTACGGCGAGTCGGCCGCGACGCGGGCGTCCCAGTCCGCGAGCCGGTCGACGTCACGCAGCAGCGGCCAGGCGTGGGCCATCAGGTGGTGGGCCAGGAGCACGGGCTGGGCGTGCTGCAGGTGGGTGCGCCCCGGCATGATCGTCGGCTGCCCGCCCTGCGTGCCGAGGTGCTGCTGGGCCTGGTCGGCCAGCGCCTCGACGAGGTCGAGCACCTGGGCGGCGACCACGCGGGCGTGGTCGCGCAGGAAGACCTTGAAGAGCGTGGCGATCTGGTCGTTGCGCGAGCGACCCGCACGCAGGCGGCCGCCGACGTCCTGGCCGACCTCCTCCAGCAGCAGCCGCTCCAGCGCGCCGTGCACGTCCTCGTCGGACGGATCGGGGTGCAGGTCGCCGGCGGCGTACCGCTCCCCCAGCGCCGCCAGTCCGCGCAGCAGCTCGGCGTGGTCGGCGTCGGCCAGCAGGCCGGCGCGGTGCAGCGCGTTGGCGTGGGCGCGGGAGCCGGCCAGGTCGTAGGGAGTCAGGCGCCAGTCGAAGTGCGTCGAGCGTGAGAGCGCGTCCAGCTCGGGCGAGGGACCGCCGGCGAAGCGGCCGCCCCACAGCTTCCCCGTGTTGGTGGCGGGGTCGGCGCCGGGGTTGGTGCTGGTGCTCACGCGTGGTTCCTCTCGTGCTGGGCGACCGCAGCGATCGCCAGGGTCATGATCTCGGGGAGGTCGGGGGCGACGAGGCGGCCGTCGGCGCGGACCTCCTCGGGGGTCCACCACCGCGCCTCGAACACGTTGCCGACCTCGGCCTCCTCGAGGTGCTCGAAGCTCACCTCGACGTCCCGTGGCAGCGCGAGGCCGAAGAAGGTGGAGTCGCCGAGGTAGAGCCGGCCGTCGTAGCTGAACTCCCGCTCGTCGCGGTGGAAGGCCGCGGTGAGCCGCTCGGGGCCGACGCGGAGGCCGATCTCCTCGAACAGCTCGCGCACGGCCGCCTGCTGGTGGGTCTCCCCCGCATCGACCTCGCCGCCGATGGTGCCCCAACGCAGGTCGCCCGGCCGACCGGGATCCTGGTCGCACAGGAGCAGCACCTCGCCCGACGGGCTCACGGGCATCACCCGTGCGGTCGCGCGTCGGACGGGGGTCCGCTGTTCCCCCGGACCTGCGTGGGACGACGCCATCAGTCGGTGCCGAACTCCATGGCCGCCGCGTCGAGCGCCTCGTCGCCGCGGTCCTCGCCCAGCTCGGTGTTGGCGGCGATCCGGCTCGCGCCGCCGGGCTCGATCTCACCGAAGAGCGTGCCGTTCTCGACGAGCACCTGGCCCTGGTCCAGCGGCTGCGAGGCGTACATCTCGAGCTTGGCGCGGGAGTCGGCGATGTCGAGGTTGCGCATGGTCAGCTGGCCGATGCGGTCCAGCGGGCCGAACGCGGCGTTCTCGGTGCGCTCCATCGAGAGCTTGTCGGGGTGGTAGGAGAAGTCCTTGCCGATCGTGGAGAGCACGGTGTAGTCCTCACCGCGACGCAGCCGCAGGGTCACCTCGCCGGTCACCAGGGAGGCCACCCAGCGCATCAGCGCCTCACGGATCATCAGGGCCTGCGGGTCCAGCCAGCGGCCCTCGTACAGCAGACGCCCCAGCTTGCGGCCCTCGTTGTGGTACTGCGCGACGGTGTCCTCGTTGTGGATGGCGTTGAGCAGTCGCTCGTAGGCGATCCACAGCAGTGCCATGCCCGGTGCCTCGTAGATGCCGCGCGACTTGGCCTCGATGATGCGGTTCTCGATCTGGTCGGACATGCCCAGGCCGTGCCGGCCACCGATGGCGTTGGCCTCCATCGCCAGCGCCACGGGGTCCCGGAAGGTCTCGCCGTTGATGGCGACCGGGCGTCCCTGGTCGAAGCGGATCCGCACGTCCTCGGTGGGGATCTCCACCGAGGGGTCCCAGAACTTCACGCCCATGATCGGCTCGACGGTCTCCAGGGACACGTCGAGGTGCTCGAGGGTCTTCGCCTCGTGGGTGGCACCCCAGATGTTGGCGTCGGTGGAGTACGCCTTCTCCTTGGAGTCGCGGTAGGGCAGGTCGTGCTCGGTGAGCCACTGGCTCATCTCGGCGCGACCGCCGAGCTCGTCGACGAACTCCGGGTCCAGCCACGGCTTGTAGATGCGCAGGTCGGGGTTGGCCAGCAGTCCGTAGCGGTAGAACCGCTCGATGTCGTTGCCCTTGAAGGTCGACCCGTCGCCCCAGATGTCCACGCCGTCCTCGTGCATGGCGCGCACCAGCATCGTGCCGGTGACCGCACGCCCCAGGGGCGTGGTGTTGAAGTAGGTGCGGCCGCCCGAGCGGATGTGGAAGGCACCGCAGGCGATGGCCGCGAACCCCTCCTCGACCAGCTGGCGCCGGCAGTCGACGGCGCGGGCGATCTCGGCGCCGTACTGGAAGGCGCGGTCGGGGACGCCGGAGATGTCCGGCTCGTCGTACTGCCCGATGTCGGCGGTGTACGTGCACGGGATGGCGCCCTTGTCGCGCATCCAGGCCACGGCGACGGAGGTGTCGAGACCTCCGGAGAACGCGATACCGACGCGCTCCCCCTTCGGCAGCGTGGTCAGGACCTTGCTCACGGGTGCTCCTTCAGGTTCTGGGTCTGGGGGTGGTGCTGGGGGTGGTGCTGGGGGTCGTACGTCGGGTGGTCGGCCATGCCGAGGAACCGGCGGGCCAGGTCGTCCCCGCCCATCGGGTCGCGCCCGATCACGAGGATGGTGTCGTCGCCGGCGATGGTGCCGAGGATGTCGGTGAACTCTGCCTTGTCGAAGGCGGAGGCCAGGAACTGGGCCGCGCCGGGCGGCGTCCGCAGGACCACGAGGTTCCCCGAGGCCTCGGCGCTGACGAGCAGCTCGGCACACAGCCGGGCCAGGCGCGCGCGGCCGGTCGCGGTGTCGGCGGGAGCGAGCGGGGTGCGGTCCCCGCCCTCGGCGGGCACGGCGTAGACCAGTGCGCCGTCGGCGCCGCGGACCTTGACCGCCTCGAGCTCGACGAGGTCACGTGACAGCGTCGCCTGCGTGACCCTCAGGCCGTTCTCGGCCAGCAGGACGGCCAGCTCGCCCTGGGAGTGGATCTCGTGGGATCCCACCAGCTCGACGATCAGCTGGTGCCGGGCGTTCTTGGTGGTCGGGCGCAGGGCGTACTCGGTCATCGCAGCAACGCCCCCTCCTTGGTCCGCAGCAGCCAGGCCAGGACGGCCTTCTGGGCGTGCCGGCGGTTCTCCGCCTCGTCCCAGACCGCGCTCTGCGGCCCCTCGAGGACCTCGGCCGAGATCTCCTTGCCGCGGTACGCCGGCAGGCAGTGCAGCACGATCGCGTCCGGTCCGGCGCAGGCCAGCAGGTCCGCGTCGACGGAGTAGGCGGCGAAGGCCGCGGCCCGCGCGCCCTCCTCGCGCTCCTTGCCCATCGAGATCCACGTGTCGGTGACGACGACGTCCGCGCCGTCGACGGCCGTCTTGGGGTCGGGCTCGGCCGTGGCGGAGCCGCCGGTCCCCCGGGCGATCTCGTGGGCGCGGTCGAACATCGCCTGTGAGGGCATGAATCCCTCCGGCGCACTGACCCGCACGTGCATGCCGGCGGTGGCACCGGCCAGGAGCCAGGAGTTGCCCATGTTGCAGGCCCCGTCGCCGACGAAGGCGACGGTGAGTCCGGCCAGGTCCCCCTTGTGCTCGCGCACGGTCAGCAGGTCGGCGATGAGCTGGCAGGGGTGGAAGTCGTCGGTGAGCGCGTTGACCACCGGGACGCCGGCGTGGGCGGCCATCGTGTCGAGGTCGGACTGGTGGAAGGTGCGCCACACGACGACCGACACCTGGCGTCCGAGCACGCGGGCGACGTCCTCGACGGACTCACGCACGCCGATGCCGGCCAGCTTGCCCTCGACCAGCATCGGGTTGCCCCCGAGCTCGGCGATGCCGGCCCCGAAGGAGACCTGGGTGCGCAGGGTCGGCTTGTCGAAGATCATCGCCACCGACTGCGGCCCGGCCAGGGGCTTGGCGTCGTAGGGTGCACGCTTCATCGCGGCGGCGAGGTCGAGCACCTCGGCCTGCTCGGCCGGGCTGAGGTCGTCGTCGCGCAGGAAGTGGCGCAGCACGGGCACGGGCACCTCACACCTCCGCGGCGTCGAGGATGCCGGGCCAGGCCTGCAGGAAGGACGCGGCGTCGTCGTCGGTGAGGACGAGCGGCGGCGCGAGCCGGATGCGCTGCGGGGTGGTCATGTTGATGATGAAGCCGGCCTCCTGGGCCGCCTGCACGACCGCGGCAGCGGACTCCGAGACCAGGTCGAGGCCGATGAGCAGGCCCTCGCCGCGGACCTCGGTCACCCGCGGGTCGGCGGCGAGACCGTCGCGGATCTTCTCGCCGAGCACGCGGACGTGCTCGAGCAGACCGTCGGCCTCGATGGTGCGCAGCACCGCCAGCGCAGCGGCGCAGGCCACGGGGTTGCCACCGAAGGTGGTGCCGTGGTTGCCCGGCTGCAGCAGGTCCGCCGCGCGCCCCAGACCGACGACCGCCCCGATCGGGAAGCCGCCGCCGAGGCCCTTGGCCAGGGTGACGACGTCGGGCACGACCTCGTGGCGCAGGTGGGCGAACCAGTCGCCGGTGCGACCGATGCCGCTCTGCACCTCGTCGAACCACAGGAGCGCACCGTGCTCGTCGGCCACCCGGCGGGCCGCGGCGAGGTAGCCGTCGGGAGCCACCACCACACCGGCCTCGCCCTGGATCGGCTCGAGGCAGATCGCCGCGGTGTCGCCGGTGACGGCCGCCGCGAGCGCGTCGGCGTCGCCGTACGGCACGAAGGTGACCTCGCCCGGGAGCGGCTCGAACGGCTCGCGGTAGGCGGCCTTGGAGGTCAGTGCCAGGGCACCCATGGTCCGGCCGTGGAAACCGCCCTCGGCCACCACGACGTGGGTGCGGCCGGTGCGGCGGGTGAGCTTGAAGGCGCCCTCGTTGGCCTCGGCGCCGGAGTTGGTGAAGAAGACCTTGCCGCCCCCCTGGGCGGTCACGCCGCCACCGAGGAGGCGCAGCAGCGTCTCGGCGAGCTCGACCTGGGGGCCGGTGGTGAAGAAGTTGGAGACGTGACCGAGGGTCTGCAGCTGCTCGGTGATCGCGCCGACCAGGGCCGGGTGACCGTGGCCGAGGGAGTTCACGGCGATGCCGGCCAGCAGGTCGACGTACTCCTTGCCGTCGGCGTCCCACACGTGGGTGCCCTTCCCACGCACGAGCGCGAGCTTGGGTGGCCCGAAGGTGTTCATCAGGGCCTCGGTGTAGCGGCTGGTCAGGTCGTTCACTTCCGCACCGCCTTCTGCCGGGCCTTGCGGACCTTGGTGTCGACTCCGGGCAGCACCTGGGTGCCGACGCCCTCGTCGGTGAACAGCTCCAGGAGCACGGCGTGCGGCTCGCGACCGTCGACGACGGTGGCCCGCGGGACGCCCTCGGCCACGGCCTTGCGGCAGGCCTCCATCTTGGGGACCATCCCGCTGGCCAGTGTCGGGAGCATCTCACCCAGCGTCTCGGGGCTGATCTCGTAGATGACGTCGTCGCTGTCGGGCCAGTCGCGGTAGAGCCCCTCGACGTCGGTGAGGACGAGCAGCTTCTCGGCGCCCAGCGCGACCGCCAGGGCCGCCGCGGCGGTGTCGGCGTTGACGTTGTGGACGGCACCGTGGACGTCGGGCGCCACGCTGGAGACGACCGGGATGCGCCCGGCCTCGATGATGTCGCGCACCGCCTCGGGGCGGACCTTGGCCACCTCGCCGACGAGGCCGAGGTCGACCTCCTCACCGTCGACGATGGTGTTGGTCGGCTCGGCGGTGAACAGACCGGCGTCCTCGCCGGACATGCCGACCGCGAGCGGGCCGTGGCTGTTGATCAGCCCCACGAGCTCGCGCTGCACCTGGCCCACGAGGACCATCCGCACCACGTCCATCGCCTCGGGCGTGGTGACGCGCAGGCCGCCGCGGAACTCCGACTCGATGTCGAGCTTGCTGAGCATCTTGGAGATCTGCGGGCCACCACCGTGCACGACGACGGGCTTGAACCCCGCGAAGCGCAGGAAGGCGATGTCCTCGGCGAAGGCGCGCTTGAGGTCGTCGTCGGTCATGGCGTTGCCGCCGTACTTCACCACCACGACCTTGCCGTGGTAGCGCTTGAGCCACGGGAGGGCTCCGGCCAGCACGGAGGCCTTGTCGGGGTCCGCGGGCTGCACCTCGCTGAAGTGCATGTTGTCGGGGTCGAGGGGGCTGGGGTTCTTCGACGTGTCGCTCATGAGGAGTAGGCGCTGTTCTCGTGGACGTAGGCGTGGGTGAGGTCGTTGGTCCAGACCGTGGCCCGCTCGGACCCGGACTTGAGGTCGATCGTGACGCTGACCTCGCGCGGCTTCAGGTCGACCGTCGCCGGGTCGGCGTGCGGGGTGGACTGCTTGCACACCCACACGCCGTTGATGGCGACGTCGAGGTCGGCGGGGTCGAAGGTCGCGTCGGTGGTGCCGATGGAGGCCAGCACGCGACCCCAGTTGGGGTCGTTGCCGAAGACCGCGGCCTTGAACAGGTTGCTGCGGGCCACGCTGCGCGAGACCTCGACGGCCTCGTCCTCCGTGGCCGCGTTGAGCGTGGTGATCGCGATCTCGTGGTCGGCGCCCTCGGCGTCCTTGAGCAGCTGCATGGCCAGGTCGGTGCAGGCCTGGGTCAGTGCCGCGGTGAAGTCCTCGAGGCTGGGGGTGATCCCGCTGGCGCCGGAGGCCATCAGCGTCACCGTGTCGTTGGTGGACATGCAGCCGTCGGAGTCGAGTCGGTCGAAGGAGACGCGGGTCGCGGCCCGCAGCGCGGTGTCGAGGTCGGCGGCCGGGACCACGGCGTCGGTGGTGAGCACCACCAGCATCGTGGCCAGCTGCGGTGCCAGCATGCCGGCGCCCTTGGCCATGCCGCCGATGCTCCAGCCGGCGCCCTCGACCACGACCTGCTTGCTCACCGAGTCGGTGGTCATGATGGCCTCGGCCGCGTCGGTGCCGCCGTCGGGCGAGAGACCGGCGGCCGCGGCGTCGACCCCGGCGAGGAGGTCGTCGCGGTCGTTGAGCATGCCGATCAGGCCCGTCGAGCAGACGACGACGTCGATCGCGCCGATGCCCAGGTGCTCGGCGACCCGCTCGGCGGTCGCGTGGGTCGTCTGGAAGCCCTCGGCGCCGGTGTAGCAGTTGGCGCCGCCGGAGTTGATGACGACCGCACGGACGGTGCCGTCCTTGACGACCTCCTTGCTCCACAGGATCGGGTTGGCCTGGCACCGGTTGGCGGTGAAGACCGTGGCGGAGTCGAAGGTCGGACCCTGGTTGGCGACCAGGGCGACGTCCTTGGCGCCGGTCAACTTGAGTCCGGCGGCGACGCCGGCGGCGGTGAAGCCTGCGGGGGCGGTGATGCTCACGGGGCGAGTCCGATCGTGGTCAGGCCCGTGCCCTCGTCGAGGCCGAGCGCGAGGTTCATGCACTGCACGGCGGCGCCGGCGGTGCCCTTGGCGAGGTTGTCGACGGCGCCGACGGCCACGAGTCGTCGGGCGGCCTCGTCGACGGTGACCTGGACGTGCACGGCGTTGGAGCCGGTGACGGACTGGGTCTGGGGCCACTGGCCCGGCGGCAGCACGTGGACGAAGGGCTCGTCGGCGTACGCCTTCGCGTAGGTCTCGTGCGCCTCCTCGGCGCTGACGTCGCGGGCCAGCGGGGCCGAGCAGGTGGCGAGGATGCCGCGCGACATCGGCACCAGGAGCGGGGTGAAGGAGACCGCGACGGTGCCGTCGACCAGGGCGGAGAGGTTCTGGGTGATCTCGGGGGTGTGCCGGTGCGTGCCGCCGACGCCGTACGCCGAGGCGTTGCCCATGATCTCGCTGCCGAGCAGGTGCGGCTTGGCGGCCTTGCCGGCGCCGGAGGTGCCGCTGGCGGCCACCACGACGACCTCGGGCTCGATGAGGCCGGCGGCGACGGCCGGCGCGAGGGTGAGGGTCGAGACGGTGGGGTAGCAGCCGGGGACGGCCACCCGGGTGGCGCCGCGCAGCTGCTCGCGCTGGCCGGGGAGCTCGGGCATGCCGTAGGGCCAGGTGCCGGCGTGCTCGCCGCCGTAGAAGGCCTCCCACGCGGAGGCGTCCTGCAGGCGGAAGTCCGCGCCGCAGTCGATGACGACGGTGTCGTCGCCGAGCTGGGCCGCGATCGGCCCGGACTGGCCGTGCGGGAGCGCGAGGAAGACGACGTCGTGGCCGGAGAGCACCTCGAGGGTGGTCTCCTCCAGCACCCGGTCGGCCAGCGGCACCAGGTGCGGCTGCAGCCCCCCGAGCGGCTGTCCGGCGTTCGAGGCCCCGGTGAGGGCCCCGATCTCGACGTCGGGGTGCGCGAGGAGGTGGCGCAGCAGCTCACCTCCGGCGTACCCGCTGGCTCCGGCGACGGCGACGCGTGTCCGAGTCATGTGCATGACTATACAAAGCATTGCATGGATATGTGAATCGGGGTCGGGTGCCGCCGGGAAACCCGGTGCCGACCGTCGGCGCGGGCCCCTAGGTTGCCAGCCATGACCCGACTCGAGGCCGACTCCTACTCTGCCCACCTGCGCCGGGAGTCAATCAGGTTCCGCGACGTGCTGGCGCTCACCCCGTCGGGGGTCCGCGTGCCCACGTGCCCGGACTGGGACGCCGACGACCTGCTCTGGCACCTCGCGGAGGTGCAGTGGTTCTGGGGCGAGGTCGTCGCCGCCCGGCCGGCCGGCCCACCCGAGCAGCACCCGCAGCGGCCCGCCTCGCGCGCGGCGCTGCTCGCCTTCTTCGACGAGGTCTCGGCCCGGCTGTGCGACCTCCTGGGGACGGTCGCTCCCGACGAGCCGGCCTGGTCGTGGGCCGACGAGCAGACCGTCGGGTTCACGCAGCGGCGCCAGGCGCACGAGGCGATGATCCACCGCCTCGACGCCGAGCTCTGTGCCGGAGCGGCCACTCCCCTGCCCGGCGACCTGGCCGCGGACGGGGTCGCCGAGCTCCTGGAGGTGATGTACGGCGGCGAGCCACCGGCCTGGGGCGAGTTCACGCCCGACGGCCACCTCACCGCCGTCGAGCTGACCGACACCGGCCACCGGCTCGTGGTCCGCACCGGCCGCTTCGTCGGCACCGACCCCGCGAGCGGGGCCGTGCTGGACGTGGCGCACCTCGTGCGGGTCGAGGGCGAGCTTCCTGCGGACGTGACCGTGTCCGGCGCCGCCGCCGACGTCGACGCGTGGTTGTGGAACCGACGCGACGACAGCGGGATCGGGGTCAGCGGCTCCCCGGAGGCCTACCGCGCGTTCCGCGGGGCCGTCGGTGAGCCGCTGACCTGAGGGTCGTTCTCGTCAGCCGGGGTCAGGCGCGCTGGGTGGCCCCGGTGCGCTCGGCGGCCACCGCCACGGCGGCCTCGCGGGCGGTCGTGGTGTCCTTCTCGGTGAGCGTGCGGTCGGCGGCGCGGAAGCGCAGCGCGAAGGCCAGCGACTTGCGCCCCTCCCCCAGCTGCTCGGAGCGGTAGACGTCGAAGAGCCTGATCGACTCCAGCAGCTCGCCCGCGCCCTCCCGCAGCGCTGCCTCGACGTCGGCCGCGGCGACGGACTCGTCCACCACCAGGGCGACGTCCTCCTTGGCCGCCGGGAACGTGGAGAAGGTGGGCGCCTGGCGCAGGTGCACGGCGTGCTCGATGAGCACGTCGAGGTCGACCTCGGCCGCCACGGAGCGGGCCGGTAGGCCGAAGGTCGTGCACACCCGCGGGTGCAGCTCGCCGGCGTGGCCGACCGGGGTGCCGCCGAGCAGCAGCTCTGCGCAGCGGCCCGGGTGCCACGGGGCCAGGGTCGCCGGGCGGGTCTCGAGCGCCAGGCCCAGCGCGTCGGCCACCTGCCGCACGGCCTCGACCGCGTCGGCCCAGGCCACGGGGCGTCCCTCGCCCCACCAGCCGGCGGGCTCGGCCTCGCCCGCGGCCACCAGGCCCAGGTGCAGCGGCTGGTCGGGCAGCGCCTTGAGCAGCGCGTCGAGCTCGGCGTCGCTGGGACGCCGGTCGACGGGCAGGATCGGCGCGCCCTCGGTGGCCCGCGGGAGCGTCACCGTCGCGGTCTCGAAGACCGCCACCGACGTGGCCCCGAGACCGACGTTGCGGCCCGCGGTGCGCAGCAGCGCCGGCAGCAACGTGGTGGTCATCGCCGGTGCCTCGTGGCTGAGCGGGTTGGAGAGCCGGAGCACGGTGCGCCGCGGGTCGTCGGCGGGCAGGCCGAGCGCGTCGAGGTCGCTCTCCCCCACGAACGGGAAGTCGACCACCTCGACCCACCCGGCACCGGCCAGGGTCCGGCCGACCCGGCGCCGCAGCTGCTGGGGGCGGCTCAGCCCCCGGCCACCGGGAGCGGCCGGCAGGACCGAGGGGATGGTGTCGTAGCCGACCAGGCGCACGACCTCCTCGACCAGGTCGTGGGGGTCGGTGACGTCCGGGCGCCACGGCGGCGGGGTCGCCCGCACCGTGTCGCCCTCGACGGCGACCTCGCAGCCCACCGACTCGAGGTGGGCAACGACGGTGCCGGCGTCGATCGGCAGGCCCGAGACCCGCGCGGGCAGGTCGGTCGCCATGGTGACCTGCGGCTGGGCGGGCGGGGTGCCGACCACGGTCACCCCCGGCTCGGCGGTGGCACCGCCGTACGTCGTGAGGAGCTCGACCACGCGGTCGGCGGCCGCCTCGCAGATCGTCGGGTCGACACCGCGCTCGTTGCGCTTGCCGGCCTCGGAGGTGATCTTGTGGCGTCGGCCGGTGCGGAACATCGAGACGGCGTCCCAGTGCGCGGACTCGACCAGCACGCGGGTGGTGGTCGAGGAGATCTCGGTGGACTCACCGCCCATGACGCCGCCCAGCCCGATCGGGCCGGTGTCGTCGCAGACCACGAGGTCCTCGGCGGTCAGGGTGCGCACGGTGCTGTCCAGGGTGGTGACCTTCTCGCCGTCGACGGCGCGGCGCACGACGACCGGGCCCTGGAGCTTGTCGGCGTCGTAGCCGTGGATGGGTCGGCCGGTCTCGAGCATGACGTAGTTGGTCACGTCCACGGCCAGCGAGATCGGGCGCATGCCGGCCGCGGTGAGCCGCTTCGCGATGAAGTCCGGGGTGGGCGCGGCCGGGTCGAAGCCGGAGACCGTGCGGGCGACGAAGACCGGGCACCCGGTGGGGTCCTCGACGCGGACGGGGTGGCCGGCGTCGTCGGCCGGTGGGGTCCCGCGCAGCGCCGGGTCGCGGAAGCCGCTCGCCCCGGCCACGGACACCGCGACCTCGCGGGCGATGCCGCGCAGCGACAGGGCGTACGCCCGGTCGGGGTTGACCTCGAACTCGATGACCTCCTCGTCGAGGCCGAGGATGCCGCGCACGTCCTGGCCGGGCTCGCCGGCCCCCTCGGGCAGCACGATGATGCCGTCGTGGTCCTCACCGAGGTTCAGCTCGCGCGCGGAGCAGATCATCCCGGCCGAGACGTGGCCGTAGGTCTTGCGGGCGCTGATCTCGAAGCCCCCGGGGAGCACGCCCCCGGGCAGCACCGTCACGACCAGGTCGCCGGGCCGGAAGTTGTGGGCGCCGCAGACGATGCCCTGCGGCTCGCCGGTGCCGTTGGCGTCACCGACGTCGACGGTGCACCAGTTGATCGTCTTGCCGTTCTTCTGCGGCTCGGGCTCCATGGTGAGCACCCGGCCCACCACCAGCGGGCCGGAGATGCCGGCACCGGCGGACTCGATGGCCTCGAGCTTGAGGCCGGTGAGGGTGAGCCGTGCGGTGAGCTCGTCGGTGCTCGTGCCGTCCGGCACGTCGACGTACTCGAGGATCCAGGACTTGGGGGCCTTCATCGTGACTCTCCGGACTCAGATCTCGGTGCCGAACGCGGCGCTGAAGCGGACGTCGCCCTCGAAGAGGGGGCGCAGGTCCTCGAGGTTGTGGCGGAACATGAAGCTGCGGTCGATGCCCATGCCGAAGGCGAAGCCGGAGTAGACCTCCGGGTCGACGCCGCAGGCCACGAGGACGCGCGGGTTCACCACGCCGCAGCCGCCCCACTCGATCCAGCCCTCGCCGCGGCAGGTGCGGCAGGAGTCGGCGTCCACGCCCCGGCAGACGAAGCAGCGCACGTCGACCTCGGCCGACGGCTCGGTGAAGGGGAAGTACGACGGGCGGAACCGGGTGTCGATGCCCTCCCCGAACAGCTGCGCGGCCAGGTGGTCCAACGAGCCCTTGAGGTGGGCCATCGTGATGCCCTCGTCGACGACCAGGCCCTCGACCTGGTGGAACATCGGGCTGTGGGTGGCGTCGTACTCGTCGGTGCGGAAGACCCGGCCCGGGCAGGCGACGTAGATCGGCGGGGTGCGGGTCAGCATCGTGCGGGCCTGGACCGGCGAGGTCTGGGTGCGCAGCACGATGTGCCGGTCGGCCGGCTCGGTCCAGAAGGTGTCCTGCATGGTGCGTGCCGGGTGGTCGGGCCCGAGGTTGAGCGCGTCGAAGTTGAGCCACTCCGCCTCCACGACGGGGCCCTCGGCGATCTCCCAGCCCATCGCGACGAAGATGTCGGCGATCAGCTCGGACTGCAGGGTGATCGGGTGCCGGCCGCCGCGACGGCGACGGTCGGTGGGCAGCGTGACGTCGACGGTCTCCTCGACCAGCATCCGCTCCTCGTGCTCGGCCTCGAGCACCGCCTGACGGGTGGCGATGGCCTGGTTGACCGCGCCACGGGCCTGCCCGACGCGCTGACCGGCCTCCTTGCGGGCCTGCGGGGGCAGCGCCCCGATCTCGCGGTTGGCCAGCGCCAGCGGCGAGCGGTCGCCGGCGTGGTCGATGCGCACCTGCTTGAGGGCGTCCAGGTCGGCCGCGGCGGCGACCGCCTCGAGGGCGGCGTCCCGGGCCGCCTCGACCTGCTCCGCCTGGAGCGGGGTCACCTCGACGGGGTCGTAATCGGTGTTCGGGCCCGACATGGAGGCACCTTTCCGGCTGTGGACGAGCAACCGGGTCAGTCTAGGAAGGCGTGGTGCCGCGGCGCGAACCGGTCACCGTCGTAGCGTCTCGTGGTGCCTCACGCCGTGCTCCAAGTGCTCCGCTTCGCCGTCGCCGAAGCGGCCTCGTGCGCCTTCGCGGTGGCGGTCTTCGCCGGTCTGCTGGTGACGTTCCTCGTCCCGCTGCCCTGGGCTGCCTACGACGTCCTGCTGGTGTGGTGCGTCGTGGTCACGCTGGGGTTCTGGGCGGCGGGCCTGGAGACCTGGCGCGAGGTGCTGGTCATCTGCGCCTTCCACCTGCTCGGGCTGGCCCTGGAGCTGTACAAGGTGCACGTCGGCTCCTGGAGCTATCCCGGGGAGGCGGTCACGAAGGTCGCCGGCGTCCCGCTGTTCTCCGGCTTCATGTACGCCGCTGTCGGCAGCTACATCTGCCAGGCCTGGCGTCGCCTGGACCTGCGGGTCAGCCACTACCCGGCGCTGCCCACCACCCTGGTCGCGGTCGGGATCTACGCCAACTTCTTCACCCACCACCTCACCGTCGACCTGAGGGTCCCCCTGGCCCTGGCCGGGCTGCTGGTGCTGCGCCGGTGCCGGGTCCACTTCACCGTGGGGCCGGCGCGCTACCGGATGCCGTTGGCGGCGTCGTTCGTCCTCATCGGCACGTTTCTCTGGGTCGCCGAGAACCTCGCCACGTTCCTCGACGCCTGGGCCTACCCGGGCCAGGAGGAGGTGTGGGAGGTCGTCCACACCTCCAAGATCGGCGCCTGGTCGCTGCTGGTCACGATGAGCTTCGTGCTCGTGGCCACCGTGAAGGCGGCCGAGGGGCGGCTCTACCACCAGGGCGGCGAGCCGACAGTCACGCGCTGACCTCCCCGGCCCGCGGGCCCGGGGCGGGTGCTCAGCGACGCCGGTGGTCCTCGACCGGCCAGCGCACGACGACCCGGGCTCCCCCGCCGGGGGCGTCCTCGATGACGACCTCCCCGCCGTGGGCACGGGTCAGCCCGCCGACGATGTAGAGACCCAGCCCGGAGCCGCCACGGGCGCCGTGCTTCCAGAACTTGGTGAACACCTGCCGGCGCAGCGCCTCCGCGATGCCCTCGCCCTGGTCGTCGACCGTCACCACGACGTACGCCGTCGGGCCGGAGCCGCCGGGACCGGCCCGGTGAGGATCGTGCTCGAGCGTCACCCGCACGTCGCCGTCCCCGTGCCGCACGGCGTTCTCCACCAGGTTGGTCAGCACCTGGGTGAGCTTGTCGGGGTCGGCCACCACCCGCGGCAGGTCGTCGGGCGCCACCAGCTCGACCGAGCGCGAGGTGGCCGCCCCCACCGAGCCGACCACCCGGCCGGCCAGCACGGCGACGTCGGTGGGCCGCGGGTGCAGCTGCAGGCGCCCGGTGTCGATGCGTGCGACGTCCAGGAGCTCGGCGATGAGGCGACTGAGCCGGTCGGAGTCGGAGTGGACGGTGGTGAGCATCAGCTTCTTCTGCTCGTCGCTGAGCTTGTCCCACCGGTTCAGCATCGCCTGCACGAAGCCCTTGACGCCCGTGAGCGGTGAGCGCAGCTCGTGGGCGACGGTGGCGACGAGGTCGGAGCGCTCGCGGTCCAGACGCGCCCGGCCGCGACCGGACCGGATGCTGATCGCCACCCGGTCCACCGCACGGTCGGTCGCGGGGCGGTGGATGCGTGCCGCCACGAGCACCTCGCTGCCGTCGGGCAGGGTCCAGGACTGCTCGGGCACGCCGGTGCGGGTGGACAGCCCCTCGTAGGGCCGGTGCGCGTCGTACCAGCGGCACCCCTCGGTGTCGCGCAGCAGCAGCACGTCGGCCAACGGCCGGCCGACCGCGGTCCCGGCGTCGATACCGAGCATCCGTGCGGCGACGGCGGACACGAGCTCCACCCGCTGGTCGGGGCCCGCCAGCAGCACCCCGTCGGGCAGGGCGTCGACCACCTGCTGCGCACTCGCCTCCACGGGCGTCACCCTAGCCGCGTGCGGCAGCGACCTCTCGAGCGTGCGTCAGTGACGGCTCGGGCCGTGCGTCAGTGACGGCTCGGCGGCTCGGCGGCTCAGGAACGCTGGGCGCGAGCCGAGGCGTAGAGGCACAGCGCGGCCGCGGTGGAGAGGTTGAGCGACTCGGCCCTGCCGTGGATCGGGATGGCGACGCGGTGGTCGGCCAGGGCCGCGAGGTCCTCGGGCAGGCCCCGGGCCTCGTTGCCGAACAGCCAGGCGGTGGGGCGGGCGAGCAGCTCGTCGGCCTCGAACAGGTCGACCTCGCCGGCACCGTCGGCGGCCAGCACCACCAGCCCGGCCGCCTGGGCCGCGCGGACGGCCGCGGCCGGGTCCGGCTCCACGGACACGGGCAGGTGGAAGGCGCTGCCCACGCTGGCGCGCAGCGTCTTGGGGTTGTAGAGGTCGACCGAGCTTCCGGCCAGGACGACCGAGTCGGCACCGGCGGCGTCGGCACAGCGCACGACGGTGCCGGCGTTGCCGGGGTCACGGACGTCGGCGCAGACGGCGACCAGCCGCGAGTCCTCGGTGAGGGCCCGGTCGAGCTCGACGTCGACGAAGCGGCACACGGCCACGACACCGGCAGGACTGACCGAGTCGCTGAGCGCCGCCAGCGCGCGGTCGTCGACCAGGGTGCGGCGTACGCCGGCGGGCAGGTCGGGCACGAGCCCGAGCGCGTCGGGGCGCACCAGGACCTCCACGACGCACCCCGCGGCGAGGGCCCCCTCGACGGCCTTCGGGCCGTCAGCGAGGAAGAGCCGCCGCTCCGAACGCTCGGAGCGACGGCTCAACCGACGCAGCTGCTTGACGCGAGGGTTGCTCGCGGCCAGCGGGGTCTCGACAGGCTCGACCACCGGAGGGATCAGGCCGAGACCTTGGGCGCGTTGACGTCCTCGGGCAGGGCGGCCTTGGCGGTCTCGACGAGCGCGTTGAACGCGGGGATGTCGTTGACGGCCAGGTCGGCCAGGATCTTGCGGTCGACCTCGACACCGGCCAGGTTCAGGCCCTGGATGAACCGGTTGTAGGTCATGCCCTGGGCACGAGCGGCGGCGTTGATGCGCTGGATCCACAGGCGACGGAAGTTGCCCTTGTTCTTGCGCCGGTCGTTGTAGTTGTAGACCAGCGAGTGGGTGACCTGCTCCTTGGCCTTGCGGTACAGGCGCGAGCGCTGGCCGCGGTAGCCGCTGGCGCGCTCGAGGGTGGTCCGACGCTTCTTCTGGGCGTTCACTGCGCGCTTGACGCGTGCCATGTCAGTACTCCTTGGTGCTCGTGAGGTTCAGGGGTGGGTCAGCGACCCAGCAGCTTCTTGGCGCGCGGGACGTCGGCCTTGGCCAGCTCGACGGTGCCGGTCATCCGGCGGGTCACCTTGGAGGGCTTCTTCTCCAGGTTGTGACGCTTGCCGGCCTTCTCACGAAGGATCTTGCCGGAGCCGGTCACCTTGAAGCGCTTGCCGGCACCGGAGTGCGACTTGTTCTTGGGCATGGTCGTGCCTTTCGGTTGTGCTGCTTGTGCTGCTCGCCCGGTGGGACGAGGTGGCTTGGTCAGGCCTCGATCTCGGGGTCGAGGTTCTCGGAGCGGCCACGCTCCTTGGCCACGCCGGTGCGTCCGGCGTTGGCCGCGGTGCGCTCGGCCTTCTCCTCCGCGTCGACGGCTGCCTTCTCGGCGGCCGCCTGGTTCTTGGCGGCCTTGATCTCGGCCTTGGCCTCGGCCTTCTTCTTGTGCGGGCCGAGCACCATGATCATGTTGCGGCCGTCCTGCTTGGGGGAGGACTCCACGAAGCCCAGGTCGGTGACGTCCTCGGCGAGCCGCTGGAGCAGCCGGAAGCCCAGCTCGGGGCGGTGCTGCTCACGACCGCGGAACATGATCGTGATCTTGACCTTGTCGCCGGCCTTGAGGAAACGCACGACGTGACCCTTCTTGGTCTCGTAGTCGTGCGCGTCGATCTTCGGCCGGAGCTTCATCTCCTTGATGATGACGTTGGTCTGGTTCCGGCGCGCCTCGCGGGCCTTCTGGGCGTTCTCGTACTTGAACTTCCCGTAGTCCATGAGCTTGCAGACCGGGGGGCGCGCGGTCGGGGCGACCTCGACCAGGTCGAGGTCGGCCTCCTGCGCGAGGCGCAGCGCGTCAGCCGTCGGCACGATGCCGACGGTCTCTCCGTTGGGGCCAACGAGGCGGACCTCGGAAACCCGGATCCGGTCGTTGATTCGAAGCTCGGTGCTGATGTGTCCTCCTGGGGCTCGATGACAAGCGGAACCCAGTCAGGACACCCCTCCCCGTCACCCGGGGGGTGCATCAGCGGGAGCACGTGGCTCTCGCGGACCGGACCCGACGACCTGTGCCCTGCCGGGCGGCGGTCGGTGCGGGTGGGAGACGGATCGTGCTGGTCCCCGCTTGGAGATCACTCCCGTCCACCACGGGCGAGCCCGGGGCAGGCGGAACTGATCGGTCAACAGCAGAGACTACTCGCTTCTTCCCCGGTCCCGCCAATCCATGGGGACGGCCCGTCGCTCGCGGGCCCGGTCGTGCCACAGACCGACGGCCAGGTCCACGGCCAGGACGAGCACCGCACCGGCGAGCACGTCGACCAGCCAGTGGTTCGCGGTGGCCACCACCACCAGGGAGGTGATGACGGGGTGCGCCAGCGAGAGCAGCCGGGCCCACGGGCGCCGGGTCAGCCGCCAGACGACCAGGGCCACCCAGCAGGCCCACCCCACGTGCAGCGAGGGCATGGCGGCCAGCTCGTTGGTGAGGTGCCCCAGCCCCGCCGGCGCCGAGGCGTGCTCGGACCACCACCCGGCCGCGGCGGTCGAGGCCAGCACGTCGACGTACCCGACCAGGCGCGGCGGCGCGACGGGCACGGCGACGTAGACCACGAGCGCGACCACCGACGCGGCCACGAGGGTCCACCGCTCGCGCGCGTACGCCGACGGGCGGCGCCACCACAGCCACAGCAGCACCGCCGGGGTGACGGTGTAGTGGCCCACCGAGTACCAGTACGACGCGGCGACGGCCAGGGCGTGGTGCGAGGCCAACCAGCTGGACCACGCCCACTCCGGGTCGAGCCCGAGCAGGCCCTCCAGCGCCAGCAGGTCCAGCGCCCGGTCCCGGGCCGAGGCCAGGTCGTCGTCGGCCAGCAGCCGGCCCGCGGAGTAGCCGACGTAGAGCAGCGCCACCAGGAGCAGCTCCCTCGCACCGGTGCGCCAGCGCACTCCCGGCGGCCGTGCGCCCTCGCGCGGCTCCCGGGGGCTCACGGTGGTGCTCTCGGCGGTGGTGCTCACGTGGGGGGCTCTCCTCTCGCGACGCCCTCGGGCCGGCCACTCTCCGGCGCACACGCGTCGTGGGCGGCACTCTGCCGGGTCCGGCCGCGCAGCGCGACCACCTTCGGGGGGACCTCGGGGTCCGCCCGGGGTGTGGCCGGGGTGTGGTCGGGGTGCCGTCGGGGTCGGGCAGGACCGGACGGCTCAGTCGCGCACCCAGGCGGTCTGCTCGCCGACGCGGGCCAGCCGCCAGCCGCGGGCCAGCCCCTCGAGGTCCACTCCCTCGACCACCAACCGGGTCGGTCCCGCCACGTCGACCAGCAGCGCGGCGGCGCCCTCCTGGAGGGCCGCCTGGGCCGCGAGCTGCGCGCGCACGGGGACCGGACGCGCCTCGGGGTCCCACGCCTGCATGGAGGCGGTGTGGGTGAAGGAGAGCAGGGCGGTGCGGCCGTCACGGCCGGTGAGCAGGACCGCGGCCATGTCGCTGGACTTGTCACGCGCCAGCCCGTCGTCACCGACCTCGACCTCGCCGAGGACCGCCACCACCGGGACGAGCAGACGGCTGACCCCGAGCGCCTCGAGGCAGGCCGGGAACAGCGCGCGACGCTCGTGCGGCTCGCGGGCGGCGGCGTACGCCGTGAGCGCGGCGCGCAGCCGTGGGTCGTCGTCCCCCTGGTCGTCGGGGAACTCGCTGCCCAGCAGGCGGCGGTCGTTGTCAGGGGCGCTCACGCGGCCATCCTCTCAGCCGCTGCTGTGGCAGGGTTGAGGGGTGGACGACGCCGCCTGGACCGCTCTCGCCCTGGCCCTCACGATCGTGGGTGGCCTCTACACCTGGCGCGCCCACCGCCGTCGTGGGCTGGCCGCCGGCATGCGCGGGGCGGGTCTGACGCTGCTGGTGCCCGCGGCCTGGCTGACCGACACGCTGCGGATGTTCACGCGGATCGTCGATGCCGTGGGCGACTGGGCCCTCGGGCTGGTCTTCTCCCCCCTGGTCTGGGTGGGGGTCGTGCTGGGCGGGGTCGGCGCGCTGCTGCTCGTGGTCAGCGGGATCCTGACCTCGCGCCAGCTCGGCACCACCCCACGCTCCGGCACAGGTCCGGCCGGCGCGACGAAGGAGGTCGGCCCCGCCGAGCGTCGTGCCAAGGGCGAGCCCGCCATCGACGACGACCTGGCCGACATCGAGGCCCTGCTGCGACGCCGGGGCATCTCCTGACCGCACCCTCCCCCGCCGCCGAGCGGGTGCTCGAGGCCGTGCTCGCGCGACCGGCCACCCCGGGCGCCGGGCGGCTGCTGCGCATCGACGGGCCCTCGGGCTCCGGGAAGACCACCCTGGCGCGGGCGGTGTCACGGCTGGCGCTGCAGCGCCAGGTCGGCTGCCGGGTGCTGCACATGGACGCGATGTACGACGGGTGGGACGGCCTCCCGTCGGTGTGGGCGCAGCTCGAGACCCTGCTGCCGCCCCTGTCGGAGGGCCGCCCCGGGCGCTACCGGGTCTACGACTGGCGACTGGGTCGCTACCGCCGCACCGTCCAGGTCGCACCCGTCCCGCTGCTGGTGCTGGAGGGGGTGGGGTCCGGCCACCCGGCGTACGACCACCTCGGCACGGTGCTGGTGTGGGTGCAGGCCCCGCCGTCCCTGCGCCGCGCACGTGCCCTGGCACGAGACGGCGCGGACTACGAGCCGCACTGGGAGGCCTGGGCGCGTTCCGAGGCCGAGGTGCTCGCCCGCGACCGGACGCGCGAGCGTGCCGACCTCGTGGTCGACGGGGCGAGCGGCGAGGTCAGCGCGGCGGGTCGCTGACCAGCGCGCGGAGCTGGCGGACCGCGGTGACCGAGCGGCCGCCGTCGGAGCCCTGGATGCCCATCGCGGAGCAGGTGGTGCCGTCGGTGAGGTCGAGGGTCACCCACGGTGCTCCCGGCGGCAGGTGGACGGCGACGACCTGCTCCCACGCCAGCACCCGCCGCTTGTAGCCGTTGACGACCACGAGCGCCTCGCGGGTGGCGACCACCCGCGAGCGCATCAGCGCGTTGAGGCAGGCGAAGCCGAGCCCGGCGACCGCGAGGACGGTGAAGATCTGCAGCCCGGTGAAGCTGTCCTGGGTCTCCTGGTCGAAGGAGAGCCAGGCCGCGCCGAAGACGACGAGCAGACCGGCGCCGAGCACCACACCGACGATCCGGGGCCCGAGCGGGCGCCAGGTCACCGGCAGCGCAGGGGCGCCGGCCGCCGGCTCAGAGGCGGCAGGCATGGATGTCGGTGAGCAGGATGCCGCGCGCACCCAACCCGTAGAGCTCGTCCATCAGCCGCTGCGCACCGTCGCGCGGGACCATCGCGCGCACCGCGCTCCAGCCCTCCTTGTGCAGCGGGGCGACGGTCGGGCTCTCGATGCCCGGCGTCAGCTCGACCGCGGTCTCGACCTGGTCGGTCGGGATGTCGTAGTCCATCATCACGTAGCTGCGGGCGACCAGGACGCCCTCGATCCGGCGCCGGAAGACCTCCAGGCCGGTCGGCGCCTCGCCGCTGCGGGTGATGAGCACGGCCTCGGAGTCCAGGATCGTCTCGCCGAAGACCTCCAGCCCCGCGCGTCGCAGGGTCGAGCCGGTCTCCACGACGTCGGCGATGGCGTCGGCCACGCCGAGCTGGATGCTGGTCTCGACGGCACCGTCGAGGCGGACCACGGTCGCGTCGATGCCGCGCTCCTCGAGGAAGGCTCGCACGACGCCGATGTACGACGTGGCGATGCGAGCACCGGCCAGCTCCCCGAGCTCGGAGAAGCGGCCGGCGGGCCCGGCGAAGCGGAAGCGGCTGCGACCGAAGCCCAGCTGGAGCGCCTCCTCGGCCTTGGCGCCGGAGTCGGCGAGCAGGTCGCGACCGGTGACGCCGACGTCCAGGGTGCCCTCACCGACGTACAGCGCGATGTCGCGGGGGCGCAGGTAGAAGAACTCGACGCCGTTCTCGGCGTCGACGAGGGTCAGCTGCTTGGAGTCGGTGCGCTGGCGGTAGCCGGACTCGCGCAGCATCTCCGTGGCCGACTCCGACAGCGCCCCCTTGTTGGGGACGGCGACGCGGAGCAGCCGCTGGTCGGTGGTGGGAGCAGTGCTCATCGGGGACCTCTCAGAGGTGGGCGTAGACGTCGTCGAGCTCGATGCCGCTGGCCAGCATCAGGCACTGGGCGTGGTAGAGCAGCTGGCTGATCTCCTCGGCGGCACGCTCGCGGCCCTCGTGCTCGGCGGCCATCCAGGACTCGGCGGCCTCCTCGACCAGCTTCTTGCCGATCGCATGGACGCCGGCGTCGAGCTGCTTGACGGTGCCGGAACCGTCGGGACGGGTACGCGCCTTCTCGCTGAGCTCGGACCAGAGCTCGTCGAACGTCTTCACGCCTCGCAGCCTAGGCGCTGACGCGGCGCGCCCCGATATCCGCGTGCCGCGGTGGGACACCGGACGTGAGACGGAGCACGACGTCGTGCAGGAGATGTCGTCCGATTCCCTGCACAACGTCGTGGTCGACGCGTCCGGCGGCGCGGGCGGCGGGTCAGCCGCGGATCTGCTTGATCGAGCGGGCGGTGAGCAGGGCGGCCGAGGTGGCCTCGTAGCCCTTGTCCTCCTTCGACCCCTCCAGGCCGGCCCGGTCGAAGGCCTGCTCGTCGGTGTCGCAGGTGAGGACGCCGAAGCCGATCGCGACGGTGTGGTCCAGCGCCACGCGGGTCAGGCCGTCGGTGGCGGCGGAGCAGACGTACTCGAAGTGCGGGGTGCCGCCGCGGATGACCACGCCGAGGGCGACGACCGCGTCGTAGCCCTTGCCGGCGAGCGCCGAGGCCACGACCGGCAGCTCGAAGGTGCCGGGGACCCGCTCGAGGCGGTGCTCGGCGACGCCGTGGGTCTCCAGGGCGCGGCGAGTGCCGGCGAGCAGGCCGTCCATGACCTCGGTGTGCCAGGAGGCCGCGACGACGGCGACGCGCAGGTCGCTGCAGTCGACGGGCTCGGTGGTGGGGGCTCCGTCTCCGCTCATGGTCAGGCTCCGTTCTCGATGAGGTCCGCTGCCACGGCGGAGGTCAGGCCGGGAAGGACGTGGCCCATCCGGTCGCGCTTGGTCAGCAGGTAGGCCAGGTTGTGGTCGTTGGGGTGCGGCGTGAGGGGCACCCGCTCGGCCACCGTGATGCCGAAGTCCTCGAGGTTGCTGATCTTGTCGGGGTTGTTGGTCATCAGCCGGACCTGCTCGACGCCGAGGTCGCGCAGGATCTGCGTGGCGGTGCCGTAGTGCCGGGCGTCCGCGGGCAGGCCGAGGTCGAGGTTGGCGTCGACGGTGTCGCGACCGCCGTCCTGGAGCTGGTAGGCCTGCAGCTTGGCGAGCAGGCCGATGCCCCGGCCCTCGTGGCCGCGCAGGTAGATGACCACGCCCCGGCCCTCCTCGACGACCCGCTCGAGGGCCTCGTCGAGCTGCGGGCCGCAGTCGCAGCGGTGGCTGCCGAAGACGTCGCCGGTGAGGCACTCGGAGTGCACCCGGGTCAGCACGGGCTCGCCGTCGCGCAGCGACTCGGGGTCGCCGTGCACCAGCGCGATGTGCTCGGAGCCGTCGACGGTGATGCGGTAGCCGAAGGCGGTGAACTCCCCCGCGCGCGTGGGCAGCCGGGTCACGGCCTTGCGCTCCACGAGGTTCTCGTGGCGGCGGCGGTAGCGGACGAGGTCCTCGATGCTGATCATCGCCAGCCCGTGCTCGTCGGCGAACTCGCGCAGCTCCGGCCCGCGCTTCATCGTGCCGTCGTCGTTGACGACCTCCACCAGCACGCCGGCCGGCGTGAGGCCGGCCATCCGGGCCAGGTCGACGGCGGCCTCGGTGTGCCCGCGGCGTACGAGGACGCCGCCCTCGCGGTAGCGCAGCGGGAAGACGTGCCCGGGGCGGGTGATCTCCCACGGCTCGGTCGCGGAGTCGGCCAGCACGCGGGCGGTGCGGGCGCGGTCGGCGGCGGAGATGCCGGTGGAGACGCCGTCGCGGGCGTCGACCGAGAGCGTGTACGCCGTGCGGTAGGCGTCCTTGTTGTGAGGGGTCATCAGCGGGATCTCGAGCCGGTCGAGCATCTCGCCGGGCATCGGCACGCAGATGACGCCGCTGGAGTGCCGGATCGTCCAGGCCATCAGCTCCGGCGTCGCCTTGGAGGCGGCGAAGATGATGTCGCCCTCGTTCTCGCGGTCCTCGTCGTCGACGACGACCACGGCCCTGCCGGCGGCGATGTCCTCGAGCGCGCGCTCGACGGTGTCGAGCCGGATGCTCCGCAGGGTGGGGTTGTCGTGGGGCGCGTCGGCCTCGTGGCCGTCCTTGGCGCCGTCGATGGTGCTCATGCCTGCTGCTCCTTGCTGTGCTCGCTCGTGGGCAGGTAGGCCGCGACGAGCTTGGCGACGTGCTTGGCGATCACGTCGGTCTCGAGGTTGACCCGGTCGCCGACCTGACGGTGACCGAGGGTGGTGCGCGCGAGCGTCTCGGGGATGAGGCTCACGGTGAAGCTGGCGGGACGGGCCTCGACGACCGTGAGGCTGACGCCGTCGACGGTGATCGAGCCCTTGTCGACGAGGTAGCGGCCCATCTCCTCGGGCATCGCGACCTCGACGACCTCCCAGTGCTCGCTGGGGGTGCGGGCCAGGACGGTGCCGACGCCGTCGACGTGGCCCTGGACGATGTGGCCGCCGAGACGCTTGTCGGCGGTGACGGCCCGCTCGAGGTTGACGGTGTCGCCGGGCGCGACGCCGTGGAGGCTGGTCTTGTCCAGCGTCTCCTGCATGACGTCGGCGGTCCAGGTGTCGTCCGTGCGGGTGGCGACGGTCAGGCAGCAGCCGTTGACGGCGATGCTGTCGCCGAGGCCGGTGCCCTCGAGCACGGTGGTGGCGCGGACGGTGAGGCGGATCGCGTCGCCCTGGTCCTCGACGGACTCGACGGTGCCGAGCTCCTCCACGATGCCGGTGAACATGTCAGTGGTCCTCTCGGTGGGGCTCGAGGGTGAGCCGGATGTTCGGCTCCTCGCCGTCGACGACGGGCTCGAGCACGGTGAGGTCGACGACCCGGGGGCGCCAGGCGTCGGCGATGGTGGTGATGCCGAGGTCGGCGACGGCCTGCTGGCCGGCGCCGAGGAGGAAGGGCGCCACGTAGGCGACGACCTCGTCGACGAGGCCCTCACGCAGGAACGCCGCGGCCAGGGTCGGCCCGCCCTCGAGGAAGACGTGCTGGCGGTCGCGCTCGCGCAGCGCCTGCAGCGCCTCGCGGGGGTCACGGGTGCGCAGGTGCACGGTCTCGGCCTGGTCGTCGAGCACCCGACGGTCGGGCGCGAGGTCGCGCAGGCCCATGACGGCGCGCAGCGGCTGGTGCGGCAGCGGCCGGTCGTGGGCGTCGCGGACGGTCAGCCGCGGGTCGTCGACCTCGACGGTGCGGGTGCCGACGAGCATGGTGTCGGCGAGCGCCCGGAGCCGGTGGGTGTCGCGCCGGGCGGCGGTGCCCGAGACCCACCGGCTGGTGCCGTCGGCGGCGGCGCTGCGGCCGTCGAGGGTGGCGGCGAACTTCCAGGTGACGAAGGGGCGCCCCTTCTCGACCGCGAAGGTCCAGACCCGGTTGAGCTCGCGGGCGTCGTCGGCGAGCAGCCCGCCGACCACCTCGATGCCGGCGGCGCGCAGGGTGTCGCCGCCGCCTGCTGCGACGGGGTTGGGGTCGCTCTGGGCGTGCACCACCCGGCGGACTCCGGCGGCGACGAGGGCCTGGGCGCACGGCCCCGTGCGACCGGTGTGGTTGCAGGGCTCGAGGGTGACCACGGCGGTCGTGCCGCGGGCGCGGTCCCCCGCGAGGGCGAGGGCGTCGGCCTCCGCGTGGGCGGTGCCGGCGCCGCGGTGGTGGCCCTCGGCCACGGTGCGACCCTCGTCGTCGAGCAGGACGCAGCCCACCCGGGGATTGGGGCCGGTCGGCACGCCGGGGCTCGCCGCGAGCTCGAGGGCGCGCCGCATGGCGCTCTCCTCGGCCGCGCTCCATATGGGGCTGCCCTGGTCGCTCATCGCTCGTCCTCGGTCCGGTCGCGGACCCTGGGGGACGGCGGGCGCTCGCGCCCCGTCGGTGACGGCGCGCGGGTGACCTGCCGCTGCGTGCGCTTCTCATCCGGACTTTGACCGTCGGCCCAGGAATCACACCTGGTCCACCGGTCACTGGCAGTGACCGGGTCGCGGGCTGCTGGCTCTCACCAGATCACCGCCGGTGCGGAATTTCACCGCCCCCAGAGCACGCGAGCATGTTCACTCGTCTGAGCAAGTCAACCACAGCGCCGGGGATTTGTTCCCGGTGACTCCCGTCACGTGGACCGACACGGCCCGACCGCGGAGGGCTCAGCCGCGCGCGGCGGCGGCCCGCTCACGCAGGGCGTTGACCATCGCGTCGGGGTCGTCGGCGGAGTAGACCGCCGAGCCGGCGACGAAGGTGTCGGCGCCGGCCTCGGCGCAGCGCTCGATGGTCTCCAGGGAGACTCCCCCGTCGACCTGGAGCCAGGTCTCGACGCCGTGCTTGTCCATCAGGGCGCGGGCGCGGCGGATCTTGGGCAGCACCAGGTCGAGGAACTTCTGGCCGCCGAAACCGGGCTCCACGGTCATCAGCAGCAGCATGTCCAGCTCGCCGAGCATGTCCTCGTAGGGCTCGACGGGAGTCGCGGGCTTGAGGGCCATCGAGGCGCGACCGCCGGCGGCGCGGATCTCGCGGGCCAGCCGCACCGGCGCAGCCGCCGCCTCGACGTGGAAGGTCACGGAGGCACAGCCTGCTTCGACGTACGTCGGGGCGTGCCTGTCGGCGTCGGCGATCATCAGGTGCGCGTCGAGCGGGGTGTCGGTGGAGCGGGCCAGCGCCTCGACCATCGTCGGGCCGAAGGTGAGGTTCGGGACGAAGTGGTTGTCCATGACGTCCACGTGGATCCAGTCGGCGCTGGGGATGCGGGCCACCTCGGCCCCGAGGGCGGCGAAGTCGGCGTTGAGGATGCTCGGCGTGATCTGGATACCCACGAGCGGTCATCCTCCCAGAACGGGGCGCTGGTCGCTCAGCCGGTCTCGTCCGGGTCGGCCGGGGGCTCGGCGCCCTCGGCCTCGTCGCGGTCGGCCCACTCCAGCAGCGGCGTGATGTCCCAGGCCGCCTCGTCGATGCGCTCGTGCAGGTCGCCCAGCTCGGCGAAGCGCTGCGGCACGGTGAAGATCGTGAAGTCGCGCGGGTCGGCGTCGTCGATCTCGTCCCAGCGGATCGGCGTGGAGACCCGGGCGTCGGGCAGCCCCCGGACGGAGTACGCCGCGGCGATGGTGTGGTCGCGGGCGTTCTGGTTGTAGTCCACGAAGACCTGGGAGGGGTCGCGGTCCTTCTTCCACCAGGTGGTGGTGACGTCGTCGGTGCGGCGCTCGACCTCGCGGGCGAACGCGAGCGCCCCGCGGCGTACGTCCTTGAAGCCGTGGTCGGGGCGGATGCGGACGTAGACGTGCAGGCCCTTGGAGCCGCTGGTCTTGGGGAAGCCCTCGACGCCGAGCTCGTCGAGCACCGCGTGCACGACGTGGGCGACCCGCTGGACCGTCGCGTAGTCGCAGTCCGGGCCCGGGTCGAGGTCGATGCGCCACTCGTCGGGCTTCTCGGTGTCGGCGCGGCGGCTGTTCCAGGGGTGGAACTCCACGGTGGACATCTGCACCGCCCAGACCACCTGGGCGAGCTCGGTGACGCAGAGCTCGTCGGCCGTGCGGTTCCAGCGCGGGAAGTGCAGCTCGACGGTCTCGACCCAGTCCGGCGCGCCGGCGGGCACCCGCTTCTGGTGCACCTTGTCGCCGGCCAGGCCCTTGGGGAAGCGGTGCAGCATGCAGGGGCGCTCGTAGAGCGCGTTCACGATGCCGGGCCCGACCGCGAGGTAGTACTCGACCAGGTCGAGCTTCGTCGCCCCCGACTCCGGGAAGTAGACCCGGTCGGGGTTGGAGACCCGCACCACCTTGTCGTCGACCTCGATCTCGACGGCGGGCGGCTTCGAGGGCATGGCGTCAGCCTAGGCGGCGGCGCAGCAGCGCCATGAACATCGCATCGGTCCCGTGCCGGTGCGGCCAGAGCTGGAGGGTGCCCTCGAGGGGACCCTCGCCGTGCGGGACCTGCGGGAGGACCGGGCGCATGTCGACGAGCTCGACGTCGTCACGCTGCTCGAGCACCTTCGACACCACCCCGGAGGTCTCGGGGAGCGCCGGCGAGCAGGTGGCGTAGAGGACCAGCCCGCCGGGACGGGTCGAGTCGATCGCGCCGTCCAGCAACCGGCGCTGCAGCGGGACCAGCCCGCGGATGTCGCTCTTGCTGCGTCGCCACCGTGCCTCGGGACGACGTCGCAGGGCGCCCAGGCCGCTGCACGGGGCGTCCACGAGCACCCGGTCCAGGCTGCCCGGGGCGACCGGTGGCCGGGTCCCGTCCCCCGTCACCACGAGGTACGACGCCGGGCTGGTCGCGAGGTTGCGGCGCACGAGCCCGGCGCGGTGGTGGGCGCGCTCGACCGCCAGGAGGGCGGCCCCCCGCTCCGCGGCCAGCGCCGCCAGCAGCGCGCTCTTGCCCCCGGGGCCGGCGCACCAGTCGGCCCAGTGGCGGTCCTCCCCGTCGAGGTCGGCCCCCGCCAGGGCCAGGGCGACCAGCTGGGAGCCCTCGTCCTGCACCCCGGCCCGCCCCTCGGCGACCGCCGGGACCGCACCGGGGTCTCCGCCGTCGAGCACGACCCCGTGCGGGGACAACCGGGTCGGCTCCCCCGGCAGCTCGTCACGGGTCGCCAGCCCGGGGCGCGCGACCAGGGTGACCCGCGGTGGGGCGTTGTCGGCGGCGAGCAGTGCCTCGACCTCCCCGGCCCCCACGGCCCGCCGCAGCTCGGCCACGACCCAGGCCGGGTGGCTGTGGACGACCGCGTCGTGCCGGTCCGACCCCTCGTCGCGCGGCGGGGCGACCTCGGCCAGCCAGCCCTCGAGGTCGCGCTCGGCGACCCGGCGCAGCACCGCGTTGACCAGCCCCCCGGCACCCCGGCCCGCGGCGTCGCGAGCGAGGTCGACCGACGTGCTGATCGCCGCGTGCGACGGCACCCGCATCGCGAGCAGCTGGTGGGTGCCGAGCCGCAGCACGTCGAGGACGTCGGGCGACACCCGGCGCAGCGGCCGGTCCACGCAGGCGGTCAGGACCGCGTCGTAGGTGCCTTGGCGGCGTACGGTCCCGGAGACGAGCTCGGTGACCAGGCCGGCGTCACGGCCGGTCAGCCCGTGCCGGCGCAGGACCGCCGGGAGCAGCAGGTTGGTGTAGGCGTCCTGCTCGCGGACCGCCACGAGGACCTCGAGCGCGGCCGACCGCGCGGCGTCACTCACCCAGTCGCGCGCCGTCCTCCAGGCGCGCTCCTCGGGCCCAGTCGGCCGCCGACATCAGCTTCTTGCCGAAGGCCTTGACCTCGCCCAGGCGCACCGCGGAGGTCCCGGTGCCGACCAGGACGTGGTTCTTGCCGACGGCGATCTCACCGGGCTCGAGGTTCGAGGCGGCCGGGGTCACCGGCCCGATCTTGATGCGCTCGCCCTCGAAGGTGGACCAGGCGCCCGGGAAGGGCGTGCAGGCGCGGACCCGGCGGTCGACGGCCTGGGCCGGCTCCGTCCAGTCGATCCTGGCGTCCTCGACCAGGATCTTGGGGGCCATCGAGACGCCCTCCTCGGGCTGCTCGCGCGGCACGAGCACCCCGTCCTCGATGCCGTCGAGCGTGGTGACCAGGAGACCGGCGCCGCCCTCGGCGAGGCGGGTGAGCAGGTCCCCGGCGGTGTCGGTGTCGCGGATGCGCTCGGTCATCACCCCGAAGGTCGGGCCGGCGTCCATCGCCTTGACGATGCGGAAGGTCGTGGCGCCGGTGACCTCGTCCCCCGCCCAGATGGAGTGCTGCACGGGCGCGGCCCCGCGCCAGGCGGGCAGGCAGGAGAAGTGCAGGTTGACCCAGCCGTGGGGTGGGATGTCCAGCGCGGACTGGGGCAGGAGAGCGCCGTACGCGACGACGGGGCAGCAGTCGGGGCGCAGCTGCTTGAGCGACTCCTGGAACTCCGGGTCGCGCGGGTGCTCGGGCTTGAGCAGCGGGACGCCGAGCTCCTCGGCGCGCTGGGCGACCGGGCTCGCCACCAGCTTGCGGCCGCGACCGGCGGGCGCGTCGGGACGGGTGACGACGCCGACCAGCTCGTGCCGGGACTCGGCGATGGCGTCCAGGGCGGGGACGGCGACCTCGGGGGTGCCTGCGAACACGACGCGCATCTCTAGATGCCCAGTCCTCTCATCGGGTGCGGGGAGAGCTTCACGGTGGGCGGCGCGGCACCGAACCACTCCGCCTCCCGGATCTCCTTCATGGCGGCCTTGCGGGTCTGCTCGTCGAGCCGGTCGACGAACAGCACGCCGTCGAGGTGGTCGGTCTCGTGCTGGATCGCGCGGGCGAGGTAGTCGGTGCCGTGGATCGTGACCGGCTCGCCGTGCATGTCGAAGCCGTTGGCGACGACAGAGAGGGCACGCAGGCACTCGAAGGTCAGCTCGGGGATCGACAGGCAGCCCTCGAGGCCGTCCTGCTGCTCCTGCGACAGCTCGAGGGTGGGGTTGACCAGGTGGCCGACCTCGCCGTCGACGTTCCAGGTGAAGACCCGCAGCCCGACACCGATCTGCGGCGCCGCGAGCCCGGCCCCGGGGGCGGCGAGCATGGTGTCGGTGAGGTCCTGCACCAGACGGCGCAGCTCCTTGTCGAAGTCGACGACCTCGATCGCCGGCTTGCGCAGGATCGGGTCACCGAAGAGGCGGATCGGCTGGACTGCCATGGCGGGGAGTGTAGGTGCGGCACACCGGGCGCTCCGAACTCCCGGTGTGCGTCGACGACGCCTCGGCCGCGCGTGAGGGCCCCCTCGGCCGTGCGTGGGTGACCTCTCGGCGGCTCAGAGGGTGGGCGGGTCGACCTGGATCCGCACCGGGTCGAGCTTGCGGGCCGAGCGGAGGCGTTGGAGCTCCCCGAGGGAGGCGGAGAGGCGGGAGCCGTGGGCGCGGGGCACCCGCACGACGACCCGCTGCCTCTCCCCCGGCTCGCTCGCGGCGTCCGGGACGTCGACCGGACCCAGGACCTCGACCGGCTCCGGGACGTCGAGCAGCGTGAGCGCGTCGTCGAGCGCGCCGGGGCCGCCGGTCAGGGTCGCGAGCCGGGTCGCCGGGGGCAGGTGGGCCTCTGCGCGGGACGCCGCCTCGCGGGCGGCGTACCCGGCGACGTCCCAGCGCACCAGCGCCTGGACGGCCGGGTGGGCGGGGTCGCCGACCACGAGCGCCCGCCCGCCGGGACGCACCAGGGCGACGGCGTTGGCCCAGCGGCGCAGCGCCTCCTCCTCGGTGCGCAGGTCGGGCCGCGAGAGCAGCAGCCAGGTGTCGAGCAGGACGACGGCGGAGTACCCACCCTCGGCGACCGGCTCGGCCCCGGGCGTGGCGACCACGACCTGCGGCCGGCCGTCCACGTGCGCCAGCACCCCGTCGCGGGCCGAGGTGCGCACCCGCACGCGGGGCAGCGCCCGGCCGATCTCCTCGGCCGTGCGGGACTGACCGATCACCGGGGCCCGGAGCCCGCGGTGCCCGCACTCGGGGCACGCCCAGGCCGGCGCCTCCTCGCCGCACCAGCGGCAGGCGGGCGGCTCGGTCGGGGAGCCCAGGCGCAGCGGCCCCGTGCACGCCGAGCAGCGGGCCGGGGTCCGGCAGCGCTCGCAGGCCAGCGCCGGGACGTAGCCGTGGCGGGGGTTCTGCACCAGGACCGGGCCCTCCTGCGCGGCCTCGCGCAGCAGGTCGTGCACCTGCTTGGGGATCCGGGCCGCACGCGCGGCGCTGTCGCGCACGAGGTCGTGCTCGGTGGCCCCGGCGACGGTGGTGGTCACGGCCCGGCGCAGCACCTCCCGCGGGACGGTGAGCTCGTGGGCCCAGCCGCTGTGCAGCAGGTGGTGGCACTCCACGCTGCGGGCGAACCCGCCGACCAGCACCGCCGCCCCGGCGCGGTCCGCACGCAGCAGCAGCGTCTCGCGGGTGTGGGGGTAGGGAGCACGCGGCTCGGCGTGCAGGTCGTCGCCGTCGTCCCAGACCACCACGAGGGCGAGGTCGCGCACCGGGGCGAACGCCGCGGCACGGGTGCCGACCGCGATCCGGCGCTCGCCACGCAGCAGGCGCAGGAAGGAGCGGTAGCGGGCCGCCGGCCCGGAGTCGGCGGTGAGGACGGCGTGCTGCTCCGGCTCACCCGTCGCGCGCAGGGCGGCGTCGACGCGCTCGACGTCCTTGCCGTCGGGGACGCAGACGACCACGCCACCGGGTGCGCTGAGGGCGGCCTCGGCGACGAGACGCGGCCAGTCCGCGGCCGGCGGCGGGTTCCAGACCGCGCGGGGGGCGGCGCCCTCGCGCAGGTGGGACAGCCAGGCGCCGGCCAGGGGGTGGTCGGCCCAGGCCGCGGCGGCGGCCCCGGAGTCGCGAGGGAGCAGACCGGCCGGCTCGCCCGGGGGCTCCTGCTCGGTCGTGGCGTGCCGGGGCGGGACCGCCAACCTCAGCACGTCGTCGCGGGTGCCGGCGTACCTCGTGGCGACGTCCCCGACCAGGCCCAGCACCTCGGGGGTCAGCACCTGCTCGGGGCTGACCACCCGACGCAGCGGCTGCAGCGGCCCGGGGTGGTCGCTCTCGGCCGACCGCTCCAGGAGGTAGCCGTCGGCCTCCTGGCCGGCGAAGCGCACCTTGACCCGGACACCCGGCTGCGCAGCCTGCGCCATCGTCTCGGGCACCGAGAAGTCGAAGGGGCGGTCCAGGTGGGCCAGCGGCAGGTCGAGCAGCACCCGGGCGACCGGGTCGACGTCGGTGATCGTCGCCCCCGCGGCCTTGCGCTCCCGGGTGGCGCGAGCCTTGGCCTGGGCCTGCTTGACGCTCGAGCGCACCATCCCCGGGATCAGCTCGCCCTGGTCCTCGGGCTGATCGTGGGGCGTGGTGGGCATGGGCGAGTTCTACCAGCCCTCACCGACGTCCCCCGACCCGCTGCCGAACCGGCGTATTGATGCGCCGGCTCGGCGGGACGGCTGGATCGAACCGGCGTATTGATACGCCGGCTCGACGGGAGGCTTGATCGAACCGGGTCTCGAGGCTCGTCGCCGGCGCTCCTCGCACCTCGACCAGCGTCAGACCTCAGCCGGCGGAAACCTCAGTCGACGGAGACCTCAGCCAGCAGAGACGGCGGCCTTGAGGGCCTCGGCGCGGTCGGTGCGCTCCCAGGTGAAGTCGGGCAGCTCGCGGCCGAAGTGGCCGTAGGCGGCGGTCTGGGCGTAGATCGGCCGCAGCAGGTCGAGGTCGTGGATGATCGCGGCCGGACGCAGGTCGAAGACCTCCAGCACCGCGGCCTGGATCCTCTCGTCGGCCACCGTGCCGGTCCCGAAGGTCTCCACGAACACGCCCACGGGCTGGGCCTTGCCGATCGCGTAGGCGACCTGGACCTCGCAGCGTCGCGCCAGACCCGCGGCCACCACGTTCTTGGCCACCCAGCGCATCGCGTACGCCGCGGAGCGGTCGACCTTCGAGGGGTCCTTGCCCGAGAACGCGCCACCACCGTGACGGGCCATGCCGCCGTAGGTGTCGACGATGATCTTGCGACCGGTCAGACCGGCGTCACCCATCGGGCCGCCGACCACGAAGGTGCCGGTCGGGTTGACCAGCAGCCGGTAGCCGTCGGAGTCGATGTCGAACTGCTCCAGCACCGGGGCGATGACGTGCTTGGCGATGTCGGGCTGCAGCCGGGTGTCGAGGTCGATGCCGGCCTCGTGCTGCGTGGAGAGCACCACGGTGTCCACGCGGACCGCACGGGCCTGGTCGTCGTACTCGATGGTGACCTGGGTCTTCCCGTCGGGACGCAGGTAGGGCAGCGTGCCGTCCTTGCGGACCGCGGTCAGCCGCTCCGAGAGCGTCTGGGCGATCTTGATCGGAAGCGGCATCAGCTCGGGGGTGTCGTCGCAGGCGTAGCCGAACATCAGCCCCTGGTCGCCGGCACCCTGCTTGTCCATCGCGTCGACGGACTCCTCCAGGCGCGACTCGTAGCCGGTGTCCACGCCCTGGGCGATGTCACCGGACTGGCCGCCGATCGCGACCATCACGCCGCACGTGGTGCCGTCGAAGCCCTTGTCGGAGTGGTCGTAGCCGATGTCGAGGATCTTCTGCCGCACGATCGACTTGATGTCGACGTAGCCGGTCGTGGTCACCTCACCGGCCACCACCACCAGACCCGTGGTCAGCAGCGTCTCGACCGCGACCCGCGAGTGCGCGTCCTGGCGCAGCATCTCGTCGAGGACAGCGTCACTGATCTGGTCGGCGATCTTGTCCGGGTGACCCTCGGTCACGGACTCGGAGGTGAAGAGACGTCCCGTCATGCGGGCCAGCCTAGACGGCCCGCCAACAGGCGGCGACGCGGTCCCAGATGGCGTGGGCGAGGGCGCCCTTGGAGCCGTGCGGGACCTCGACGTAGGAGCCGTCGGACTCCAGGATCACGGCCTCGTTGTCGGGGCTGCCGAAGACCGCTCCCCCGCTGACGTCGTTGACCACGAGCAGGTCGCAGCCCTTGCGGGCGAGCTTGGCGCGGGCCAGGTCGAGCACCGACCCGGTGGCGTCGCCGGTCTCGGCGGCGAAGCCGACGACCACCTGGCCGCCCGCGGGTCGCTCGGCGGCCAGCTCACGCAGGATGTCGGGGTTCTGCTCCAGCTCGATCGCCGGCGCCGAGCCGTCCTCGGCCTTCTTGATCTTGGCGTCGCTGCGGTTCAGGGGCCGGAAGTCGGCCGGGGCGGCCGCCATGACGACGGCGTCGGCACCTGCGGCGGCACCGAGCACCGCCTCGCGCAGCTCGGCGGTGGTCTCGACCCGCACCACGTCGACGCCTGCGGGGTCGGCCAGGGCGGTGTTGGCGGCCACCAGGGTCACCTTCGCCCCACGCGAGGCCGCCGCCCGGGCCAGGGCGTAGCCCTGCAGGCCCGAGGACCGGTTGCCGAGGAACCGGACGGGGTCGAGGTACTCCCGTGTGCCCCCGGCGCTGACCACCACGTGGCGACCCTCGAGGTCCTGCGCGGTCTCACCGTCGCGCTCGAGCACCTCGCGGCAGAAGGCGAACACCTCCGCCGGCTCGGGCAGTCGGCCCTTGCCCGTGTCGGCACCGGTCAGCCGGCCCTCGGCGGGCTCGAGCACGAGCACGCCGCGCTCGCGCAGCGTGGCGACGTTGGCCCGGGTCGCGGGGTGCTCCCACATCTCGGTGTGCATGGCCGGGACCAGCACGACCGGGCACCGGGCGGTCAGCAGCGTGTTGGTCAGCAGGTCGTCGGCCAGGCCGTGCGCTGCCTTGGCGAGCAGGTCGGCGGTGGTGGGCGCGACCACGACGAGGTCGGCCTGCTGGCCGATCCGCACGTGCGGCACCTCGTGGACGCGATCCCAGACCTGGTCGCTGACCGGCTTGCCCGACAGCGCCGACCAGGTCGCCGCCCCCACGAACTGCAGGGCCGAGGAGGTCGGCACGACGGTGACGTCGTGGCCGGACTCGGTGAAGCGGCGCAGCAGCTCGCAGGACTTGTACGCGGCGATGCCGCCCCCGACGCCGAGGACGACCCGGGGCGCGTCGTGCTGCACGGCCTCAGAAATCGCAGAGAGCCGCTCCCCCGTCGGGGAAGCGGCCTCAGCGGTGCTGCGTGGCTCCGTCACAGGCGGAGCGTCACTCCAGACCGGTCGCGGCGTCGGCGGCAGCGGCCTGGGCGGCGGCCTCCTCGGCGGCGAGCTCGGCCGGGTCGACGTGCTCGCAGGTGAGGAGGTCCTCGTTGATCTCGCGCAGGGCGATCGAGAGCGGCTTCTCCTGCACGTGGGTCTCCACGAGGGGACCGACGTACTCCAGCAGGCCCTCGCCGAGCTGGGAGTAGTAGGCGTTGATCTGTCGGGCGCGCTTGGCGCCGTAGAGGACCAGCTGGTACTTGCTGTCCGTCTTGGTCAGCAGGTCGTCGATCGAGGGGTTGGTGACACCCTCGGCGGCGATGTTGGGAGCAGACACAGGTCTGGCGTTCCTCACGAGTCGTTGGACAAAGATGTGGACCCTCGCGGCGCCGGAGCGGCGGCCTCGGGGTCGAGCATCATCAAGGTTACCAAGTCGTCGGCGGCGGCACGAACTTCGTGGTTGACGATGGTCACGTCGAACTCCGGCTCGGCCGCCAGCTCCTCGCGTGCGGTGACCAGTCGACGCTCCCGCTCCTCCTCGCTCTCGGTGCCCCGGCCGACCAGCCGGCGCACCAGCTCCTCCCACGACGGGGGCTTCAGGAACACGAACAGTGCGTCCGGCATCGTGCGGCGCACCTGGCGCGCACCCTGCAGGTCGATCTCGAGCATCGAGGGGCGGCCGGCGCGCAGCGCCTCCTCGACCGGGCCGCGCGGGGTCCCGTAGCGCGCGGCCCTGTGCACCACCGCCCACTCCAGCAGGTCGTCGTCGGCCACCATCTGGTCGAACCGCTCGTCGGAGACGAAGTGGTAGTGCACGCCGTCGACCTCACCGGGGCGGGGAGCCCGGGTGGTGGCGGACACCGAGATCCACACATCGGGGTGCGAGTCGCGCACCGCGGCGGCGACGGTCCCCTTGCCGACGGCCGTGGGCCCGGCCAGGACGACCAGGCGGCTCCGACGGGGAGCGGTCTCGGTCCGGTGGAGGTGATCGGGGTGGTGCTGGTCGCTCACGCCGAGGTGCCGCCGAACTCCTTCTCGAGGGCGGCGACCTGCTTGGTGCCCAGCCCCCGGACCCGGCGGCTCTCGGCGATCCCGAGCCGCTCCATCACCTGACGGGCGCGGACCTTGCCCAGGCCCGGCATCGACTGCAGCAGGTCGACGACCTTCATCTTGCCGATGACCTCGTTGGCCTGCCCCTCGTGGAGCACGTCGATGATGGAGGCGCCGGAGTTCTTGAGCCGGTTCTTCACCTCTGCTCGCTCCCGGCGAGACGCTGCGGCCTTCTCGAGTGCCGCCTGGCGCTGTTCGGGGGTGAGGGGTGGGAGAGCCACGGGTGGTCGTCCTTCGACTGCGAGTGTGATGGGAGCACGAGATGGGTCGGCCTGAGGTGGGCGTCAATCTAGTCAGAACTCTCAGAGCCCGGCAAACATCGTGCCCGTCGCGGACGCCGCCTCAGCGGTAGAGCGGCGTCTGGCAGACGTCGCGCGCCTGGGTCTCGACCGACGCCATCGCCTGTGCGGTCTCGGGGCGTACCAGCTCGCGGGCGGCGGCGTCGACGGCGGTGCGCAGGGCGGGGTCCAGCCCGTCGGGCGGGTCGTCACGGTCGTAGTCGGACGGGTCGAGACCGGCCTCGTCGAGCGCCCGCTCCAGCGCCTCGAGCCGGCCCACCACCTGCTGCCACTCGTCGGCGACGTCACGAGGCGCGGCGTCGCGCAGGTCGCGCAGCTGCGGGAGCACGTCGAGCAGGGCGTCCGGCCCGCCGGCCGCCACCGCCTCGCCGAGGGCTCGCTGGTGCTCCTCGACACGCTGGCAGTAGGTCTCGTAGGGGTCGGAGGAGCAGCCGACCAGGAGTCCCAGGAGCAGCGGCAGCACCACGACAGCGCCGACTCCGCCCCGCGGCGTACGACGGCTCACCGCTCGGCCCTCAGCGGTGCTCTCACAGCTCGGCCAGCGCGTCGTTGGTGCGGCGCACGGCCTCGGCCATCGCCCCGACGTCCGGGCCGAGCCGCAGCACCTCGCGCGAGGAGCTCGGCAGCACGTGACGGGCCTGCGCCCCGAAGATCCGTGCGATGTCGGCGACGGTGCCGCCCTGGGCGCCGAAGCCGGGGGCGAGGACCGGGCCGTTGAAGGCGAGGTCGGCCGACGTCGAGCCGATCGTCGCGCCGACGACGGCCCCGAAGGAGCCCAGCGGCTCCGCCCCGGCGTTGAGCCGGGCCAGGTGCGAGAGCACGCGGTCGGCGACCCGCTCCCCCGTCGTCTCGCCCTCGCCGTGGTCCGCGGTGAGGGCGTGCTGGACCTCCGGGCCCTCCTTGTTGGAGGTCAGCGCCAGCACGAACACGCCTGCGCCGTGCCGCTCGGCGGTCTCGACCATGGGATCGAGCGAGCCGAAGCCGAGGAAGGGGCTGGCCGTGATGGCGTCGGAGGCCAGTGGCGAGGCGGGGTCGAGGTAGGCGTCGGCGTAGGCCTGGGAGGTCGAGCCGATGTCGCCGCGCTTGACGTCGAGCAGCACCAGCGCACCCGCGGCGCGGGACTCGGCGATGACCCGCTCCAGGACAGCCACCCCGCGGGAGCCGAAGCGCTCGTAGAACGCCGACTGCGGCTTGACCACCGAGCACAGCGGGGCGACCGCCTCCACGACGGTGAGCGCGAAGCGCTCCAGGCCCGCCACGTCGTCGTCGAGTCCCCACTCGTGCAGCAGCGCCGCGTGGGGGTCGATGCCCACGCAGAAGGCACCGCGCTGCTCGACCGCGGTGTGCAGCCGGGCACCGAAGGGGGTGGGGCGGGAGGTGGGTGTGCTCATCGGGGTCATGCTCCCTCATCGGGGCTCAGGGCGGCGGCGGTGCGCGCGGCGGTGGTGGGGTCGTGGAACAGGGCGGAGCCGACCTGGACGGCGACCGCGCCGCGGTCCAGGGCGTGGCGGGCGTCCTCGGGCGAGCCGATGCCCCCGCAGGCCACCACGTCGCAGTCGGCACCGGCCGCGTCGAGCGCGGACCGGGCGTCGGCGACGCAGCGCAGGGCCAGCGGGGCGATGGCCGGGCCGCTGAGCCCGGCGGGTCGACCGTCCGGCAGTGCCGCGGGCAGGGCGCCGCCGAGCACGACCGCGGCGGCACCGGCGTCGGCGGCGACCCTGACGGTCTCCGCGACGCGGACCGGGTCCGCGCGCAGCTTGGCCAGCACGGGGACCCCGCGCGGCAGCTCGCGCAGCACCGTGGAGACTGCGGCACCGACGTGGAAGGGCTCCCGGGCATCCAGCACGCCGAGCTCGGCGGCGTCGGGCACCGCGAGGTTGACCTCCACGGCGCTCACGCCGGGGGCGGTGGCCAGCCGGCGCGCCACCTCGGCGTACTCCCCCAGGTCCCGCGCCACGACCGAGACCACGACCCGGGCCCCCTCGGTGAGCAGCCAGGGCAGCTCGGTGGCCAGGAAGGCGTCGAGACCGGGGTTGGGCAGCCCGGTGGCGTGCACCAGCCCGGCCGGTGTCTCGGTGATCGTGGGGCCGCCCGCGCCGGGACGGGCGTCGCGGCTGATCGAGCGGGTGGTGAACGCGCCGTACGTCGAGAGCGGGGCGTACGCCGCCAGCTCCCGGCCGGTCCCGCCGCAGCCCGACGCCACCAGGACGGGCGAGGCCAGCGTCAGGCCCGCGACCCGGACGCTCATGCGCTCGCTCCCCGGGCCAGGTCGTCCCAGCGGACCCGGTCGCCACGGACGACCGGCCCGTCGGTGCAGGCGCGGGCGGTGCGGGCGACACCGTCCTCGCCCACGACGGGGACCGGGCAGCCCAGGCACAGCCCGGTGCCGCAGGTGGTGCGCTGCTCGAGCGCCACCTGGCTCCAGGCACCGTGCTCCTCCGCGGCAAGAGCGGCCGCATGGAGGGTGGTCGCGGGCCCGGCGGCGTAGACGACCGCGGCGCCCGAGCGCCGCAGCGCCTCGGGGAGCACGTCGGCGACGGATCCACGTGCCCCGACCGAGCCGTCGCCGGTGACGATCGTGACCGCGCGGGCCGTGCGGCGGGCCTCCAGCGCCGAGAGCAGGTGCGCCTCGTCGGGCGCCCCGAGGACCAGGTTGACGGGGCAGTCGCGCTCGCGCAGCCGCTCGGCCAGGGCGAACAGCGGCGCCGCGCCGTACCCCTCCCCCACGAGCAGCACCGGCACGGGCTCCTTGGGCAGCGCGAACGGCCGGCCGCCGAGCGGCCCGGTGACCTCCACGCGGTCGCCGCGCTGCCGGCCGGCCAGCCAGCGGGTGCCCTCGCCCCGCGGCTGCACGACCAGGGTCACGGTCGCGGCGTACCCGCCCAGCGGGCGCACCTGGTGGATCCAGAAGGCGCGGCGAGCCAGGTGGTAGCCGCCGGTGCCGACCGAGACCGCCACGAACGCGCCGGGCCGGAACCGCTCGCCCACGCCCGGCGCCACCAGCGTTACGTGCTGGAAGGCACCGATCCGCTTGGAGGCCAGCACCTCCGCGGTGACGTGGACGGGACTCATCGGCGGCACATCCGGCGGGTCAGTCCTCCAGTCCGCGCACGATGCGGCGGGGCCAGCCCGGCCCCTCGTAGACGAAGGAGGTGTAGCCCTGCAGCAGGTCCGCGCCGGCGTCGAGGCGTTCCCGGGCGTCGTCGACCGTGGTGATGCCGCCGACGCCGATCAGCGTCAGACCGGAGGTCCCACGGTCGCCGATGCGCTCACGCAGCCGGCGCACGACCTCGCAGGAGCGTGCGGTCAACGGCCGGCCCGAGACGCCGCCGGCGCCCAGCGCCTCGACGTCCTCGGCCGGCGTGGAGAGACCGGCGCGGGAGATGGTCGTGTTGGTGGCGATGACGCCGTCGAGCACGTCGTCGCGGCGACCCGCGAGCGCCATGTCGGCCACGGCGTCGACGTCCTCGTCGGCCAGGTCCGGGGCGATCTTGACCAGCAGCGGCACCCGGCGGTCACCCGTGGCGGCGTCGGCGACCCGGCGCACGTGCTCCAGCAACGGCTGGAGCTTCTCGACGGCCTGCAGGTTGCGCAGGCCGGGGGTGTTGGGCGAGGACACGTTGACCACGAGGTAGTCGGCGTACGGCGAGAGCAGGCGCGCACTGGTCTCGTAGTCGGCCTCCACGGCCGCCTGGTCGTCGTCGGGGACGACCTTGGACTTGCCGATGTTGACCCCGAGGACCGGGGCGTCCGCACCGGGGGCCCTGGCCGCGCGCCGACGCAGCCGCTCGGCGACCGCGTGCGCACCGTCGTTGTTGAAGCCCATCCGGTTGAGCACGGCGCCGTCGGCCGGCAGCCGGAAGAGCCGGGGCTGCGGGTTGCCGGGCTGCGCGAGGCCGGTGACGGTGCCGATCTCGACGTGCCCGAAGCCCAGGGAACCCAGCGCGTCGATGCCGACGGCGTTCTTGTCGAAGCCCGCCGCCAGGCCCAGCACGTGCGGGAAGCGGATCCCCATCGCCTCGACCGGCGACCCCGTCGTACCCAGCATCGCGTGCGCCGCACGCAGCGCCGGCGCCCCGAGGCGCACCGCCCGGAAACCGAGGTGGTGCGCCCGCTCGGGGTCGATCCGGGTCGCGACGTGGGTGAAGAGGTGGTCGTAGAGCGTCACCGAGAAGCCCACTCCTGCAGGCTGCGCACGCCGATGTCGCCGCGGCGCATCGCCTCGATGCCCTGCACGGCGGCACCCAGCCCCTGGACGGTGGTGATGCACGGGACGTTGGCCATCACCGCGGCGGTGCGGATCTCGTAGCCGTCGAGGCGCGCGTGACCGCCACCGCCGGCCCCGTAGGGCGTGTTGACGATCAGCTTGATCTGGCCGTCGCGGATGAGGTCGACCGTGGTCGGCTCCCCAGCGGGACCCATCCCCTCGTAGTGCTTGCGCACCACCTGGCAGGGCACGCCGTTGCGCCGCAGCACCTCCGCGGTGCCCTGGGTCGCGAGGATCTCGAAGCCGAGGTCGGCCAGCACCTTCACGGGGAAGACCATCGAGCGCTTGTCACGGTTGGCCATCGACACGAAGACCTTGCCCGAGGTGGGCAGCGGCCCGAACGCCGCGGCCTGGCTCTTGGAGAAGGCCGTGCCGAAGTCGCGATCGAAGCCCATGACCTCGCCGGTGGACTTCATCTCCGGGCCGAGCACCGTGTCGACCTGCGAGCCGTCGGCGGTGCGGAACCGGTTGAACGGCATCACCGCCTCCTTGACGGCGATCGGCTGGTCGCCGGGCAGGGTCCCGCCGTCGCCCTGCTCCGGCAGCACACCGGCGCGGCGCAGGTCGCCGATGCTCTCACCGAGCATCACGCGGGCCGCGGCCTTGGCCAGCGGGGTCGCGGTCGCCTTGGAGACGAAGGGCACCGTGCGCGAGGCGCGCGGGTTGGCCTCGAGGACGTAGAGGATGTCCGAGCCCAGCGCGAACTGGATGTTGAGCAGCCCGCGCACCCCCACGCCCCGGGCGATCGCCTCGGTGGCCTCGCGGATGCGCTCGATCTCGCGGTGGCCCAGGGTGATCGGCGGCAGCGCGCACGAGGAGTCCCCGGAGTGGATGCCGGCCTCCTCGATGTGCTCCATCACGCCGCCGAGGTAGAGCTCCTCGCCGTCGAAGATCGCGTCGACGTCGATCTCCACGGCGTCGTCGAGGAACCGGTCGACCAGGACCGGCGCGGCGTGGCTGATCAGCCCGGCGGCGACGTACTTCTCCAGGTAGGTCTCGAGGGCGTCGTCGCCGTAGACGATCTCCATGCCGCGCCCGCCGAGGACGTAGGACGGGCGCACCAGGACCGGGTAGCCGATCTCGGCGGCGATGCGCTGCGCCTCGACGTACGACGTCGCCGTGCCGTGCTTGGGGGCGACCAGGCCCGCGGCGGCCAGCACCCGCCCGAAGGCGCCGCGCTCCTCGGCGAGGTCGATGGCGTCGGGGCTGGTGCCGACGATCGGGACCCCGGCCGCGGCCAGGCCCTGGGCCAGGCCCAGCGGCGTCTGACCACCGAGCTGGCAGATGACGCCCGCCAGCGGACCGGCCGCCTGCTCGGCGGCGACGACCTCGAGGACGTCCTCGAGCGTGAGCGGCTCGAAGTAAAGGCGGTCGGAGGTGTCGTAGTCGGTCGAGACCGTCTCGGGGTTGCAGTTGACCATCACGGTCTCGTAGCCGGCCTCGGAGAGCGCCAGCGAGGCGTGCACGCAGGAGTAGTCGAACTCGATGCCCTGGCCGATCCGGTTGGGACCGGAGCCGAGGATGATCACCGCCTCCTTCTCCCGCGGCGCCACCTCGGTCTCCTCGTCGTAGGAGGAGTAGTGGTAGGGCGTGCGGGCGGCGAACTCGGCCGCGCAGGTGTCGACGGTCTTGTAGACCGGCCGGATGCCGAGCGCGTGCCGCACGCCGCGGACGACGTCGGCGCTCATGCCGCGGATCTTGCCGATCTGGGCGTCGGAGAAGCCGTGCCGCTTGGCCTTGCGCAGCAGACCGGGGGTGAGCTCGTCGGCGGCGGTGACCTCGACGGCGATCTCGTTGATCAGCGCGAGCTGGTCGACGAACCACGGGTCGATGGCGGTGGCGTCGAAGACCTCCTCGGGCGTGGCACCGGCCCGGATCGCGTCCATGACCTTCTTCAGGCGGCCGTCGTGCGGGGTGGCGATCTCGCGCAGGAGCGCGTCCTTGTCGAGGTCGACCCACTCCTGGGACCAGTCGAAGACGGCGTCCTTGGACTCCAGCGAGCGCAGCGCCTTCTGCAGCGCCTCGGTGAAGTTGCGGCCGATGGCCATCGCCTCGCCCACCGACTTCATGTGGGTGGTCAGCGTCGGGTCGGCACCCGGGAACTTCTCGAAGGCGAAACGCGGGACCTTGACCACGACGTAGTCGAGCGTGGGCTCGAAGGAGGCCGGGGTCTCGGCGGTGATGTCGTTGGGGATCTCGTCGAGGGTGTAGCCGATGGCGACCTTCGCGGCGATCTTGGCGATCGGGAAGCCGGTGGCCTTCGACGCCAGGGCGCTGGAGCGGGAGACGCGCGGGTTCATCTCGATGACCACGATGCGTCCGTCGACGGGGTTCACCGCGAACTGGATGTTGCAGCCGCCGGTGTCGACGCCGACCTCGCGGATGACGCCGATGGAGATGTTGCGCAGCCGCTGGTACTCGCGGTCGGTCAGCGTCATGGCCGGGGCGACGGTGATCGAGTCACCGGTGTGCACGCCGAGGGGGTCGACGTTCTCGATCGAGCAGACGATGACGACGTTGTCGGCCTTGTCGCGCATCACCTCCAGCTCGTACTCCTTCCAGCCGAGGATGGACTCCTCCAGGAGCACCTCGGTGGTCGGGCTGGCGGTCAGGCCCTGGCCGGCGATGCGGCGCAGCTCGGCCTCGTCGTAGGCCAGGCCCGAGCCGGCGCCGCCCATCGTGAACGAGGGGCGTACGACGACGGGGTAGCCGAGGTCCTCGGCGCCGTCGAGCGCCTTCTGCAGCGCCGCGGCGACCTTCTCCTCCTTGCGGCTCCCCGGGGCGAGGTCCTCGCCGTTGCAGATCACGCTGCGCGCGACCTCGGCGCCCCACTCCGGCGGCAGGCCCTCGACGATCCGCTTGAACTGCTCGCGGTTCTCGCCCTTCTCGATCGCCTCGACCGAGGCGCCGATCAGCTCGACGTCGTACTTGTCCAGGATGCCGGCGGCGTGGAGGTTCATCGCGGCGTTGAGCGCGGTCTGGCCACCGAGGGTGGGCAGCAGCGCGTCGGGGCGCTCCTTGGCGATGACCTTCTCGACGAACTCGGGGGTGATCGGCTCGACGTAGGTGGCGTCGGCGAACTCCGGGTCGGTCATGATCGTGGCCGGGTTGGAGTTGACCAGGATGACGCGCAGGCCCTCGGCCTTGAGGACCCGGCAGGCCTGGGTGCCGGAGTAGTCGAACTCGCAGGCCTGGCCGATGACGATCGGGCCGGACCCGATGACCATGACTGACTTGATGTCGGTGCGCTTCGGCATCAGAGACCACCCTCCATGAGCGCGACGAAACGGTCGAAGAGGTAGGCGGCATCGTGCGGTCCGGCCGCGGCCTCCGGGTGGTACTGGACGGAGAACGCCTTGAGGGCGCCGGCGGCGTCGCGGAGCTCGAGGCCCTCGACGACGTCGTCGTTGAGACAGACGTGGCTGACCGATGCCTCGCCGTACGGCGTGGTCGTGCTGCCCTCGAGGGGCGCGTCGACCGCGAAGCCGTGGTTGTGGGCGGTGACCTCGACCTTGCCGGTGGTGCGGTCCATCACGGGCTGGTTGATGCCGCGGTGGCCGTACTTGAGCTTGTAGGTCTCGAAGCCCAGGGCCCGACCGAAGAGCTGGTTGCCGAAGCAGATCCCGAAGTAGGGCAAGCCGCGCTCCAGGGCGCCGCGCAGGAGCTCGACCTGCGCGGTGGTGGCCGCCGGGTCGCCGGGGCCGTTGGAGAAGAAGAGCCCGTCGGGCTCCACGGCGAGCACGTCCTCGAGCGAGGAGGTGGCCGGCAGCACGTGGACCTCGATGCCGCGCTCGGCCATCCGGAACGGGGTCATGGTCTTGATGCCGAGGTCGAGGGCGGCCACGCGGAAGCGCGGGCCGTCGGTGGTCGAGCTCGTCGAGGCCGCGGGCACGACGTAGGCCTCGGCGGTGGAGACCTCGCCGGCCAGCTCGGAGCCGGCCATCTCGCCGGACTCCTTGACCCGCGCCAGCAGCGCGTCGGCGTCGGTGGTGGTGCTGGAGATGCCGACCCGCATCGCCCCGCGCTCGCGCAGGTGCCGGGTCAGGGCCCGGGTGTCGACGCCGGAGATGCCGACCACGCCCTGGGCCCGCAGCTCGTCGTCGAGGGAGCGGGTCGCCCGCCAGCTGCTGGGGACGCGGGCAGGGTCGCGGACGACGTACCCGGCCACCCAGATCTGACGGGACTCCGGGTCCTCGTCGTTGACGCCGGTGTTGCCGACGTGCGGGGCGGTCATCACGACCACCTGGCGGTGGTAGGACGGGTCGGTCAGCGTCTCCTGGTAGCCGGTCATGCCGGTGTTGAAGACGGCCTCGCCGAAGGTCTCACCCTCGGCTCCGAATGCCTCGCCGTGGAAGGTGCGTCCGTCCTCGAGGACCAGGATCGCCGGCGCCGGCTGCGTGGGGGCATGCGAGGGCACGCCGTACCTCCTTCTCCGCCTCACGGGACGGTGGTTAAAGGATGTTCGAGCGACGCCGAGACTATCAGCGGCTCACGCCACCTCGCGATCCCCGTCCACCATGGGCGCGCCCGCCCGGTCCTGCCGTGCGGACGCCAGGCGCAGCCGCTCGGTGGGCAGGCAGAAGAAGTGCCGGCGGACGCAGCGCACGCGGGCGTGCTCGACGGGGCCGTCGGTGCTCGACCAGACCTCACGACCGACGATCTCGGCCGGGGCCTGGCACTCGGGACAGGTGGTCAGCTCCATGGTGGTCTCCCTCGGTGGCCGGCTGTCCCACCCAGCGTGCGGCGCCCGTGTTACCGGCAGGTCACCGAGCGGCGCACGTCACAGGCCCCCCTTCCGGGTGCCCGACCCTCCCGGACCGATGTCCTAGCCTCGCGCACGTGGACCAGGTCGGCGTGGTGGCGGTCGTGGTGGTGGCCTACGGGTTGGTCTCGAGGCTGCTCGAGCGCACCCCGCTGACGGTGCCCCTCGCGTTCACGGCGGCGGGGATGGCCGCCGGTGGACTGGGCCTGGTCGAGCAGGACCTCACCGGCGGGCCGGTGCTGACGCTGCTCGAGCTGACCCTGGTCGTGGTGCTCTTCTCCGACGCGGCCCGCATCGACCTCGGCGCCGTACGCCGGACGGGCGGGACGGTGCCCCTGCGCCTGCTCGGCGTCGGGATGCCACTGACCATCGGGCTGGGGGTCCTCGCTGCCGCGGTGCTGCTCGGCGGGCTGGAGGTCTGGGAGGGCGCGATCATCGCCGCCGTCCTCGCCCCCACCGACGCCGCGCTCGGCCAGGCCGTGGTCTCCAGCCGCCTCGTGCCGGTGCGCATCCGACAGGCCGTCAACGTGGAGAGCGGTCTCAACGACGGCCTCTCGGTGCCGTTCCTGACGCTGTTCGTGGCGCTGGCGGTCGAGGAGGCCGGCGAGGCGTTGGACTGGGTCGCGTTCGCGACCCAGCAGATCGGGCTCGGCGTCCTGACCGGTGTCGTGGTCGGGCTGGCGGGCGGCACCGCCCTCGAGGTGGCCGACCGCCGCGGGTGGGTCAACGCGCCGTTCCGGCAGCTGACCGTGGTGGCGCTGGCGGTGCTCGCGTGGGCCGGGGCCGACGCGGTCGGCGGCAACGGCTTCATCGCCGCGTTCGTCGCCGGGCTGGCCACCGGCGCGGTGATCCAGGACAGCGGCGAGGACCTGCTGGAGTTCACCGAGGACGAGGGCCAGCTGCTCACGGCCGTGGTGTTCTTCGTCTTCGGCGTGGCCGCCACCGGGTTCCTGGCGGCGGTCTCCCCCGCCGTCGTCGTGTACGCCGCACTCAGCCTGACGGTGCTGCGGATGCTGCCGGTGGCGGTCGCCCTGGTCGGCTCGGGGTTGCGACCGACGACGGTGCTGCTGCTCGGCTGGTTCGGGCCCCGGGGGCTCGCCTCGATCATCTTGGCGCTGGTGGTGGCCGAGCAGGCGCCCGACCTGCCCCACCTCGACGTGGTGATGGCCGCGATGGCGCTGACCGTGCTGGCCAGCACGGTGCTCCACGGCGCCACCGCCCGCCCGCTCGTGCAGCGCTACGGGCGCTTCCTCGACACCTTGCCGTCGGACGCACCCGAGCTGGCCGCCGCGGCTGAGCTGCCGGTGCGCGGCACCATGAGCGACCCCGTCAGCGGGCCCGAGGAGGGTCGGGACGGCGACGGGTGAACCGACCCGGCTCGGCGGTCAGCGGATCCTCCGGCCAGGCGTGCTTGGGGTAGCGCCCGCGCATCTCGGCCCGGACGCCCGGGTAGGCGTTGACCCAGAACGACGCCAGGTCGCCGGTGACCGCGAGCGGTCGCCCGGCGGGCGAGAGCAGGTGCAGGAGCACCGGCACCCCGGCCAGCCGGGGCGTCTCGGTCCAGCCGAAGCACTCCTGGAGCCGGGCCGCCAGCACCGGCTGCCCGGAGGCGTCGGCGTAGTCCACGGCGTACGTCGACCCGCTCGGGACCGCCAGCCGGGCCGGCGCGAGCTCGTCGAGCCGGCCCGCCTCCGGCCAGGGCACGAGGGCGCGCAGCCCCGAGGCGAGGTCCGGGGTGTCGGTAGTGAGGTCCAGCCACGTCGCGGGCTCGGCCAGCAGGGCCGCGTCGGAGACGTCCGGCCACGGCTCCCCCAGTGCCCGGTGCAGGAACGCCAGGCGCGCCCGCATCGCCTCGGCCGCCGGCGTCCAGGGCAGGACCCCGAGCCCGTCGCGCGCGAGACCGGTGCGTACGGCGTCGGCGGCCGTCGCCGGGTCGGGACGCGGCCGCGGGGTGCTGGAGAGCTCGATCGCGCCCAGCCGGACCACCCGGCGCGCACGCAGCCGGCCCTCGCGCCAGGTCACCTCGTCGCTCTCCGTGCGGCGGGCGACGGCCACCGCCAGCGCCGTCTGCTCGTCGAGCACCGCCGCGGAGCGGACGCGTGCCTCCCGCTCCCCCGGTCGGCGCTCGACGTCCGCGACGGCCAGCCACTCCTGCTGGGCCAGCGCCGGGTCGGCCAGCCGCGCCCCGGTGCCGCCGACCATGACGAACCGTCCGTCCGGGCGGCGCCGGGCGACCCGGTCGGGGTGCGCCAGTGCGACCACCAGGGCGACGGCCGTGTCGAGGGAGGGTGGTCTCGACGCCCGCTCCTCGCTGGCGCTCGTCGCTGCTCGACCACCGGACAGGGCCCGCTCCTCGCTGGCGCTCGTCGCTGCTCGACCACCGGACAGGGCCCGCTCCTCGCTGGCGCTCGTCGCTGCTCGACCACCGGGCAGGGCCCGCTCCTCGCTGGCGCTCGTCGCTGCTCGACCACCGGACAGGGCCCGCTCCTCGCCGGCCAGCCGCTCGAGACGGCGCACGTCGGCGGCCCAGCGCCGGGGCTGCTCGTGCCGGGCGCGGCGCAGCGCGGCCACGAGGTCGCCACCCGGTGCCGGGAGGTCCTCCTGGAGCATCGCGACGACCTCGGCGGCCAGCCGCGGCCCGACCCGCGCGGCACCGTCCAGCAGTGCGCGGGCCAGGCGGGGGTCCGCCGGCACGTCGGCCAGGGAGCGCCCGCGATCCGTGGCGCGGCCGTCGGCGTCGACGGCACCGAGGTCGAGCAGGGTGCGCCGTGCCGCGTCGAGGGCCGCGGCCGGGGGCGGGTCGGGCAGCGAGAGCCCCGCGGCGTCGGGCGTGCCCCACACCGCGAGGTCCAGCGCGAGCCCGGTCAGGTCGGCGACCGCGATCTCCGGGGACGGGTGCGCGGTGAGGTGGGCGTGGTCGGCCTCGCTCCAGCAGCGGTACGCCGCACCCGGGCCCAGCCGGCCCGCCCGGCCGGCTCGCTGGTCGGCGGCCGCCCGGCTGACCCGGACGGTGACGAGGCCGCCGAGGCCGCGCGCCGCGTCGTACCTCGGCTCCCGCGACAGCCCGGCGTCGACGACGACCCGCACCCCCGGGACCGTCAGCGAGGACTCGGCGACCGCGGTGGCGACCACCACCCGGCGGCCGGGACGCTCGCGCAGCGCGTCGTCCTGGGCCGCGGCGTCGAGTCGACCGTGCAGGGGCAGCACGTCCACGCCGGTTCCCACCAGCGCACGGCAGACCCGGTCGACCTCGCGGGCGCCGGGGACGAAGACCAGGACGTCGCCCTCCCGCTCGACGAGCGCGCGGCGGACGGTGGCGGCCACGTGGTCCAGGAACGCCGGGGTGACACCCCGGTCGTCCACCGGCAGCACCCCGGGAGGCGGGCCCGCCCAGCTGGTCGTCACCGGGTGCAGCGTCCCGGGCACGTCGATGACCGGGGCACCCCCGAGCAGGGCCGCGAACCGCTCCGCCTCCACCGTGGCCGACATCGCGACCAGCGCGAGGTCCTCACGCAGCGCCCCGCGCACGTCGAGCAGCAGCGCGAGCAGCAGGTCGGAGTCCAGGGCCCGCTCGTGCACCTCGTCGAGCACGACGGCCGAGACCCCGTCGAGCCCCGGGTCGCCCTGGAGCCGGCGCAGCAGCAGCCCGCTGGTGACGACCTCGATGCGGGTCGAGGACGACGTACACCGGTCGCCACGCACCGCGTAGCCCACCGTCTCCCCGACGGACTCCCCGAGCAGGTGGGCGAGACGCGCCGCCGCCGCCCGGGCCGCGATCCGCCGGGGCTGGGTCACCACGACCCGCCCGCCGGCCGCGAGGGCGACCGCGGGCGGGACGAGCGTGGTCTTGCCGGATCCCGGGGGCGCCTGCACCACCGCCGTCCCCGCGGCGTCGAGCGCCGCCGTCAGCGCCGGCAGCCCGGCACGGACCGGCAGGTCCGGCGGCTCGTCGAGCAGCCGGACCAGCGGGTCGGCGGACCGGGTCAGACCAGCGCCCCGTCGAGCACGGTGGCCCGGCCACGCAGGAACGTCGCCCGCACCGCGGCGCCGAACGTGCGCCCGTGCCAGGGGTTGTTGCGCGAGAGCGAGACCGAGGCGTCCCGGTCGACGGTGAGGTCGGCCGCGGGGTCCACGAGCACGATGTTGGCCGGCGCGCCGACCCCCAGGCCGCGGCCCTGCCCCTCGAGCCCCGCGATGGCGGCCGGCGTCGTCGACATGACCCGGGCCACGTCGGCCCAGCCCATCTGTCCGCTCTCGACCATGACGTGGGCGACGACCGGCAGCGCGGTCTCCAGGCCGAGCATGCCGAAGGCCGCGTCGACGAACGCGTGCTCCTTGTCGTGGCGGGCGTGCGGCGCGTGGTCGGTGGCCACGGCGTCGATGGTGCCGTCGGCGAGCGCCTCGCGCAGCGCCAGCACGTCCTCCTGCGGCCGCAGCGGCGGGTTGACCTTGAAGGTCGGGTCGTAGCCGGCGAGCAGGTCGGTGGTCAGCAGCAGGTGGTGCGGGGTCACCTCCGCGGTGACGGCGATGCCCTGCGACTTGGCCCAGCGCAGCACCTCGACGGTGCCGGCGGTGGAGGCGTGGGCGACGTGCACCCGCGAGCCGGTGTGCCGGGCGAGCATCACGTCGCGGGCGACGATGACCTCCTCCGCGACCCCGGGCCACCCCGGCAGCCCGAGGCGACCGGAGAGCTCACCCTCGTGGCAGCACGAGGTCGGGCCCGCGAGCGACGGGTCCTGGGAGTGCTGGCTGATGACGCCACCGAAGGCCTTGACGTACTCCAGTGCCCGGCGCATGACACGGGGGTCCGCGACGCACTTCCCGTCGTCGGAGAAGACGCGGACCCGCGCCCGCGAGCGGTGCATGAGCCCGAGCTCGGCGAGCTCCTCGCCCGCGAGCCCCTTGGTCACGGCGCCCACCGGGTGCACGTCGACCAGGCCGGCGGCGACACCGAGGTCGTGGACGCGCTCGGCGGCCTCCGCGGTGTCGGTGACCGGGCTGGTGTTGGCCATCGCCAGCACGGCGGTGAACCCGCCGACGGCCGCGGCGCGCGAGCCGGTCACGACCGTCTCGGCGTCCTCACGGCCCGGCTCGCGCAGGTGGGTGTGCAGGTCGACGAGCCCGGGCAGGGCGACCAGCCCGTCGGCGTCGTGGACCTCGACGCCCGTGGTGTCCACCGACGACCCCACCTCGGCGATCACGCCGTCGACGACGAGCAGGTCGGCCGTCGCCTCCCCCAGGACCGAGGCGCCCCGGATGACGAGCCTGGTCGGTGCGGCGCTCACGCGGCGCTCCCTTCCCCTGCGAGCAGGTGGTAGAGGATGGCCATCCGCACCGCGACGCCGGCGGAGACCTGGTCGAGGATCACCGACTGGGCGGCGTCTGCGGCGTCGGCGGCGATCTCGAGGCCGCGGTTCATCGGGCCCGGGTGGCAGATCGGCACGTCGGGGCCGAGCAGCGCCAGCCGGTCGCGGGTGAGGCCGTAGCCGACGGTGTACTCACGTGGTGAGGGGAAGAAGCCACCGCTCATCCGCTCCTTCTGGACCCGCAGCATCATCACGGCGTCGGCGGTGGGCAGCACCGCGTCGACGTCGTACGACGTCTCGAACCCGGCTGCGCGGCTCCACTCGGCCACGCCGCTGGGCATGAGGGTGGGCGGGGCGACGACGGTGACGCGGGCGCCGAGCTTGGTCAGGCACAGCACGTTGCTGCGGAAGACCCGGCTGTGGGTGAGGTCGCCGACCATCACGACGTGCCGGCCCTCGAGGCTGCCAAGCCGGCGCTGGAGGGTGTAGGCGTCGAGCAGGGCCTGCGAGGGGTGCTCGTGGGTGCCGTCGCCGGCGTTGATCACCGCGGCGTCGACCCACTGGCTGACCTGCAGGGCCGCGCCGCTGGCGGAGTGGCGCATCACCAGCGCGTCGACGCCCATGGAGGCGATCGTGAGCACGGTGTCGCGCAGGCTCTCGCCCTTGGAGGTCGAGGAGCCCTTGCCGGTGATGTTGATCGTGTCGGCCGAGAGCCACTTGCCGGCGATCTCGAAGGAGGACCGGGTGCGGGTGGAGTCCTCGAAGAACAGGTTGATGACCGTGCGCCCGCGCAGGGCCGGGAGCTTCTTGACCTCGCGGCGCTGGACGTCGTGCATCTCGGCCGCGGTCGCGAAGATCTCGGCGATGTCGTCGACGCTCACGTCGTCGATGGAGAGCAGGTGCTTCCTCAACTGATCCACACCCCCTCGACGTCGTCGAGCTCGGCGAGCCGCACGGCGACGCGCTCGGTGCGTGCGCTGGGGAGGTTCTTGCCGACGTGGTCGGCCCGGATCGGCAGGTCGCGGTGGCCGCGGTCGACCAGCACCGCGAGGCGCACGACGTCGGGGCGGCCGATGTCGTTCATCGCGTCCAGGGCCGCGCGCACGGTGCGACCGGAGTAGAGGACGTCGTCGACGAGCACGACCGTGCGACCGTCGATGCCGCCGGCCGGGATCTCGGTGTGCTGCGGGCCGCGGGCGGGGTGCTTGCGCAGGTCGTCGCGGTACATCGTGATGTCGAGGCTGCCGACGGGCACCTCGACGCCCTCGACGGCGGCGATGCGCTCCGCGACGCGGCGGGCCAGGGGGACGCCACGGCTGGGGATGCCCAGCAGCACCAGGTCGGCGGCGCCCTTGTTGCGCTCGAGGATCTCGTGGGAGATCCGGGTCAGCGCCCGCGCGATGTCGCGGTCGTCGAGGACGACGCGGCCCTCGGGCTCGCCTGCGGGGCCGTCGGACTGGGGGGCGGGACTGGAAGGCGGCTGCTCTGACACGCGCTCCCGGACCTCCTTCTGCGCCTCACGGGACGCCTCGTTAAAGGAAGATCGAACGGGGGGACCCTACCAGCGCGGCCGGCTCAGTCGACGAGGACCGGGATGAGCATCTCCTCGGGCGTCAGCGAGCCGTGCAGACCCACCAGCGTCGCCTCGTAGCCCCACTCGGCCGTGGAGAGGATCGCGTGGTCCCCGTGGCAGGCGGCGACCACGTCGCCGATGCGGGGCAGCACCCCGGTGCCGACGGCGCCGAACCACCCACGGCCGATCGCCTCCTCGCGGCGCAGCACCGTGGCGCGGTCCCCGAGGACCTCCCGCCAGGTGGCCACGACGTCGTCGACGGCGCCGCGCTGGCAGTAGAGCTGGCGGAAGCGGGCCTCGCCGCCGAAGAGCGCCAGGCCGTCCCTCAGCTCGGTGACGGTGTCGACGTCGATGCGCGCCTCGGGCGGGGAGTCGACCATGCCGTGGTCGGCCACGACCACCAGCCGCACCGAGGCCGGCAGCGCCTCGCGCAGCTGCTCGGCCTCGGCGTCGATGATCGCGAGCTGCTGCAGCCACTGAGACGACGCCACCCCGTAGCGGTGACCGGTCCAGTCGAGGTCGCCGTCGTAGAGGTAGGTCAGCGAGGGCCGGTCGGCGCAGGCCGCCACGGCCGCGGCGATCCGCTCCCCCACCTTGTCGGCGCCGACGTAGTCCGCGCCGCGGTGGGCGGCCACGGTCAGGCCGCTCCCGCCGAACTCGCGCTTGTTGACCACGGTCACGCTCACGCCCGCCGACCGCAGCCCCGCGAAGGCGGTCGGGTGCGGCTGCCACTCCAGCGGGTCGACGTCCTTGTCCCAGAACAGCGCGTTGAGCAGCCGGTCGGTGCCGGGGATCCGCGAGGTGAACCCCACAACCCCGTGCGCGCCGGGCACCAGGCCGGTGCCCAGGGACGTCAACGAGGTCGCGGTCGTCGACGGCACGCCGGCGGTGGCCGAGGGGGCGACCGAGCGCAGCGACGAGAGGTAGGGCGCCGCGTGGGCGTAGCGCTCCAGGAGGCGGGATCCGAGCCCGTCGACCAGGAACACGACGTACGACGCCGCCTCGGGCAGCACCAGACCGGTCGGGTCCACGGTGCCGGTCGGGACGCCGACGCCGAGCGCGCGGCCCACGGCCGGCACGACGTCGCCCAACGACGACTCGCCGTAGGCAGGCGCGAGGAACCCCTCCATCGGGTCCCTGCTCAGGACTGGGTCCGCGCGCTGAGCTGCTCGGCGAACGCGAGCAGCCCCACGACCGCGTCCTGCCCGTCGGCGGCGGCCGAGACGCGCAGCGAGAAGTCGTCGGAGGCCAGGACCCCGGTGTAGCCGTGGTCGGCGTCGCAGTTGGGGTCGCTGCAGCCGGCGGGCTCCAGGTCGACCCGGCTCACGCCGCCCCAGCCGATCGTCACGTTGGCCTCGGCGGGCCGGCTCGGCCCCTTCGTCGGGTTGGTGACCATCCGGGTGACCACCACCGAGCGGACCGCGGCCAGCGAGATCGCCTCGGTGGAGGTGGAGGTGTAGGGCTCGGGCAGCAGGTCGTCGCCGGCGTGCTCGTCGGTGTGGGCGAGCAGCAGGCGGGTCGGGGTGAGGACGACGACGCTCTGGTGCCGGCGTACCTCGTCGTGCTCGAAGGTCGGCTCGTGGTGGACGTAGAAGGAGACGACCTGCTCGCCGGCCACGGCGGAGTCCACGGCGTCGTGGACGACCTCGGGGTAGTAGCCGGTGCGCTCGATGGCCTTGCGCAGCTCGGGGGCCACGTCACGGTCGTCGGTGCGGGTGGGACGCATCAGGACGACCTCAGAACTCGTACCCGAAGGCCTGCACGTCGCGGGCGAAGACCGCCTCCACGCGGGTGCGCATGGCATCGGTGTAGTGCTCGCGGTAGCGCACGTCGCGACCGCCCAGCTCGGGCTCGCCGGACTTGTAGTCGGGGCGGGAGCGGTCGATGTTGACGCTGTTGAGGGGGGTCCACTCGATGTCGAACTTGGCGTGCACCGCGCGCAGGTCGTCCTCGAGGGTCTCCTGGCGGCCGATGAAGTCGGCGCGGCGCGTCTTGGTGGCCAGGTAGCGCCACTGCGGCGTCTGCAGCCGCTTGAACTCGTCGAGCCCCTTCATCACGAAGGCCTCGAAGTCCGGGCAGGTCTCCCCCACGGTCCGCATGAAGTTGTTCTTGCGGTCCAGGCGGCTCGCGCCGCCCTCCTTGGAGCTGCGGAAGCGGTCGACCATGTTGTACCAGGAGAGCATGCGGGCCCACGGGTTCCGCACCATGCCGAAGGTCCAGTAGGTCGAGAGCTCGGGCTCGATGCGCAGGATCTGGTTCAGGGTGCCGTGCCGGTCCACGCCCTTGACCTGCCGAGCGTCCGGGAGGACCTCGGTCAGCCGGTTGTGGATGGTCGACCCGCCTGTCTTCTGCACGTGCACGAAGAGCAGGCGCGCCCTGTCGGAGATCACCATGGCCGTGAGCCTAGTCCCTGCGGTGGCTCAGGACGGGAGGGTGTCCCCCGGCTGCGTCGGCATCCTGCGCACGAACCAGTCCGAGCGGGCGTCGGAGACCTGCTCGAGCCGCGCCTCGGCGCTCAGGACGGTGGATCCGTGCGGGCCGGCGAGCACCAGGCCGAGCTCGAGGCCGCTGACCTGGGGGATGTCGTTCTGCAGCTGGGCGACACGACGGATCAGCCGCTCGACCTCCCCGACGTCGACGACGTCGGCGCCCCGGTAGCCGAACAGCAGCGGGGCGGAGCGGACCTCGCGCACCATGGCGGCGGCGTCCCGGGAGCCCAGGGGCGGGATGCGGTAGGACCGGTCGGCCAGCAGCTCGGTCATCGGACCGGAGATGCCGAAGGAGACCACCGGCCCGAACAGCGGGTCCTCGAGGCTGCGGATGGCGATCGGCACGCCGGGCGGGGCGGTGCGCTGCACGATGAAGCCACCGGAGTCGTCCTCGCCGACGAGCTCGTGCAGCGACGCCCAGGCGTCGCGCATGTGGTCGGGCCCGTCGATGTTGCGCCAGACGTGCGCGAGGTCCGGACGCTCGCGCAGGTGCTCGGCGGTGGCCTTGAGTACCACGTCCCAGCCCAACGCCTCGCCGGCGGCCACGGCCTCCTCGAGCGTCGAGACGGACGGGGCGGGCCACAGGTCGATGTCGTAGCAGGCCAGCAGCTCGCGCAGCTCGTCGCGGGCCACGTCGACGCCACCGGGCCGGTCGCCCAGCAGCCGGCCCACGATCTCGCGGGCCCGGTCGCCGTCGACCTCGTCGGGGCTGGGCGGCGGTCCGTCGGGGGTGCGCAGCCACACGGCGTACTCCACGACGCGGGCCAGGGCACGCACGGCCGCCTCCACGGCGGGGTACGACGGCACCGACCCGCGGCCGGCGGTCGATCCCGCCACGTCGGGGACGCGCAGCAGCTCGGGGACACCCTCGACACCGAGGAAGGTCGAGACCAGCGGCTTGTCGGACTGCTCGCCGATGGCGGCCAGCACGTTGGCGACCTCCTCCCCGGACACGTTGAGCGGGGGGATGTAGACCGCGACCACGGAGTCGACGTCGGGGTCGTCGATGGCGGCGTCCAGGGCGTCCTCGAAGTCCTCCGCACCGGCCTCGGCGCCGAGCGCGACCGACTTGTTGACGACGAGCCCGACGGCGGCCGCCGCGTCGGCGGCCAGCAGCCCGAGCGCGTCGGAGTTGCCGACGATGGCGACCCGGCGCCCGCGCGGCAGCGGCTGGTGGGCGACCAGCTGCGCGACGTCGAACATCTCCTCGAGGGTGTCGACCTGGATCACGCCGGCCTGGCGGAACATCGCGTCGACCGCTGCCGGCGGGGCGGCGATCTTGCGCACCGCGTGCCCCATGGGGACGCCCTGGGTGGTGCGACCGGAGCGGACCGCGACGATCGGCTTGCGCAGGCTCACCCGGCGCGCGATCCGCGAGAACTTGCGCGGGTTGCCGATCGACTCGAGGTAGAGCAGGACGACCTCGGTGGAGTCGTCCTCCTCCCAGTACTGCAGCAGGTCGTTGCCCGACACGTCGGCACGGTTGCCCGCGCTGACGAACGTGGACAGGCCCAGGCCCCGGTTCTGCACCTTCTCCAGGATCGCCGAGCCCAGCGCGCCGGACTGGCAGAAGAAGCCCGCCCGACCGCGCGGCGGCATGACCTGGGAGAGCGAGGCGTTGATCGACACGCTCGGGTCGGTGTTGATGATGCCCAGGCAGTTCGGGCCGATCAGCCGCAGCCCGTAGGAGCGGGAGAGGCCCACCAGGCGCCGCTGGCGCTGGCGCCCCTCCTCGCCGGTCTCGGCGAAGCCGCTGGAGATGACCACCAGCCCGTGCACGCCCTTGGCCGCGCAGTCCAGCACCACGTCCTGCACCGCGTCGGCCGGCACGGCCACGATCGCGACGTCGACGTCGTCGGGGATGTCGGTGACCGACTTGTACGCCGGCAGCCCCGACACCGCGCCGGCGGTCGGGTTGACCGCGTAGACCCGGCCGGTGAAGTCGCCGTTGACCAGGTTGCGCACCAGCGTCTGGCCGATCGTCTCCTGCCGGCGGCTCGCGCCGATGATGGCGACCGAGCGGGGGTTGAAGAAGCGCTCGATGGAGGCGGCCTCGGCGCGGTGCTCGCGGCCCTGCATGACCCCGATGGCGGTGTCGGTGGCGTCGATGGGGAACTCCAGGACGAGCACGCCGTCCTCGTACTCCGTCGCCACGCGGTAGCCGGCGTCGCGGAAGGTCTGGATCATCCGGGAGTTGTCGGGCAGCACCTCGGCGACGAACTTCTCCAGCCCGCGCTCGCGGCCGGCCTGGGCGAGGTGCTCGAGGAGCAGCTGGGCGATGCCACGGCCCTGGTGGGCGTCCTCGACGAGGAAGGCGACCTCGGCCTCGCCGGCGCGCAGGGTGTCGTAGCGCCCCACCGCGATCATCCGGCCCTGCAGCACCAGCACGAGGGCGACCCGGCGGTCGTGGTCGACCTTCGTGAAGCGCTCGACGTCGCGGTCGGAGAGCCGCGGCATCGGCGAGAAGAAGCGGTAGTACTTCGAGCGGTCGGAGACCCGGCTGTAGAAGTCGACCAGCAGCTCGGCGTCCTCGGGGCGGATCGGCCGGATGTGCGCGGTGCTCCCGTCGCGCAGCAGGACGTCGGCCTCCCAGTGCCGCGGGGGCGCTGCGGGGGCCGGGGGCTGCTCGGGGGCGGCACTCACGTCAGGAAATGTACCGGTCGGCGCGCCCCTGCCCGGACCGTCGGCGCCGACAGTGAGAATGGGGGCCATGGCACGGCGTACCAAGAGCGAGCTCCCCGACGACGACTTCGAGGAGCACATCCTCGACACCGACATCCGGGACGAGATGCAGGCCTCGTTCCTGGAGTACGCCTACTCCGTCATCTACTCCCGGGCCCTGCCCGACGCCCGCGACGGCCTCAAGCCGGTGCAGCGGCGCATCCTCTACACGATGCAGGACATGCGCCTGTTCCCCGACCGCGGGCACGTCAAGAGCGCCCGCGTCGTCGGTGAGGTGATGGGCCGTCTGCACCCCCACGGAGACGGCGCGATCTACGACGCCCTCGTCCGGCAGGCGCAGAGCTGGACGGTCCGGCTGCCGATGGTCGACGGCCACGGGAACTTCGGCAGTCCTGACGACCCGCCGGCGGCGATGCGCTACACCGAGTGCCGGATGGCGCCCCCGGCGGTCGCGATGACCGCCTCGATCGACGAGGACACCGTCGACTTCCGGCCCAACTACGACTCCCGGGAGATGGAGCCGAGCGTGCTGCCGGCGGCCATCCCCAACCTGCTGGTCAACGGCACCAGCGGCATCGCGGTCGGCATGGCGACCAACTGCGCGCCGCACAACCTGGTCGAGGTCGTGCAGGCGCTGCGGCACCTGGTCAAGCAGCCGAAGGCCGACCTCGACGACCTGATGCGCTTCATCCCCGGCCCCGACCTGCCCACCGGCGGCAAGATCGTGGGCCTCGACGGCATCCGCGACGCCTATGAGTCCGGCAAGGGCTCGTTCAAGATGCGCGCCACCGCGCGCGTGGAGACCATCGGGCGCCGCAAGGGCATCGTGGTCACCGAGCTGCCCTACGGCGTGGGCACCGAGAAGGTCGTCGAGCGGATCAAGACCCTCGTGCAGGGCAAGAAGCTGCAGGGCATCTCCGACATCAAGGACCTCACCGACCGCGCCAACGGCCTGCGGCTGGTCATCGAGGTCAAGAACGGCTTCGTGCCCGAGGCGCTGCTCGAGCAGCTCTACCGCCACACGCCGATGGAGGACTCCTTCGGCATCAACAACGTCGCCCTCGTCGACGGCCAGCCGCGCACGCTGGGCCTCAAGCAGATGCTCGAGGTCTTCCTCGCACACCGCTACGACGTCGTACGCCGCCGCTCGGCGTTCCGCCGGGGCAAGAAGGCCGAGCGCCTGCACCTGGTCGACGGCCTGCTCATCGCCCTGCTCGACATCGACGAGGTCATCGCGGTGATCCGCTCCAGCGACGACGCGTCGGCGGCGAAGGAGCGGTTGATGGGGGTCTTCGACCTCTCGGTGCCGCAGGCCGAGTACATCCTGGAGATGCAGCTGCGGCGCCTGACCCGCTTCAGCCGCATCGAGCTGGAGAAGGAGCAGGAGCAGCTGCGCCGGGAGATCGAGGAGCTCGACGCGATCCTCGGCGACGACGCCCTGTTGCGCTCGGTGGTCTCCGAGGAGCTGGCCGAGGTCGCCAAGACCTACGGCACGCCGCGCCGCACGGTGCTGCTGGAGTCCGCCGGGACGCCCGCCGCCGCGGCCGCGGTGCCGCTGGAGGTGCCCGACGACCCCTGCTTCGCGTTCCTCTCCTCCACCGGTCTGCTGGCCCGCTCGAGCAGCGGTGAGGCACCCGGCTCGGGCGGCGGCCGGGCCAACCACGACGTCGTGACCAGCGTGGTCGCCACGACCGCGCGCGGCGAGATCGGCGTGCTCACCTCGCGCGGACGGCTGCTGCGACTGGCCGTGCTGGACCTGCCGGCGATCCCCGCCTCGGCCAACGACCCCAACCTCCAAGGTGGCCTGCCGCTCTCGGAGGTCCTCTCCCTGGAGTCCGGGGAGCGCGCGCTGGCGCTGTGCACCCTGCGCGAGGACGGGCCGGGCCTCGCGCTCGGCACCCGTCAGGGCGTGGTGAAGCGGGTCAACCCCGAGGTGCTCAACCGCGACGAGTGGGAGGTCATCGGGCTCAAGGACGGCGACGAGGTCGTCGGCGCCGTCGAGCTGGCCACCGGCGAGGAGACGCTGTGCTTCGTCACCTCCGACGCCCAGCTGCTGCACTTCGGCGCCGACGGGGTCCGCCCCCAGGGCCGGGCCGGCGGCGGCATCGCGGGCGTGCGGGTCACCGACGGCCAGCAGGTCGTGTGGTTCGGCGCGGTCGACCCGGGCGTCCCCGAGGGGTCGGTGGTCGTCACGGTCTCCGGCGCGTCCTCGGCGCTGGCCGGCACCGACGCGGGCGCGGTCAAGGTGACGCCGTTCAGCGAGTACCCGCCCAAGGGCCGGGCCACCGGCGGGGTGCGCTGCCACCGGTTCCTCAAGGGCGAGGACACCCTGGTGCTTGCGTGGGTCGGCACCGCCCCGGCCCGGGCGGCCGCCAGCAGCGGCGCGCCGGTCGAGCTGCCCGACGCCACCGGACGCCGCGACGGCTCCGGCCTCCCGGCCAGCCAGCCCATCGCGGCGGTGGCCGGCCCGGTGTCGGCCCGGGTGCCCGCGACCGCCCCTGTGGAAGGCTGAGGACATGGCTCCCTCGACCCGTGCACCCCGGCGTGCGCGCCGCGCCGCCGCGCCGCTCGCCGCCCTGCTCCTCGCCCTGCCGGTCACCGCCTGCAGCGGCTCCGAGGAGCCGGGTGAGGACTCCGCCGACCCTGCCGAGGTGATGGCCGCGGCCAAGACCACCTTCGACGAGACCAGCGGGGTGCGGATCACGCTCTCGACCGACGACCTGTCCGAGGGCGTCGACGGGTTGCTGCGCGCCGAGGGGGTCGGCACCCACGACCCGGCCTTCGACGGCTCCATCGTGGTCCGCTACGCCGGGATCGAGCCGACCGTCCCGGTCGTGGCGATCGACGGCACGGTCTACGCCCAGGTGCCGCTGACCATCGGCTGGTCCGAGGTCGACCCGGCCGAGTACGGCGCTCCCGACCCGGCCGGGCTGATGGACGCCGACACCGGCTTCTCCTCCCTGCTGGTGGAGACCGAGGGGCTCGAGCAGGGCGAGCAGGTCCGCGGCGGCACCGACAACCGCGACGTGCTCACCACCTACACCGGCACGGTCGCCGGCGACGTGGTCTCGGGGATCATCCCCAGCGCGACGGGCGACTTCGACGCGACGTACACCGTCAGCGACGACGACGAACTGCGCTCGATGGAGCTGACCGGCGACTTCTACGGTGCCGGGTCGATGACCTACTCGATCACCTTCGCCGACTACGGCGCCGAGCCGAGCATCTCCGCCCCCGAGTGAGCGCCCCGACCGACGGGCCGGTGACCCGGTCCCGGCTGCTGCTCGGTCTGGCGGCGGGCGCGGTCGCGTTCGCCGCCGCCGACACCTACGTCGTCGTCCTGGCGCTGGTCGACATGATGCAGGGCATCGGGCTCTCCCCCGAGCAGCTGCAGCGGGCGGCGCCGATCGTCTCCGGCTTCCTGCTGGGGTACGTCGCGATGCTGCCGCTCATCGGGCGGATCGCCGACCTGCGCGGCCGGGTCCCGGTGCTCATCGCGGCCCTGGTGGTCTTCGCGTTCGGCTCGATCCTCACCGCGGCCGCCTACGACATGACCACCATGGTCGGGGGCCGTTTCCTCCAGGGGGTCGGTGGTGGCGGGCTGGTGCCGGCGACCCTGGCCCTGGTCGCCGACCTCTACCCGGTGCACCGCCGCGCGATCCCGCTCGGGATCGTCTCCGCGGTCCAGGAGATCGGCTCGGTGCTGGGCCCGCTGCTGGGTGCGGTGGTCCTCGCCGTCGCCGACTGGCGGGCGATCTTCCTGCTCAACCTCGCCGTCGGCCTCGTCCTCGCCGCCGCGATCGCCGCAGTCGCCGGTCGAGAGCAGCTGGTCGAGCAGCGAGGAGCGCCAGCGACGAGCGGGCCACCTCCGGTGGTCGAGCAGGGAGGAGCGCCAGCGACGAGCGGGCCACCCCCGGTGGTCGAGCAGCGAGGAGCGCCAGCGACGAGCGGGCGTCGAGACCACCTCGACTGGCTCGGCGTCCTGCTCCTCCTGCTCGCGATGGTCGCCGGGGCGCTGGTCTTCCAGCCGCCCACCCAGCTGCTCACCGACCTCACCTGGGGCCAGCTGTTCATCCCCTTCGTCGACGACGGTGGCCGCTGGCTGACCCCGGTCGGGGCGGTCGCGATCGCCGCGGTGGTCCTGCTGCTGGTGCGCACCCTGACGGCCCGCCGCCCGCTGGTGGACCTGCGTGCCTGGGGCCGCTCGCTCCGCGAGGCCGACCTGGTGGGGGCGACGTACCTCGCCGTGGCGCTCGGCGGGGTGATCCTGGCGTTCGCGACCGCCGACCCGAAGGTCGAGGTCTTCTCCGAGCAGGGCTGGTGGTACCTCCTCGGCGCCGCGATCGGCACCGTCGCCTTCGTGGTGCACCTGCGCCGCGCCGAGGCCCCGCTGCTCCCCCGCGGCACCCTGGCGGCGCGCCCGGCCTGGGGCTCGGTCGTCGTCAGCTTCTTCGTCGGCGCCGCCCTGATCGCGGCCCTCATCGACGTCCCGCTCTTCGCCCGCACCACGGTCTACCCCGAGTCCCAGCTGATGGCGGCCCTGGTGCTGCTGCGGTTCCTCGCGGCGCTGCCGGTGGGCGCGGTCGTGGGCGGCTACCTCACCCGCTCCCTGCCCGCGGGCGTCGTCACCGCTGCGGGCATGCTGATGGCCTCCGGAGGCTTCCTGGCCATGTCCCGCTGGGACATCACCAGCCTGGAGTCGTGGACGTCGACGGTGCCACTGGTGGTCGGCGGCTTCGGCTTCGGCCTGGCGCTGGCGCCGGTCAACGCCGCGATCCTGGCCAGCACCGCCGACGCGGTGCACGGGGTGGCCTCGGCCATGGTCGTGGTGGCCCGGATGGTCGGCATGCTGGTCGGCATCTCGGCCCTCACCACGATCGGGCTGCGCCGCTACTACGCCGAGCAGGCGGGGGTCCCGCCGGTGCAGGAGGTCTGCCCGGCCGGGACGACGCGCTGCTCGGAGTACTCCGACCTGCTCAAGGCCGCCGGCATCGCCCAGGAGCAGACGGTGTTCCTCGGCGCCGCCGGCTGTGCCCTGGTCGCAGCCGTCCTGGCGCTCGTCCTGCTGCGCGGAGCGGCCACCAGGGGGACAGCCACCCGGACGGGCCTGGGGATCGGCTAACTTCCCCCTCGTGACCGACTCCTCCGCATTCGACGACCTGCTCGCCGCGAACCGTGAGTTCGCCACCGACTTCGCCTACGGCGGCTTCGACGGCATCGCCAAGGCCGGCATCGCCCTGGTGACCTGCATGGACAGCCGGATCGACCCGCTGCGCATGATCGGCCTGGAGCCCGGCGACGCCAAGATCTTCCGCAACCCCGGCGGCCGCGTGACCGAGGCGGCGCTGGAGGCGATCGTCCTGGGCGTACACCTGCTCAACGTCCAGCGCGTCCTGGTGGTCCCCCACACCCGCTGCGCCGTCGCGTCCAACTCCGAGGAGACCCTGCGCGAGCGCGTGGCCGCCTCCGCGGGCGTCGACGCCACCTGGCAGCGCTTCCACGTCATCGAGGACCAGGTCGCCACCCTCGGCCTGGACGTGCACCGGGTGCGCTCGCACCCGCTGGTGCCGGAGTCGGTCGAGGTGGGCGGCTTCCTCTACGACGTCGACAGCGGCCTGCTCGACCAGAAGTGCTGATCCGGCCGGACTGGCCGCACCGCCTCGTGCGGCCCAGCGCGTGCCATGGACCGCGCTGAGCCGCACGAGACAGGTCACGTCAGGCGTCGAGGGCCTCGACGTCCACGTCGTAGGCACCCTGGACGATGAACTCCTTGCGAGGAGCCACGTCGGAGCCCATCAGCAGGTCGAAGACCTCGGTGGCACCCTCGGCGTCGTCGATGGTCAGCCGCCGAAGGGTCCGGCGGCGGGGGTCCATGGTGGTCTCGGCCAGCTGGTCGGCGTCCATCTCACCCAGACCCTTGTAGCGCTGGACCGGGTCCTTCCACCGCACGTTCTTCTTCCGCAGCTCGGCGAGCTTGCGCTGCAGCTCGGCGTCGGAATAGGTGTAGACGTACTTCTCCATCCCCTTCTTGGGGTTGGACAGCTCGATGCGGTGCAGCGGCGGCACGGCGGTGTAGACGCGGCCGTCGCGGATCAGGTCGGGCATGTACTTGAAGAACAACGTGGCCAGCAGGCAGCGGATGTGGGCGCCGTCGGAGTCGGCGTCGGCCATGAAGATGATCCGGCCGTAGCGACGGGCCTCGAGCTCGAAGGTGCGCCCGGAGCCGGCGCCGACGACCTGGATGATCGAGGCGCACTCGGCGTTCTTCAGCATGTCGCCGACCGAGGCCTTCTGGACGTTGAGGATCTTGCCGCGGATCGGCAGCAGCGCCTGGAACTCGGAGTTGCGGGCGAGCTTGGCGGTGCCGAGCGCGGAGTCACCCTCGACGATGAACAGCTCGCTGCGGTCGTTGTCGCCCGAGCGGCAGTCGGCGAGCTTGGCGGGGAGCGCGGAGGACTCCAGCGCGTTCTTGCGGCGCTGGGTCTCCTTGTGCTGACGGGCGGCGATGCGGGTCTTCTGCGCGCCCGCGACCTTCTCCATCACCAGCTTGGCCTCGGCCTTCTCGGCCCGCTTGGTGGAGGTCAGGAACGCCTTGAGCTCGCGTGCGACGACCTTGCGCACGATCGAGCGGGCCGCCGGGGTGCCGAGGATCTCCTTGGTCTGCCCCTCGAACTGCGGCTCCGCCAGGCGCACCGTCACCACCGAGGTCAGGCCCTCGAGCACGTCGTCCTTGATGACGTCGGGGTCGTTGACCTTGAGCGCCTTGGTCGCGCGCATCACGTCGTTGAAGGTCTTCGTCAGCGCGGTCTCGAACCCGCTGACGTGGGTGCCGCCCTTGGGGGTGGCGATGACGTTGACGAAGGAGCGCAGCGTCGTGTCGTAGCCGGTGCCCCAGCGCACCGCCACGTCGACGGTCAGCTCGCGCTCGACCTCCTGCGGGGTCATGTGTCCCTGGGCGTCCAGGAGCGGGACAGTCTCGGTGAAGGTGTCCGAGCCCTGCAGCCGCAGGATCGAGCTCACGGGCTCGTCGGGGCTGAGGAAGTCGGCGAACTCGGTGATGCCGCCCTCGTGCTTGAAGCTCTCCTCGACCGGCTCCTCGCCCCGCAGGTCGCGGACGACGATCTCGAGGCCGGGCACGATGAAGGAGGTCTGCCGAGCGCGCGTGAGCAGCTCGTCGAGGACGTAGGTGGCATCGCGGGTGAAGATCTGGCGGTCCGGCCAGAACCGGATGCGGGTGCCGCTGCGGCCCTTGGCGACGCGGGCGCCCTTGCGGGTCAGCCCCGAGCGCGCCTCGAAGTCCCCACCCGGGCCCTCTGCCGCGAACACCCCGGGCACGCCCCGCTGGAAGGACAGCCCCTGGACCGCGGGTGAGCGCTCGACGTCGATGTCCATGCGCGAGGACAGGGCGTTGACGACGGAGAGACCCACGCCGTGCAGGCCGCCGGTCGCGACGTACGAGCCGCCGCCGAACTTGCCGCCGGCGTGCAGCTTCGTGGCGACGACCTCGACACCGGGCAGGCCGGTGCGCGGCTCCTTGTCGGTGGGGATGCCGCGACCGTTGTCGTGGACCTCGACCGAGCCGTCGGGGTGGAGCAGCACCTCGACACGGTCCGCCGCGCCGGCCAGCGCCTCGTCGACACCGTTGTCGATGATCTCCCACACGCAGTGCATGAGGCCGCGGGTGTCGGTGGACCCGATGTACATGCCCGGCCGCTTGCGCACCGCCTCCAGGCCCTCCAGGACCAGGAGGTGGGCGGCGTTGTAGGTGTTGTCGGCGATCTCGGAGCTCCTCTGGTGCTGGCGCTTCGGGGCGGTCTCGGGTGCCTGCGTCACTGGCCAGAATCTAGTCGACGACACGCCGTCCCCGGCTCGCGGCACGCCCCCGCACCCGGGTCTAGTGTCGGATCACTTCCTCGCAGCACCGCACCACCGATGAACCGCAGCACCGCAGGACACGTCCTCCGGGACGTCACGATGTGGACACGATCGGGCTCGGGATCCGGAACCGTCCACGGGACGTCCCAGGACGCGAGAGACTTCACCCAGGCGGGCGAGTGATCTTCCGCCGGGTGGGGGAACATCACCTGGGACAACGTCGTTCCGGACACCTGAGAACGCACCGGATCCACTCAACCGGACAGGAGGGCGGCCGATGGGAGCATCGCACCACCCACTGTCGCGTGCGCCACACGTGACGAGGAATCTTTCAGGTCCCTCGCTACGTTGTCACCAGCACCGAGTGAGTACAGAAATGAGGCCGAAGTGACTACTGCCGTTGCCCCGAGCACCGCGCTGACCGCAGCGGACCGCTGCGACCGTTGCGGCGCACAGGCCTACCTCCGTGTCGAGCTGCAGACGGGCGGTGAGCTGCTCTTCTGCGCCCACCACGCCCGCGAGCACGGCGACGCGCTCAAGCAGGTGGCCGTGACCGTCCAGGACGAGACGCACAAGCTCGGCCTGGACTGAGCCCACCCGACCAGACCACCCGCACGGCCCCGGACAGTGATGTCCGGGGCCGTCGGCGTCTGCAGACAGGAGACTCCCCGTGCCGGTCGTCCTCGCCCTGGCCTCGGCCGCTGCCTACGGCCTGGCCGACTTCGTCGGCGGGCTGACGTCGCGACGCACCGGCGCGTCGTGGTCGGTGGGGTTCCTCGCCCTGCTCGCCGGGGGTACGACGACGGCCGTGGTCGCGTGGGTCGACCCGGGCTCCCCCACGACGACCGATCACCTGTGGGCGGTCGTCGCCGGTGTCGGGAACGGAGTCGGCACGGGATTCCTCTACCGCGGGCTGGCCGGCGGCCGGATGGGCGTGGTCGCACCGGTGAGCGCCGTCGGTGCCGCCCTGGTCCCTCTGCTGGTCGGCCTCGGCTCCGGTGAGCGCCCCTCCGCCCTGGTCTGGCTCGGTGTCGCCGCCGCCTTCCCGGGCATCTGGTGGGTCTCCCGCCCAGAGGTGGACGCCGAGGAGCACGCCGAGGAGGACGCTCGACCCGGGCACCGGGCGGCGGGGACCCTGGACGGCGTGCTCGCCGGTCTGGGTTTCGGGACCCTCTTCGCCGGGCTCGGCCAGGTGCCGGACTCCGCTGGCCTCCTCCCCCTGGCGTTGAACCAGGTCGTCGCGGCCGTGGTCGTCGCCGGCCTGGCCGCCGCCGTCGGGGGCGAGTGGGTCCCCCGGTCGCTCCCGGTTGCCTGGGGAGCCCTGGCGGGCCTCCTGGGCGCTCTGGCCACCGGCTTGTTCCTGGTGGCCAGCCACGGCGGCTACCTCAGCGTCGTGGCCGTCATCGCCTCGCTCTACCCGGCCTTCACCGTGCTGCTGGCCGCCACCGTGCTCAAGGAGCAGATCGGCAGCGGCCAGGCCGTCGGCCTCGCGCTGTGCGCGCTGGCCGTGGGCCTGGTCGCGGCCGGCTGAGCTGGTCGGCGACGACGAACCGGACCTGACCCGTCGAGCCGGCGTATCAATACGCCGGCTCGGCGGGCGGTTCGTCAGTCCAGGTAGTCGCGCAGGACCTGCGAGCGCGAGGGGTGGCGGAGCTTCGACATGGTCTTGGACTCGATCTGGCGGATCCGCTCGCGGGTCACGCCGTAGACCTTGCCGATCTCGTCGAGGGTCTTGGGCTGGCCGTCGGTGAGCCCGAAGCGCATCGACACCACGCCCGCCTCGCGCTCGGAGAGCGTGTCGAGGACGGCGTGCAGCTGCTCCTGGAGCAGGGTGAACGACACGGCGTCGGCCGGGACGATGGCCTCGGAGTCCTCGATGAGGTCACCGAACTCCGAGTCGCCGTCCTCGCCGAGCGGAGTGTGCAGCGAGATCGGCTCACGGCCGTACTTCTGGACCTCGATGACCTTCTCGGGGGTCATGTCGAGCTCCTTGGCCAGCTCCTCCGGGGTGGGCTCGCGCCCGAGGTCCTGGAGCATCTGGCGCTGGACGCGGGCCAGCTTGTTGATGACCTCGACCATGTGCACCGGGATGCGGATGGTGCGTGCCTGGTCGGCCATCGCGCGGGTGATCGCCTGGCGGATCCACCACGTCGCGTAGGTCGAGAACTTGTAGCCCTTGGTGTAGTCGAACTTCTCGACCGCACGGATCAGACCGAGGTTGCCCTCCTGGATCAGGTCCAGGAAGAGCATCCCGCGACCGGTGTAGCGCTTGGCCAGCGAGACCACGAGGCGCAGGTTGGCCTCGAGCAGGTGGTTCTTGGCGCGGCGGCCGTCCTCGGCGATCCACTCGAGCTCCTCGAGCAGGTCGGCCTTGATCTTGCCGCCCTTGGCCAGCTTCTCCTCCGAGAACAGGCCCGCCTCGATCCGCTTGGCGAGCTCGACCTCCATCTCGGCGTTGAGCAGCGGGACCTTGCCGATCTGCTTGAGGTAGTCCTTGACCGGGTCCGCGGTCGCGCCGGCGACCATGACCTGCTGGACCGGCTCGTCGGACTCGTCGGCCGCGGAGACCACGAAGCTCGAGGTGGCGGTGGCCTCCTCCTCGTCGGCCTTGATGGTCGGGTCGGCGGCGACGTCCTTCTCGAACTGCTCGTCCGGGACGTCGGGCAGGACCTTCTTGCCGTCGGGGCCGATGACCGGAGCGGCTGCCTCGACCTCGACCTCGACGGTCTCGGTCGCCTTCTTCGCCGCGGTCTTCTTGGCCGGAGCCGCCTTCTTGGCGGGGGCGGCCTTCTTCGCCGGGGCCGCCTTCTTCGCGGCGGTCTTCTTCGCCGTGGCGGTGGTGGTCTTGCGCGTCGAGGTCGCCGCGACCGCGCGGGTGCTCGCCACGTCGATGTTCACGGAGATGCCCTGCTCGCTCAGGTGACCGAGCAGCGCCTTGAGGTGGCGTGGCTCGATCGCGGCATCCTCACTGGCCCTCCGGACCTCGTCGGGAGTGACGCTGCCCGTGGGGGCACCTCGCTCGACGAGGGTCACGATGGCGGGGTGCGAGAGCACCTCGGCAGGGATCTTGCGTGCGTTCGAAGTCACGAACACCTCTCGTGAACTGGCGTGGGGGCGCGGCAGGGCCCGGAGTCGTCAAGAGCCGCGGGCTCATTCTGCCACGGGGGTGATGACGTCCCCGCAACGGGGACGGTCTCGCAGGCCTGTCCCGCTCCGCTGCACGGGGCCGGCGGGCTCAGCAGCCTCTCAGCAACGCCTCAGCAGGGCCTCAGCGACGATCCACGACGCGTCAGGTGCCGGCCTTGGCGGCGGCCTTCTTCTGCTTCTTGAAGTCCCGCACCTTCTGCAGGGAGTCGGGGTCGACGACGTCGGCCACCGAGCGGTGCCCCTCCAGGGCGTAGTCCCCCACGACGCTCTCCCAGCCGTCGGGGCGGACCTGCAGCTGCTTGGCGAGCAGCGCCACGAAGATCTGGGCCTTCTGCTTGCCGAAGCCGGGCAGCGCCATGACCCGCTTGAGCAGGTCGCGACCGTCGGAGGCCCCGGACCACAGCAGCGAGGCGTCGCCGTCGTACTCCTCGCACACCAGCCGCGCGAGCTCCTGCAGGCGCGCGGCCATCGACCCCGGGAACCGGTGGATGGCCGGTGCCGTCGCGCACAGCGCGGCGAACTCCTCGGGATCGGCCGCGGCGATGCGGGCCGGGTCGAGGGTCCCGAAGCGCTCGAGGACCTTGGCGGGCCCGCGGAAGGCGTGCTCCATGGGGTACTGCTGGTCGAGCATCATGCCGACCAGTAGCGCGAACGGGTCATCGGTGAGCACCTGGTCGGCGGCCTCGTCGCCGGTGATGTGGATCGCCATGGCGCCCATCCTGCACGACCGCACAGGGCCGCGGGCAGTGCGGCTCAGGCCCCCGCGGTCTCCTGGACGCGCAGCACCCGCACGTGGCCGTCGAGCCCGGCGGCGTCGAGGCGCTCGACGAGCTCCTGGACGACGGTGGGCCGGCCGGGCAGCTCCAGGACGACCGAGCGATCGGCGTACGTCGTCGGGTCGGGCTCGACCAGGCCGACCGCCAGCGGCGCGCAGGCGCCGGCCAGGGTGCTCAGCGCGGCCGGGGACCCGAAGCCCCGCAGCTGCCACCGACCGCCGTAGGGCAGCTCGCGCAGCTCGAGGAAGACGACGTCGTCGCGGCCCTCGGGTGCCTGCCCGGCGACCCGGCGGCACTCGCCCCGCGCGTCGGGCTCGAGGTAGGCGATGGCGCTCAGCCCCGGCTGGGCCAGGCCGTCGAGCACGCGTTCGAGGGCGGCGGCACCACGCCGGGCGACGACGAGCGACTGGGGCAGGCCGGTCTCGTCCGGCAGCACCGGGTCGCAGCGGTGCCCGGCCTCACCGAGGCTCGTGGCGACCTGCCACACCGCCTCGGGCGGCCAGACCCGCACCTCCAGGTCGTCGTGGTCCACCGGGGTGACCAGGACTGTCGCCGCGACCACTGCCCGGGTGGGCGAGGGCATCGAGACGTCGAGCACGCGAGCCTCCAACAGAGTTCGTCCGAGAGACCGGTCGGGGGTCGGTCACGGAAGCAAGTCTGGGCGGCTTTACGTGGCCCGTCAGGCGTGGAATCGGTTCCCGAACAACTCCGAACAGCGCTGAGCGTGGCCTTTACCGAGGCCCCTAGGAGGCGTCCTCACCCGTTCTGACGAGCCACCGGCCCACGGATACCCCACCCCGTGTCGACGCGCGAGGTCACGAGCCGGCCTTGACCGCCAGGACCGGGCAGGGCGCGTCCAGCAGCACCCGCTGCGCCTGGCTGCCGAGGATCAGCTTGCCCACCGGCGAGCGACGACGCAGCCCGATGACCAGCAGGTCGGCCGAGTGCTCCTCCGCGACCTCGATGAGGTCCTCGGCCGGCTCCAGCCCACGGACGGTCTGGCGCAGGGTGAAGGCGAGCCCGCTGGCCTCCAGCCGCGCGCGCACCCCGTCGAGCTCGGCCTGGGCGGCCGCGGCGCGTGCCTCGTCGTACTCCTGGCCGCCACGGTGGGAGCTGACCACCACCAGCGAGGAGCCCCGCAGCCGGGCCTCCTCGACCGCCCTGTCGAGCGCTGCCTCCCCCTCAGGCTTGGCGACGTACCCCACCACGACCGTGCTCATCGCGTCCTCCCGGCTCCGGCCGACACCGACGACCCGGCTCTCGGACGCTCGCTCGACCTCTCGGGCACGGTAGCCGACCCCGGCCCCACCCGCCCGGGGACGACACCTGTGGACGGGTGCCTGTCGACAGGCACCTGTGGATGGGCGACCCCGCAGGTCCGCGGATCGGGGCAGGCTGAGCGGGTGCCCCTCGACCCGGACCAGCGCGCACGAGCCGCCGTGCTCGAGCTCGCGCGCGGCGAGCACCGCCGTCACCACCCCGCGCTGGTGCACGTGGGCGATCCGGCCGGCCGCGCGGTCGTGCTGCCCGCCGACCACGGTCCCGACCACGCGCTGCGCGCCGACGTGCTCGGGGCGCTGCTGTGGCACCGGCGCGACGAGCGCCCGCTGGTGTGGCTGACCCGCACGGGGTCGTTGTCCTGGCAGGACGTGGATGCCGACTGGTACGCCGGGTGGCGCGCCGCCGGCGCCGAGGTCGGCGTCGCGAGCCGCTTCCTCGTGGTCACCCGGCACGGCTGGCACGACCCCACCAGCGGCGCCACCCGCACCTGGCGACGGATCCGGGACCGTCGGCGGCCCCGGTGACGGGGTGGGGGTGAGGACGCGGTGGCTCGGGCTCAGTCCCAGGCGTGGACGGGCTCGTTGCTGTGCATCCGCTCGCGGTACTCCAGCAGCGTGGCGCGCAGGGCGTCCCACCGGTCCTCGCCGGACCGGGCCCGCACCCGGCCCACGAACCACTCCGCTCCGTTGGTGCCGAACAGGCAGCGCTGCTCGATGACGCCCAGGAGCCGGTCGCGCACCTCCGCGGCGACGCCCCAGCGCTCCAGGCCCTCGTGGGCCATCGGCAGCAGCCGCCGGAGCACGAGCTCGGTGGCGCGGACCTGGCCGACGCCGGGCCAGTAGATCTGGGCGTCGATGCCCTGCTGGGCAGCGACGTGGAAGTTCTCCTCGGCGGCGCTGAAGGACATCTGGCTCCACAACGGCCGCTCGCTCTCCGCGACACTGCGCACCAGCCCGAAGTAGAAGGCGGCGTTGGCGACCGTGTCCAGGACCGTGGGGCCGGCGGCGAGCAGGCGGTTCTCCACCCGCAGGTGCGGCCCGGCGTCGGTGACGTCGTAGACCGGCCGGTTCCAGCGGTAGACGGTGCCGTTGTGCAGGCGCAGCTCCGAGAGGGCGGGGGTGCCGCCGGACTCCAGCACCGCGAGCGGGTCCTCGTCGTCGGTGATCGGCAGCAGCGCCGGGAAGTACCGGACGTTCTCCTCGAAGCAGTCGAAGACCGAGGTGATCCACCGCTCCCCGAACCACACGCGCGGACGGACCCCCTGGGCCTTGAGCTCCTCGCCGCGGGTGTCGGTGGCCTGCTCGAACAACGGGATGCGGGTCTCGCGCCACAGCTCCTTGCCGAGCAGGTACGGCGCGTTGGCGCCGACCGCCAGCTGGGCGGCCGCGATGGCCTGCGAGGCGTTCCAGTACGCCGCGAACTGGTCCGGGGAGGTCTGGACGTGGAACTGGGTGCTCGTGCAGGCGGCCTCCGGCACGATCGAGTCGGCGGTCGTGCGCAGCTGCTCGGCGCCCTCGATCCGGATCTCGATGTCCTCGCCGCGGGCGGCGAGGATCTGGTCGGAGAGCAGGGCGTAGCGCGGGTTGGCGCTGATGGCGTCGCGCCCGAGGTGTCCGTCGGCGAGGGTCGGGAGGATCCCGATCATCACCAGGTGGGCGCCGATCGCGGCCGAGCGCTCCTCGGCGTCGTTGAGGTCCTCGCGCAGGATCTCCTCGATGCGGGTCAGGCCGTCGTCGTGCAGGTGGACCGGCGGGACGTTGATCTCGACGTTGAACTGGGCTAGCTCGGTCTGGAAGTCGGCGTCCGCGATCTGCTCGAGCACCTCGGCGTTGCGCAGGGCCGGGTCACCGGCCTCGTCGACCAGGTTGAGCTCGACCTCGAGGCCGGTCATCGGGTCGTCGGTGTCGAAGGCCGCCTCACGCAGCATCCGGGCGAAGACGTCGAGGTTGCGGCGCACCTTCTCCCGGTGCCGGGTGCGATCGGCGCGGGTGAACTCCTGCTGCTCCACCTCTTCTCCCATGAGCGAACCCTAGGGCTCCCCACCTCACCCGGCGAGGGGTCTCAGGGAGCCCTCCCACCCCTCGGGCGACACCGCCCGCTGCAGCAGGCGCGCGACCATGGCGCAGTCGGGGTGCTCGGGCTCGACCTCGACGCCACGGTCCACGGCGCACCAGGCCAGTGCCCCGTCGCCGACGACCCAGGCGGCGAGCGCGACCGCGGCGGCCGCGTCCGGGACGCGCTCGCGCGGGGCGCGTCGCAGGACCTCCGACCACAGGTCCACCTGGCCGCGTGCGGTGTCACGTCGCAGGTGACGCGCCACCGCCTGCCGGCACCTGCCCTGCCGCAGCCCGACCAGCAGCTCGGCGACCTCGGCGTCGGTCACCGGCGTCCCGCTGCCGCACCGCGACCGGAGCAGCTCCTCGAAGCGACGGGTCGTCACGGACACCGGCTCCACCAGCCCGGCCAGCACCTCCCCCGCCACCCCGCCCGGGTCGGGCGCCAGGGTCGCCGCGACCGCGGCCCGGTCGGGGTGGGTCACGCGCCCCTCGAGCACCGAGCGGGCACGGAAGGGGTGGCTGGCCGCGTCGAAGGCCTGCCCCTCCCCCCGGTCGTCGAGCTCCGCGGTGGTCCCCACCCGCCACCAGCGGCCCCCGTGCGCCCGCAGGCAGGTGACGACGCCGATCCCGTGGCCTCGCAGCGCGCTGGCCAGCACCCGCAGCACGTCGGCGGTCCAGCGGTCCGCGTGGTGGAAGCCGAACAGGGCCACCGTCGCGACCCCGTGCCGCACCGCGGGCTCGACGAGGGACTCGATCATCGGCATCACCTCCTCGGCGAGCGTGGGCATCTCGACCCGCGCGTGGAAGCACCGGGGCGCCCCGAAGGTCAGCATCACCACCGACTCCTCGGGGACGAACCCGAGCACCAGCGGCACCGTGGCGAGCAGGTCCTCGGGGGTGCGGGCCACGTAGGGGGCGTCGGGCCCCTGGACGGGCCGGTCGGTCGGCCGGTCGGTCGGCCGGTCGGTCGTTGGGCGGTCGGGGTGGCGGTCGTGTGCGTCCATGGCGGCAGGCTGCTCGGACGCGGGGCCCCGTGGGGGCGCAGAGCCGCTGCCTGGGGACGGGCGCGGGCGAGGACCGCCCTGTGGACGGTCCGCGGGTAGCGTGCGCGACGTGCGCGGCGAGTCCTCGGTCCTCCACCTGGACCTGGATGCGTTCTTCGCCGCCGTCGAGCAGCGCGACAAGCCCTCCCTGCGCGGCCGGCCGGTCGTCGTCGGGGGCACCGGCGGTCGCGGGGTCGTGGCGACGGCGTCGTACGAGGCCCGTCGGTACGGGGTGCGCTCGGCGATGTCGACCCGCGAGGCGCGGGCGCGCTGCCCGCACGCGGCGTTCCTCGGCGGGCGGTTCCCGGCCTACCGGGAGGCCAGCCGAGCGGTGATGGCGGTCCTGCGTGCGGCCTCGCCCCTCGTGGAGCCGCTGTCGCTGGACGAGGCGTTCGTCGACCTGGCCGCCTCCGAGGACCCGGCGCTGGCGTCGCTGGAGGTGCCGGCGGTGACGGAGTACGCCGAGCTGCTGCGGGCCCGGGTCGCCGAGGCCACTGACGGGCTGACCTGCTCGGTCGGCGTCGCCACCAGCAAGTTCATGGCCAAGGTCGCCAGCGACCTCGACAAGCCCGACGGCCTGGTGGTGGTCGCCCCGGGCACCGAGCGCGAGCTGCTGCGCCCGATGAGCGTCACCGTCATCCCCGGCGTGGGCCCGGCGACCGCCGAGCGGCTGCGCCGGGTGGGGGTGCAGACGGTGGCCCAGCTCGAGGAGGTCAGCGAGGAGGAGCTGGTGCGACTGGTCGGCACCGCCCACGGCACCTCGCTGTTCCACCTCGCCCGGGCGCAGGACGACCGAGCGGTGGTCGCGGAACGGGAGGCGAAGTCGGTCAGCGTCGAGGGCACCTACGACTCCGACCTCTCCGACCTGCGCCTGATGGAGCACCTGCTGGTGCGGCAGTCCGCCGCGGTGGCGACCCGGCTCGGCAAGGCCGGGCTGTCGGGCCGCACGATCAGCATCAAGGTGCGCCTGCACGACTTCACCACCACCAGCCGCTCCTCCACGCTGCCCTCCCCCACCGACGACCCGGCCGTCATCGCCCGCGTGGTGCGGGCGCTGCTCGCCGAGCTCGCGGCCGGCGTCGACACCGGCCCGGCCCTGCGCGGCGGGGTGCGACTGCTCGGCGTCGGGGTCTCCGGCCTGGCCGACTGGGTCCAGGACGACCTGTTCGCCGGGCTCGCCGAGGACACCCCGGAGGATGCCCGGGAGGGGGCCGAGGAGCCCCAGGAGCTCCCCGAGCCGCCCCGGGCCCGGCCCACCGGCTGGTCGCCCGGGGCCGACGTGGTCCACGACGAGCACGGCCGCGGGTGGGTGTGGGGGTCGGGACGCGGGGTGGTCACGGTGCGCTTCGAGACCCGGGAGAGCCCGGCCGGGCCGGTGCGGTCCTTCGCCGTCGACGACCCGGCGCTGCACCGGTGGCAGCCCGAGGTCGCCGACGACCCGGACGGCACCGAGCACGTGACCGAGCACGGGACCGAGGACGTCACCGAGCCCGGCTGAAGCGCACCGGGTCCCCGGGGCGCAGCTGCGCGCAGCGCCACAGGTCCGCCGGCTCCACCACGGCCACCACCGGGTAGCCGCCCGTCGTCGGGTGGTCGGCCAGGAACACGACCGGCCGCCCACCCGGCGGCAGCTGGACCGCCCCGAGCAGCACGCCCTCCGAGGCCAGCTCGTCGGTGCGGGCCCGGGGCAGGGTCCCGCCCTCGAGGCGCAGCCCCACCCGGTCGGAGTCCGGGCCGCAGGTCCACGCGCCCCGCACCAGCAGGTCGACGGGGTCGCCGTCGCACCAGTCGGCCCGGGGGCCCGGGTGCAGGCGGAGCGTGCCGCTCGGGGGCGCGGGCGGGACCTCGACCGCGGCCGGCACCCCCGCGGGTACGCCGACGGGCAGCCGGTCCCCCGTCCGCACCGGGGGCGGCCCGAGCCCGGAGAGGGTGTCGGTGGAGCGTGAGCCGAGCACCGGGTCGACCACCAGCCCCCCGGAGACGGCCAGGTGGCTGCGAGCCCCGCGCAGCGGCGTACCGAGGGTGAGGGGGGTGTGGGTGGGCAGCCGCAGGGCCCGTCCCGTGGGAACCGCACGGTCCCCCAGCCGCAGCGGCACCTCGGCCCCGGTGACGGCCACCCACCGGTCCTCGGTGAGCCGGACGGTGAGCCCGCCCATGAGCACCTCCAGGCCCGCGGCGCCGGGCTCGTTGCCGACCAGCCGCTGGGCCAGGGCGTGGGCCGCGGCGTCGAGGGCACCCGAGCGCGGGACGCCGAGGTGGGCGTGCCCGGGACGGCCGCGGTCCTGCACGGTCACCAGGGGCCCGGTCGCCAGCACCTCCAGCACCGCGTCGCTCACGCACGCACCTCGCGGAAGACCACACGGGTGCCCGGTGCGAGCAGCGCCGGCGGGGTGCGCCGGGTGTCCCACAGGGCCAGGTCGGTGCGCCCGAGCAGCCGCCAGCCGCCGGGCGAGGCGGTCGGGTAGACCGCCGACCAGGTGTCGGCGAGGGCCACCGAGCCGGCGGGGACCCGCGGACGGGGCGACGCCAGCCGGGGCACCGCCCACTCCTCGGGCGCGCCGGAGAGGTAGGCGAAGCCGGGCGCGAACCCGCAGAACGCGCTCACCAGCTCCAGCGACGTGTGCCGCTCGACTACCTCGCGCAGCGTGCAGCCCCACACCTCGGCGACGTCGGCCAGGTCGGCACCGTCGTAGACGACGGGCACTTCGACCAGTGGCCCCGGGTCGGTGCCCGTGGCAGGGTCCCAGCGGCGCAGCGCTTCCTCTACCGGCGCCCGCTCGGTCCCGTCCACGAGCACGGTGCGGGCACCCGGGACCACGTCGGTCGCCCCGAGCCCGGCGCGCAGGTGCTCGGCCAGCGACAGCGCCGCCGGGGCGTCGCTCACCTCCACCAGCAGCGCGGCCGGGCCGCACGGCACCACGCGGTACGCCGGCGGGCCGGTCACCCCGCCACCCCGGCTCCCACCCCGGCCCTCACACCAGCCCCCGCAGCGCGTGCCCGGCCGCGAGCAGCGCGCGACGCACCGCCCGGGCGTGCTCGACCGCCCCGGGGTGGTCGCCGTGCACGCACACCGAGTCCACGGTGGCGGCCAGCTCGACGGCCCGCTCGGCGATCCGCGCGCCGTCGGTGACCAGGGCCCCCGGGCGGTCCCGTGGCAGCAGCCGGCCGTCCTCGGCGTACCCGCGGTCCGGGAAGCCCTCGTGCCACACCCGCCGACCGCGCTCCGCGGCCAGCGACAGCAGCCTCCCGCTCATCCCGAGCACCGGCAGGTCCCGGGAGCCCTCGAGCACCGCGAGCGCCTGCTCCTCGTCGTCCATCGTGCGGTGGTAGAGCGCGCCGTGCGGCTTGACGTAGCGCACGGTCGTGCCCTCCTCCCCCGCGATCACCGAGAGCGTGCCGACCTGGTCGGCCACCTGCTCGCGGAGCACCGAGCGGCGCACGTCGAGCGCGACCCTGCCGAAGTTCGCCCGGTCCGCGTAGGAGACCTGGGCGCCGACGCAGACCCCACGCACCGCTGCCTCGGCGCACACCGCCCGCATGATCGCCGGGCTCCCCGCGTGGTAGCCGCAGGCCACGTTGGCGCTGGTCACGACGGCGAGCAGGGCGGCGTCGTCGGTGACCTCCTCCCCGAGGTCGGCGTTCAGGTCGACGTGGCGCACGCCCCCGAACCTAGTGCCCCGCGCGGCCGCCGTCCCGCCGCTCCCGGGGCGCGTCTAGGGTCGCGACATGCCCACGCCGTCGCAGCCCCCGGTCGCAGCCCGCCGCCCCACGAGCCGGGAGATCCACGGGCGCACCCGCACCGATGACTACGAGTGGCTGCGGGAGAAGGAGTCACCGGAGGTGACCGGCCACCTCGAGGCCGAGAACGCGTGGACGCAGGCTCGCACCGCCCACCTGGCCGACCTGCGGGCGAGGATCTTCGAGGAGATCCGCACCCGGACCCGGGAGACCGACCTGTCGGTGCCGACCCGCAACCGCGGGCACTGGTACTACGGGCGCTCCTTCGCCGGCAAGGAGTACGGCGCCACCTGCCGGGTCCCCGTCGCCGACCCCGACGACTGGACCCCGCCCCGCCCGGCCGAGGACTGCGCCCCCGACCAGCCCGCACTGCCCGGCGAGGAGGTCCTGCTCGACCTCGACGCCCTGGCCGAGGGACACGACTTCTTCTCCCTCGGCGGTGCCGCGGTCTCCCCCGACGGCACCCTGCTGGCCTACGCGACCGACGTCGTCGGCGACGAGCGCTACACCGTGCGCGTCAAGGACCTGCGCACCGGCGAGCTGCTCCCCGACGTCGTGTCCGGCGTCATCGGCGGTGCGACCTGGGACCGCGCGGGCGAGCACCTCTACTACGTGACCGTCGACGAGTCCTGGCGCGCCGACAAGGTCTGGCGCCACGCCCTGGGCACCGACCAGGACGCCGACGAGCTGGTGCACCACGAGACCGACGGCCGGTTCTTCACCAGCGTCGGCCGCACCCGCTCCGACCGGTTCATGGTGGTGGCGGCGGGCTCGAAGACCACCACCGAGTACCGACTGCTCGACGCCGACGACCCCGAGCGCGGCTGGTGGGTCTTCGCCGAGCGCGAGGAGGGCATCGAGTACTCCCTCGACCACGCCGTGCTCGCCGGGCAGGACGCCCTGCTGGTGCTGCACAACGCGACCGGACCGGACTTCGAGCTCGCCGTCGCCCCCTGCGCACCGACCCCGCGCCGGCAGTGGCGCCCGCTGGTCGGCCACGACAGCGCCGTACGCCTGGAGGACGTGGACGCGTTCGCCGGTCACCTCGTCGTGCACCAGCGCAGCGAGGGCCTGACCCAGCTGCGGATCCTCGAGCTGGGCGACGCCGGCACGCCCGAGGCCCCCGTGACCGACGACTACCTCGTCTCCTTCGACGAGGAGGTCTACACCGTGGGCGCCTCCGGCAACCCCGGCTTCCACCAGCCCACGGTGCGCCTGGGCTACACGACGATGGCGATCCCCTCGAGCGTCTACGACTACGACGTGCGCAGCCGCTCCCTCACCCTGCTGCGTCGCGCGCCGGTGCTCGGCGGCTACGACCCGGCCGACTACGAGGAGCACCGGCTGTGGGCGACCGCCGAGGACGGCGAGCGGATCCCGATCTCCTGGGTGGCCCGCCGCGGGGCCGTCGCCGACGGCCCCGCGCCGACCCTGCTCTACGCCTACGGCTCCTACGAGGCCTCGATGGACCCCTACTTCTCCATCGCCCGGCTCTCCCTGCTCGACCGGGGCGCCGCCTTCGCCATCGCGCACGTGCGCGGCGGCGGCGAGATGGGACGGAGGTGGTACGACGACGGCAAGCTGATGCGCAAGCAGCACACCTTCAGCGACTTCGCCGCCTGCGCCCGGCACCTCGTCGACACCGGCTGGGCGAGCCCCGAGACGCTGGTCGGCGAGGGCGCGAGCGCCGGCGGGCTGCTCATCGGGGCGGTCGCCAACCAGGCTCCGGAGCTCTTCAGCGGCCTGGTGGCGGGCGTGCCGTTCGTCGACGCCCTCACCACGATGCTCGACGCCTCCCTGCCGCTGACCGTCACCGAGTACGACGAGTGGGGCAACCCCGAGGCCGACCCCGCGGTCTACGACTACATGGCCTCCTACGCCCCCTACGACAACGTCACCGAGCAGGACTACCCGGCGATCCTGGCCGAGACCTCCCTCAACGACACCCGGGTGCTCTACGTCGAGCCGGCCAAGTGGGTGGCCAAGCTGCGGGCGACCGCCGCCGACCACCGCCCCGACGTCCTGCTGCGCACGGAGATGGCGGCCGGCCACGGCGGGGTCTCGGGACGCTACAAGTCCTGGCACGACCGGGCCTTCACCCTGGCCTGGATGCTGGACCGGATGGGCCTGGCCGGGGCCTGATCGGCATCTCACCCCTTCGGTGACCCATCCGGTGGGCACCGGTGTCTCGAACCCCTCGTACGGGTGAGGCCCTGAGAAGTGTCTGAGAGTTGGCTGCGGACGCAACTCCCCACGGGCGTCACACGTCGAGGAGTGTGAAGGCTTCACCGGCCGGGTGGGTTTCCCCAGGGGAATCCCGGGCACCGGTGGGGCGTTGGAGATCGTGAGACGTGACCGGCGTCCACGCGCCGAAGGAGGGTTCCCATGGCCACCGCCACCCGCACGAACCGCGCGAGCACCCGTGAGATCGAGGGACGCGACAGCGTCGGCCTCTACCTCGACGAGATCGCCCGCAACGACCTGCTCGACGCCGCGGCGGAGGTGGAGCTCTCCAAGACGATCGAGGCCGGCCTGATGGCCGAGGCCCTGCTCAAGGAGGGCCGCGTCGGCCGTCGCAAGGGCGGCGCCCCGATGTCGGCCTCCCAGGAGGAGCTGGAGTGGCTCGCCGAGGAGGGGCGCAAGGCCGTCGACACCTTCATCACCGCCAACCTGCGCCTCGTGGTCTCGATCGCGCGGAAGTACGGCCGGGCCCAGATGCCGATGCTCGACCTGATCCAGGAGGGCAACACCGGCCTGATCCGCGCGGTCGAGAAGTTCGACTACACCAAGGGCTACAAGTTCTCCACCTACGCCACCTGGTGGGTCCGGCAGGCCATCACCCGCGGCATCGCCCAGCAGGCCCGCGTCGTGCGGCTGCCCGTGCACGTGGTCGAGGAGCTCAACCAGGTCGGCGGCGCGCGACGCACCCTGGAGCGCCAGCTCGGCCGTGAGCCGGAGCCGCAGGAGATCGCCGACGAGCTCGGCATGGACGTCGAGCGGGTGCTCGACCTGCTCTCCTGGGGTCGCGAGCACGTCTCGCTCGACACCCCCGTCGACGAGGACGGCGACACCTCGCTGGGCGACCTGATGGCCCAGGAGACCGCCCCCGGCCCCGACCTGACGGTGCTCGACGTGGAGTCCCGCGAGCGGCTCAACAGCCTGGTCGGCCAGCTCGACGACCGTGCCGCCGACATCATCCGCTCCCGCTACGGCCTGACCGACGGCCGGCAGCACAAGCTCGCCGACATCGGCGCCAAGCACGGCATCTCCGCCGAGCGCGTCCGCCAGCTCGAGCGCGAGGCGCTGCAGAAGCTGCGCCGTTTCGCCGACCCCGACCTGGCGGCGGGCTCCGCCGCCTGACCCCCGGGCCCACCCGGGGGCTCGTCGCAACCGATCAGTAGCCGTAGGCCGCCTCACGCAACGCAGCGGAGGCGGCCTCGGCCTTCTCCACCGCGCTCTCGTCGACCGGGCGGTCCTGGGCGATCCGCGCCTGCCAGCGCTGCAGGGCGACGACGCGGGCGGCGGCCTCCTCCACCCGGGCGCGGTCGAGCGTGCCGTCCTCGAGTGCGGCGGTGATGGTGGCGTGGGCGCGGCGGGTGTCGGCCGGCATCAGCAGCAGGTCGGCCCCCGCCTGCAGCGCCTTGACCGCCAGCGTCGGCGTGCCGGCCACGGCCCCCATCCCGAGGGAGTCGGTGATCGCGACGCCCTCGAAGCCGAGCTCCCCGCGCAGGTAGTCGTAGACCTGCGGGGCCAGCGAGGACGGGACCCCGGGGGCGATCGCCTCCACGTCGAGGTGACCGATCATCACCGAGGGGGCGCCGGCCTGCACCGCGGTCGCGAACGGCGCCAGGTCGCGCGCCTGCAGCGCGGCCAGGGAGTCGGTGAGCACCGGCAGGGTCGTGTGGGAGTCGGCGGTCGCACCGCCGTGCCCCGGGAAGTGCTTCGTGGTCGAGACGATGCCCGCGCGGTTGTAGCCCGCGACGGCCTGCTTGACCGCCGCACCGGCCAGCACGGGGTCGTCGGAGGGGGCGCGCGAGCCGATCGTGACGTCCGCGGCGCCGATCGTCACGTCGGCCACCGGCGCGTAGACCCAGGTGAAGCCCAGCAGCCGCAGCTCCAGACCGGTGGCGTGGGCGGCGTCCTTCACCGCGACCCGGCCACGGCGCCCGGAGTCGGCGATCGCCTCGCCTGCGGCGGCGAAGGCCGGGAAGTCGGTGGCGACCCCCCGCAGGTGGGCGACCGACCCGCCCTCCTCGTCGACACCGATGACCGCCGGGAAGTCGCGCCCGTCCTCGGCGACCGCAGCCTCGACGGCCGCGGTCGTGGCCAGCACCTGCGCCTCGTCGACCACGTTGTCGGCGGTGACGCAGACGCCCGCCAGGTGCAGGTCGCGCACCAGCGCCGCCGGCACCTCGGGGTCGGTGCCGGCGTAGCGGCCGACCAGCACCTGCCCCGCCAGCTGCTCGGAGCCCCAGCCCGCGACCAGGGCCTCGGCATCGGCCAGCTCACCGGCCGTGGGGCCCCACGGGAGCGGGGCGTCCGGGTCGACCTTGGCCTCCTGCGCCTGCCCGGTCGTCGCGGGCACGGTCGGCGAGGTCGTGGACCGGTCGGCGCCGGCGTCGGGCGGTGCGGGATCGGTCGAGACGGTCGAGCAGCCCGCGGCCAGCAGCGGGAGGACGGCCACGGCCGCCAGCGTCGTACGCCTCATGCGGTCAGCTCGGCGTGCACCTCGGCCACACGCGCGCGCAGCTGCTCCAGCGACCCGGTGTTCTCCACGACGTGCGTGGCGAGCGCGAGCCGCTGCTCACGCGTGGCCTGGGCGGCGATGCGCGACTCGGCGTCCTCGAGCGTCCAGCCGCGGTCGCGCAGCATCCGCTCCACCTGCAGCTCGCGGGGCACGTCGACGACCACGACGGCATCGAAGTCCTCCCCGCGCCCGGACTCGGCCAGCAGCGGGATGTCGTGCACGACCAGGGCGTCGGGGGGCGCGGAGGCCTCCAGCTCGGCGTAGCGCTCGAAGACCAGCGGGTGCACGATCCCCTCGAGCCGGCGCCGGGCGTCCTCGTCGCCGAAGACCAGGCGGCCCATGGCGGGTCTGTCCAGCTCGCCCTCCGCGGTCAGCAGCTCGGCACCGAACTCCGCGACGACGGCGTCGAGCCCGGGCGTGCCCCGGGCGACCACCTCCCGCGCGATCGCGTCGGCGTCGATGACCACCGCACCGAGCTCGGCCAGCATGGCGGCGACGGTGCTCTTGCCCGACGCCACTCCCCCCGTGAGTCCGACCCGCATGCCCGCAGGTTAGTCGGCGGGCCTCACACGAAGAGCACGAGGCCCACGACCATGGGCAGCAGCCCCAGCAGCAGCCAGGGCGTGACGAGCGGGCGCTTGTGGATGGCCAGCCCGGCGGCGACCGCGAGCACGCCGAAGGCACCGGCGATCACCGAGAGACCCACGCGTGGCGCGGTCTGGTCGGGCTCGATGAACCAGGCGGCCACGAGCAGGCCTCCCGCCAGGTGCAGGATCGTGGTCACCACGAGGGTGGACATCACCCACTTCTGCACCCGGGTGGTGCCGGCGGAGTTGATGGTGTCGCGCTGGGGAGCGTTCGGGTCCATCAGGTGCCGCGCACGGCGCGGGGCCTGCGGCAGGTCATCGGTCACGTCGTTCAACGCGTGCCCCCTTCTCGGGTGATCGGCACGACCAGCGTAGGACTGCCCCTCAGTTCAGCCGCCGGGTGGTGGCCGGCGCGGTGCCCCCGCGGTGGACCTCCTCGACGAGCTCCTGGAGGGCCGTGAGCGCGACGTTCTGCGAGATCGGGCCGAAGGAGACGCGCGCCACCCCGAGCTCCTCCAGGGTCGCCAGCGACGGGTGCCCCGGCAGGGCGATGAGCGTCAGGCGCTGCGGGCCGGTCGCCTCGACGAGGGTCCGCACCTGCTCCGCGTCGAGGAAGCCGGGCACGAACACGACCGGCGCGCCGGCGTCGAGGAAGGCCCGGCAGCGTCGTACGGCGTCGTCGAGCACCTCCGCGGGGTCGCGGTCCCCGGCCCTGAGGAAGACGTCGGTCCGGGCGTTCAGCACGAAGTCCGGCACCCCCTCGGCCTCCGCGGCCGCGAGCACCGCCTCCACGCGCGACACGGCCTCGTCCAGGGGCCGCAGCTGGTCCTCCAGGTTGCAGCCCACCACGCCCAGGCCGATCGCTCGGCGCACGGTCTCAGCGGGATCGCCGTAGCCACCCTCAAGGTCCGCGGTCACGGGCAGGTCGGTGGCGGCGACGATCCGGCCGACCGCCTCGAGCATCAGGTCGACGGGGATGTGCTCACCGTCCTCGTAGCCGTACATCGAGGCGATCGAGTGGCTGGCGGTCGCAAGCGCGCGCGTGCCCGGCACGTCGGCGACCACCCGGGCGGAGATCGCGTCCCAGACGTTGACGACGGTGAGCAGGGCGGGGTCGCGGTGGAGGTCGAGGAGGGCACTGGCCCTGTCGGGGGTGGTGGTCACCCCGCCAGCCTAGGCATCGCCCTAGGCTCGACCGGGTGAGTGGAACCGTCGAGCTGAGCCGTGAGCAGGCTCGGCGCATCGCCGTGGGAGCCCAGCTGCTGTCGCTCCCCCGCCCCGACGACGTCGTGGAGGTCGTCGCCCACCTCGGCGCCCTCCAGCTGGACCCCACGAAGGCGGTCGCGCCCAGCGCCCACCTCGTGCTGTGGAGCAGGATCGGCGGCGACTACGAGCGCGCCGACCTCGATGACGCGATCACCGACGGGCGGCTGGTCGAGATCGGCGGGATGGCCCGTGCGGTCGAGCAGGTCCCCCTGCACCGTGCGGTGATGGCCGCGTGGCCGGGGCCGGGCCCGCACCGCCCCTGGCACGACGAGGTGCTCGGGTGGCTCCACGACAACGCCGCGTGCCGTCGCGACGTCCTGGAGGCCCTGCGCCAGGAGGGGCCGCTGAGCGCCCCCGACCTTCCGGACTCGATCGTGCGCCCCTGGCGCTCGTCGGGGTGGACCGACGACAAGTCGGTCCTGAAGCTGCTGGACATGCTCGCCGCCCGCGGCGAGGTCGTCGTGGTCGGACGCGAGGGTCCGCACCGGTTGTGGGACCTGGCCGAGAGGGTCTTCCCCGACGAGCCCGTGCCCTCGCTGGAGGAGGCGGTGGCCGAGCTCGGGCGGCGCCGGCTCCGTGCCCTCGGCCTGGCCCGTGCCCGTGCGGCGGTGGCCCCGGGCGAGCCCCACGACGTCGGCGACGTGGGCGTCCCGGCGCGGGTGGAGGGCGTGCGTGGCACCTGGCGGGTCGACCCCGCGCAGGTCGCGGCCCTCGATGCCTGGGCGCCGCGCACGGCGCTGCTCTCGCCGCTGGACCGGCTGGTCTTCGACCGCGCCCGCATGGCCGCGCTGTTCGACTTCGACTGCCAGCTGGAGATGTACAAGCCCGCCGCCACGCGCCGCTTCGGCTACTGGGCGCTCCCCGTGCTGCACGGGGACCGACTGGTGGGCAAGGTCGACTGCACCACGGAGCCGACCGAGGGTGTGCTGCGGGTGGACGCGATCCACGAGGACGACCCCTGGACCCGGGAGGTCCGCGACGCCGTGCACGCCGAGGTCGACGCGTTGGCGCAGTGGCTGGGCGTCGAGACCCTGCTCATGCCCGGGGTACGCCGATGACCCCGCTGCACCGCGGCGACCGGGTCGCCCTGCTCGTCCCGGCCACCGCGGCGTACGTCGAGACCGTGCTCGCGCTCCTGGCCCGCGGCATCGTCCCGATCCCCCTCGACCCCCGGCTCACCGACCACGAGCGCCGACGCATCCTCGGGGGCCTGGATCCCACCCTGGTGGTCACCGACGAGGTCGTCCTCGCCGACCTGCTGGCCACCCACCGACCGGACGAACCGGCCACCGCGTGGCTCCCGCTGGCTCGCCCCATGCACTGCACCAGCGGCACGACCGGCACCCCCAAGGGCGTGTGGAGCGGCCTGCTGGACGAGCGTGACGCCCGGGCGCTGGTGGTGGAGGAGCGAGAGCTGTGGGGCTTCCGTGCCGACGACGTGAACCTCGTCCTCAGCCCGCTGTACCACTCCGCCCCGCTCCGCTTCGCCATGGGGACGTTGCTCGCCGGCGGCCGCCTGGTCGTCCCCGGCCCCTTCGAGGTGGAGGCGGTCACCGCGGCGATCGAGCAGGAGCGACCGACGACCGCGTTCTGCGTGCCGACGCACCTGGAGCGGCTGTTCCGGCACTGGGACACCGTGGGAACACCGGATCTGTCGTGCTTCCGGCTGCTGGCCCACGCGGGGGCGCCGTGCCCCGACGACGTCAAGCGCCGCCTGCTCGGGACCTTCCCGCCGGGCAGCACCTGGGAGTTCTACGGCTCCACCGAGGGACAGTTCACCGCCTGCCGCTCCGAGGAGTGGCTGGCGAGGCCGGGCACGGTGGGGCGGGCCAGGCCAGGACGCCGGCTCAGCACCGACCCCGACGGCACCATCTGGTGCGTCGTGCCCCGGCACGCCCGGTTCGGCTACTACGCGGCGCCGGAGAAGACCGCCGCCGCCTGGCGGGACACCCCGGACGGGCCGGCCTTCACCGTCGGGGACCTCGGACGCCTCGACGACGAGGGCTACCTCTTCCTCGACGGCCGCCGTGAGGACCTGATCATCACCGGCGGCGTCAACGTCTACCCGCTGGAGGTCGAGCAGGTGCTGCGCGAGCACCCCGACGTCGTCGACGTCGCGGTGTACGGCGTGGACGACCCCACGTGGGGGCGCCGCGTGTGCGCGGCCGTGGTCGGGGCCGCCGACGAGCAGGAGCTGGCGGCCTGGTGCCGCGACCGGCTCGCACCGCCCAAGCGCCCGAAGACCTGGCTGGTGACCGACGACCTGCCGCGCACGCTGACCGGCAAGGTGCGCCGCGACCTGCTGGCCGAGCGCACGCCGACCTGACCCCGAGACGGCAGAAGGCCCGCCAGGTCGAGCCTGGCGGGCCTTCTGCGTGGAACGGCTAGCGGGTCACTGACCGCCGGTCAGCTTCTCGCGGAGCGCCTGCAGCGCCTCGTCGGAGGCCAGCGAGCCGCTGGTGTCGCTGCTCTCGACCTCGTTGGAGGAGGAGTACGAGGTGGCCTCGCCGGCCTCGACCTCGGCCTGCGCGGCCTCCTGCTTCTGCTTGACGTGGGCCTCCCAGCGGGCGTGGGCCTTGGCGTAGTCCGCCTCCCACTTCGCACGCTGCTCGTCGAAGCCCTCGAGCCACTCGCCGGTCTCGGGGTCGAAGCCCTCGGGGTAGACGTAGTTGCCCTGCTCGTCGTAGGTGGCGGTCATGCCGTAGAGGGTCGGGTCGAACTCCTCCACGTCAGCGGCCGCCGCCGTGTCGTTGGCCTGCTTCAGCGACAGCGAGATCCGGCGACGCTCGAGGTCGATGTCGATGATCTTGACCATGACGTCGTCGTTGACCTGGACGACCTGCTCGGGGATCTCCACGTGGCGCTCGGCCAGCTCGGAGATGTGCACCAGGCCCTCGATGCCCTCCTCGACGCGGACGAACGAACCGAAGGGCACCAGCTTGGTGACCTTGCCCGGGACGATCTGACCGATCTGGTGGGTGCGGGCGAAGTGCTGCCAGGGGTCCTCCTGCGTCGCCTTGAGCGACAGCGACACGCGCTCGCGCTCCATGTCGACGTCGAGCACCTCGACGGTGACCTCGTCGCCCACGGCGACGACCTCGGAGGGGTGGTCGATGTGCTTCCAGGACAGCTCCGAGACGTGCACGAGGCCGTCGACGCCACCGAGGTCCACGAAGGCACCGAAGTTGACGATCGAGGACACGACGCCCTTGCGGATCTGGCCCTTCTGCAGCTGGGTGAGGAAGCCGTGGCGGACCTCGGACTGGGTCTGCTCGAGCCAGGCACGGCGCGACAGGACCACGTTGTTGCGGTTCTTGTCGAGCTCGATGATCTTCGCCTCGAGGGTCTGGCCGACGTAGGGCTGCAGGTCGCGGACGCGACGCATCTCCACCAGCGAGGCCGGCAGGAAGCCGCGCAGACCGATGTCGAGGATCAGGCCGCCCTTGACGACCTCGATGACGGTGCCCTCGACGACGCCGTCCTCCTCCTTGACCTGCTCGATCGTGCCCCAGGCGCGCTCGTACTGGGCGCGCTTCTTGGACAGGATCAGGCGACCCTCCTTGTCCTCCTTCTGGAGGACCAGGGCCTCGACCTTGTCACCGACCTCGACGACCTCGTGGGGGTCGACGTCGTGCTTGATCGACAGCTCGCGCGAGGGGATGACGCCCTCGGTCTTGTAGCCGATGTCGAGCAGGACCTCGTCGCGGTCCACCTTGACGATGGTGCCGTCGACGATGTCGCCGTCGTTGAAGTACTTGATGGTCTCGTCGATCGCGGCGAGGAAGTCCGCCTCCGACCCGATGTCGTTGACCGCAACCTGCGGCGCGTCGTAGTCGGGGAGAGCAGAGAGGGTCGTCATAAGGGAAGTGGTTCCTTGGATGGGCAGAAGTCGTTCGGACACGCGTCAGGGTCCGGTTCAGACGTGACGGCGGTGGAGGCACTGCCCGTGAGGGCGACGCCGACCGTCGAGGCCGAGCCAGGTCCACTCCGTTCGGGACGCAGGCAGACCACAGGCGCGTCTGTCAGGGTACGCCGCCGCGGAGCGGGGAGTCCAACCGGCGCGAGAGGCCGCGGACGAGACCGTCGGCGGCCGCCGGTCTGGACCGGTGGGCGCCCAGCGCATCGGACCGCGGCGGTCGGGTACGGCCATCCTACGGCGACGTCGGTCCGTGCCCTCCCCCCAGGACGGCCGGGCCGCCTCTCGCCCCTCCGCAGCCGCCCGGGTGGTCCAGCTCCCTCCACCTCCGGGTCTGTCTCCTCCGGCGCGCCGCGGTGCCTCCCCGCCATGAAACACAGGAGACATCCATGTCCGCACCCCCGTCCTCATCTCCCCCCACCCCCCGGCGTCGCCGCGCTCTCGCTGCGGGACTCGGCCTCACGACGGCCGCGTTCTACACGGTGATGACCGTCCCGTTCGCTCCCGCAGCGAGCGCGGCGCCGCTGCAGCTGCCCCCGACCGCGACCGCCGCGGCGAGTGCCGAGCTGGCCCACGTCCGCGCCCTGTCCCTGCCCGGCGTCGGCGGCGTGGCGGACCTGTCGGTCGCCCAGGCCAGCGGGAGCCTCAACGGGGCCAACCCCCGCGCCGTGGCCGACGCCAAGAACATTGCCGACGTGGCCGGGCTCGCGCCGCTGACCTCGGCGCTCAACGAGTTCCTGCTCGGCGACGTCCACCAGGAGGCACCGCCCAACAACGTCAAGCCCGTCGTCGACGGACTGGTGCTGAACCCGGGTGGACCCGCCGACGCCCTGGACCCGATCCTGGACCTGGGCGTCTCGAACGCGTCGGCGCAGGCCCGGTTCCTGGCCAACGGCAATTGCGTCCCTGCGAACGTGCCGTTCACCGACTCGATGGTCTCGACGGCGGATGTCGCCCTCCTCGGCGCAGCGGTCGACGGTGGTCTGGTCGGGCTCCCCGGAACGGCCTCGGTCTCCCAGCGAGCCACGCTGGTCGACAACGGTCGCGCCAATGGCGGCCGCACCCTGGTCTCCGAGGCCCGGGGCAGCACCGCCGACCTGCAGATCGCCGGTCTCGGCCTCCTGCAGGTCGTGAGCGCCCCCAGCCTCAAGGTCGAGACCGACGGAACGGCGGCAGGCACGAAGGCCACCTACACGGCCCCCGTCATCTCCATCGACGGCGGCCCCCTCATCGACCTCGCCCAGGACGCCGACTTCGTCCTCGACGAGAGCATCCCGGGCAGCGCCATGCTGCTGGAGCTGTCCGCCGGTCGGCTGGTCACGACGACGAAGACCCCGACCGCGATCTCCGCCGAGGCAACGGCCCTCCACGTGAAGCTGACGCTGGGTGGGATCATCGACGTCGCCGAGGTCGACCTCTTCCCCCTCGCAGCGTCGGCCACCGCACCGGCCGGCGGCATCACCTGCGGCACGGCCGGCGACTCCGACGGCGACGGCCTCGACGACGACGTCGAGCCGATCATCGGTACCGACCCGAACAACCCCGACACCGACGGCGACGGCACCGGGGACGGGCAGGAGGACGCCGACGGCGACGGGATCACGAACCTGGAGGAGGTCACCGGTTCGGAGAACGACGGCTACGGCAACGAGCCGACGAACCCCAACGACGCGGACTCCGACGACGACGGGCTCACCGACGGCCAGGAGATCGACCTCACCGGCACCGACCCGAACAACCCCGACACCGACGGCGACGGCACCTCCGACGCCGACGAGGACCCCGACGGCGACGGCCTGACCAACCTCGAGGAGGTCACCGGCTCGGAGAACGACACCTTCGGCAACGAGCCCACCGACCCGCTGGTGGCGGACTCCGACGGCGACGGCCTCACCGACGGCGAGGAGACCTCCGGCTCGGAGAACACCTCCTTCGGCAACGAGCCCACCGACCCGAACGAGGCCGACACCGATGGTGGCGGCGTCCCCGACGGTGACGAGGTCGCCGCGACCCCGGCGACCGACCCCAACGACGCCGCGGACGACGTGCTCGACCCGGCCGGTGACGCCGACAACGACGGCGTGACCAACGGCGACGAGGTCTCCGGTGACGAGAACGACGCCTTCGGCAACGAGCCGACCGACCCGCGGGACCCCGACTCCGACGGCGACGGGCTCACCGACGGCCAGGAGATCTACGAGACCGGCACCGACCCGAACGAGGCCGACACCGACGGCGACGGCACCTCCGACGCCGACGAGGACCCCGACGGCGACGGCCTGACCAACCTCGAGGAGGTCACCGGCTCGGAGAACGACACCTTCGGCAACGAGCCCACCGACCCGCTCGACGCGGACTCCGACGGCGACGGCCTCACCGACGGCGAGGAGACCTCCGGCTCGGAGAACGACGGCTACGGCAACGAGCCGACGAACCCCAACGCAGCCGACACCGACGGTGACCAGCTCACCGACTCCCAGGAGATCGACCTCACCGGCACCGACCCGAACGAGGCCGACACCGACGGCGACGGCACCTCCGACGCCGACGAGGACCCCGATGGCGACGAGCTGACCAACCTCGAGGAGGTCACCGGCTCGGAGAACGACACCTTCGGCAACGAGCCCACCGACCCGCTCGACGCGGACTCCGACGACGACGACCTCACCGACGGCGAGGAGACCTCCTCCACGCCGGCGACCGACCCGAACACCCCCAACGACGAGCAGAACGTCGTCGACTCCGACGACGACGGGCTGACCGACACCGAGGAGGGCGTGCTCGGCACCGACCCGAACGACCCCGACACCGACGGTGACGGCCTGCTCGACGGCGAGGAGGTCAACACCTACAAGACCGACCCGCTGGACGCCGACACCGACGGCGACACCCTCAGCGACGGCCGCGAGGTCCTCAAGATCGGGTCGAACCCGAAGCAGAAGGACACCGACAAGGACGGCCTCAAGGACGGCCAGGAGGTCAAGCGCTACAAGACCAACCCCCTGAAGAAGGACACCGACGGGGACGGCCTCAAGGACAAGGTCGAGATCAAGGGGACGGCCAACAAGGACTGGGGCAAGTGCCCGACGAACCCCAAGAGGAAGGACTCCGACCGGGACGGCCTGACCGACCGGGAGGAGATCAAGCGCTACGGCACCGACCCGTGCACCAAGGACACGGACCGCGGCGGTGCCAGCGACGGCAAGGAGGTCCGGGCGGGCAGCGACCCGCTCGACCCCCGCAGCACCCCGGGGCACCCCTGAGGTAGCCCCTTCCGGGGAGGGAACCTGGACCGCACCATGGCGGGGCGGGGCTCCCCTCGGGTCACCTGTGGCCCGAGGGGAGTCTAGGGAGCATCCGCCGTGGCGTGGAGGTCGCCGGCTCGTACCATCGCCACCAGCTGGCGGTGGGCCCGCTCGGCGACCGGGTTCGTCCCCCTCCTGGTGGCCAGCTCCATCACCGCCACCAGGTCCACCGCGCGGGCGCGCTCCAGCAGGGTCGGCTCGTCGACACCTCGTCGCTGCGCCACCGTGCCCAGCACGGCGTCGACGTACGCCGGTGACCGGTCGAAACGCACCAGGTTGCCCAGGTCTGCGCCGACCGTCCCGGCGTGGGCGAACTCCCAGTCCAGCACCCCGCTGACCCGCACGGCCCCGCCCGGGTCCTGCTCGAGCAGGACGTTCTTGGGGTTGAGGTCCCCGTGCACCAGGACGGCTCCCGAGGAGTCCCCGAGCACGTCGTCGGCGTGCCGGCACAGGGCGGCCAGCTCACGGGCCTGGGCCTCGTCGAGCCCCAGTCGCGGCGCCAGTGCCGCCCCCAGCTCCACCACCAGCTCCGTGTCCCACGGTGGCTCCCACTCCTCGATCTCGAGGGTGGCCCCGGCGAACCGGCCCGGTCGTGGCTGGACGGTGCCGGCCAGCCGCGCCACGACCTCGCCGAGCGCGGCGCCCGCGGAGGCCAGTCCCTGGTCGTCCAGCCGCGGCAGCAACAGGTCGCCCCGCTCCCCCGGCAGGTGCTCGGTCAGGAGCAGGCCAGGCGCGCCGCTCGCCGGATCCCCCTCCCGGACCTCGACGACGCCCGGGACGGGCGCGCACCCCTCCAGCGCAGCGGCGGCCAGGGCCAGCACGGCCGCATCCCGCGTCGGACCGTCACGGTCCTCGGGCTCGTGGACCCGCACCACCGTGCGCTCGCCACCGGCCTCGGCGAGGAAGGTGCGTCCCGACCACCCACCGGGCAGCGGCCGCATGTCCGCGAACCCGGTGGGCGAGTGGGCATCATGGGCGTCCGACATGGGGCGGATCCTCCCACCGCCGGGCGGTGCCCACGTAGCGTGCTCCCATGGCCCGTCCCCCTGCCACGTTCGCGCTCGACGCTGCACTGCTCCCCTGGCGACTCGCGGTGGCCGCCACCCAGACGACCCTCCAGCTCGACACCCTGGTCTCCCCCGACGGCCCGATCCGTCGCCCGGGTGGGTACGCCGACCTGGTGCTGCGCGTCATCGGCGAGCACGGGTACGCCGAGCAGCTGGTCGACCTGCTGACCGACGAGGACGGCCCGATGCGCCTGGCGTCGGTCGTCAACGAGCTGACGGCCCCCGACCGCCCGCTGGGCAGGATGCTGGCCCGCGACGGGGTGCTGGACCGGCTGCTCGCCGACGAGGGACCCCTGACCCGCCTGGTCGCCCGCGACGGGGTGCTGGACCGCCTGCTGGCGGCCGACGGGCCGCTCGACCGGCTGCTCGGAGAGGGTGGGGCGCTGGACCGCGTGGTCGCCGAGGAGGGTGTGCTCGAGCGGCTGCTGGAGCCGGGCGGTCCCGTCGACCGGTTGACCCAGCCCGGCGGGCTGCTGGAGCTGGTCCTGCGACCCGGCGGGCTCGCCGACCGGATGCTCACCGACGACGGGTTCGTCGAGCGTCTGCTCGCCGACGGTGGCACCCTCGACCAGCTGGTCGCGCTCGGCGACACGCTGGAGTCCATCCAGCCGCGCCTGGCCGAGCTGGCGGAGGTCGTGCCCACCCTGTCGACCTCCGCGGACGCGCTGCACCGCGCGGTGGGCCCCCTCGGCGACCTGGCGGGGAGGCTGCCGCTCAACCGCCGCCGGCCGCTGCCGGCCGGGTCCCAGGCGTGAGCGACCAGCTCCCCCCGGTCACCCCCGACTCGCGCGACCACCCTCCGCTGCCCCCGGTGCGGGTCGAGCGCCGCGCGGTGGACGAGGCCGAGTCACGGGCCGCCAACGGACCCGACTGGGACCGCTACGCCGATGACTACCAGGCCACGCACGGGGAGTTCCTGGGCGACGCCGGCTTCGTCTGGGGTCCCGAGGGCCTCACCGAGGCCGAGGCCGGGGTCCTCGGCGACGTACGGGACAAGGACGTGCTGGAGGTCGGCTCCGGGGCAGGGCAGTGCTCGCGCTGGGTCCGCTCCCGCGGTGGTCGCGGCGTCGGTCTGGACCTCTCGTACCGCCAGCTGCAGCACTCGCGTCGGCTCGACGAGTCGACGGGGCTGTGGGTGCCCTCGGTCCTCGGCACCGCGACCGCCCTGCCCTTCCGGGCGGCCAGCTTCGACGCGGTGTTCTCGTCCTTCGGCGCGCTGCAGTTCGTCGCCGACCTCGGCGAGGCGGTGGGCGAGGTGGCGCGGGTCCTGCGCCCCGGGGGCAGGTTCGCCTTCTCGATCACCCACCCGACCCGGTGGATGTTCCCCGACGACCCGGGCACCGACGGGCTGGTCGCCTCGCAGTCCTACTGGGACCGCACGCCCTACGTCGAGGTGGACGAGTCGACCGGTGCGGTGTCCTACGTGGAGCACCACCGCACCCTGGGCGACTGGGTGGGCATCCTCGCCGGTCACGGCTTCCGGATCACCGACCTCCTCGAGCCCGAGTGGCCCGAGGGGCACGAGCGTGTGTGGGGCGGCTGGTCGGGCGTCCGCGGCCGGATCGGGCCCGGAACAGCAGTGATCGGGTGCGACCTCGGCTGAGGTCGCACCCGATCAGGTGCCGGGGGGAGATCGAGGGTCAGCGACCGGCGCCGACGACCTCGCGCTCACGGTGCGCCACCGGGCGGGCGGCGGGGCGGCGCATCATCAGGAAGCCGACCACCAGGAGCAGGCCACCGCCGACGAAGCCGACGATCGGCAGCACGACCTCGATGAGGGTGAGCAGCGAGAGGCTGTCCTTGGTGTCGGCCACGGAGGTCTCGACCTGCTCGTCGGTGAAGGCGAGCTGCAGGTCCAGGGCGGGGGTGCCGTCGGCGAGCCAGCGCTGCTGGTCCTCGGTCTGGTTGACGATCGAGCCCGTCTTGGGCTCGACGAAGATCTCCTTGGCGGTCGAGTAGGTGCCCTGGGTGCCGGCGGCGATCTCGGCGGGCGCCTCCACGACGGAGACCTGGTAGACGTAGGTCTCGAGGCCGTCGATGTCCTCGGTACGGTCGAACACGGCGTCGACGGTGCGGCCCAGCGTGCCGTCCCAGTACGGGTAGGTGGTCTGCTCGGCGTTGAACGGCCACTTGTTGACCAGGCCCTCGTGCGGAGTGGCGTCGGCCGGCAGGTCCACGCCCTCGTTGACGGCCTCCGCGGTGACCCGGTCGCTGGCGAACACGTCGACCGAGGCGGTGATCATGTCCGGCGACCCGTCGACGCACTCGCGCTCGCCGCCGCGGTCGATCATCACGCAGGAGAAGGAGACCCACGCGACGGTGTCGTCGGTGGAGACCTCGCTGTCGGTCCTGGTGTCGCTGATCGCGTAGATCGGGTTGCGCACCAGCTCACCCGTCGCGGCATCCAGCTTGCCCGCCTCGCCGTCGAGGTAGGTGATGGTGCTGACGTCCACCGGCGTCTTCTCCACCACGCCCGGGGCCCACACGAGACCCAACAGGCCGGCGACGACCAGGAACCCTCCAAGGCCGAAGACGACACGGCCGATCCAACTACGCACAATTCCCTCCCCAGGAAAAAGTCCCGTCCCCTCCCAGGCGACGGTCATGCAACGAATCCACGCTACTGCACCGCAGACGTTTTCGTGGCATTCGCCACAATCCCTTCCCCCGCCGCACGCTGTGCCACACTCGCGCGGTGCGTGGGGAGGAGCCGCAGCCGACGGGCCGGACGGACACTGTGTCGGCGGTCTGGGTGGCCGGACTGCTGATGGTGGCGCTGGCCACGGCGGGACGGGCGTGGGCCCTGTACGGCTCGTGGTTCTACACCGACGACCACCGTCTCGCCGGTGACGCACTCACCGGCCGCTCCCCCGCCGACCTGCTGGAGCCCTTCGACTCCCAGCTGATGCCGCTCGGTCGCGCCCTGGCGTGGCTGGTGACGGCCTCGGGCCACGAGAGCTGGGCGGTCGCCGCCACCACCGCGCTCGTCGCCTCGGCGTTGGCCGGCCTGGTCTGCCTGGTCGCACTGGTCGTCCTGTTCGGGGCCCGCCCGGCGGTGCTGGCCCTGCTGGCGGTCTACCTGACCTCGGCACTGACCCTGCCGGCGACGATGTGGTGGGCGGCCTCCCTGAACCAGCTGCCGCTGCAGGTGGCCCTGTGGGGAAGCCTCGCCACGTGGGTCACCTACCTACGCACCGGGCGGCTGCGCTGGCTCGCGGCCACCGCCGGGCTCCTGCTGCTCGGCCTCACGGCGTACGTCAAGACCGCGCTGGTGCTGCTCGTGCTGGCCGCGCTCCTGCTGGGCTGGTTCGTCGAGGGCGGGCCGGTGCAGCGAGTGCGCGCGGCGTTCGTCCGGGCGTGGCCGGCCGCCGTGGCACTCGGGGTCCTGGCGGCGACGTACGCCGGCTACTACGCCACGCAGGTCCCGCAGGTGGTCGAGGAGGACGTCGACTCCGGCGTGGCCGGTGACCTCGTGTGGCAGATGCTCGGTCGCGCCCTGCCCACCGCGCTGCTCGGCGGACCGTGGCGCTGGGCCGTCGACAACCCGCCGGTGAGCCGCGCGGACCCACCCGCCGTCGCCGTCGCGCTGTCGTGGCTGGTGCTGCTGGTGCTGGCCGGGTGGCTGTGGCGCCGCCGCAGCCGGACGCTGCGCTGCTGGCTGCTGGTCGGCGGCTACGCCGCGCTGGCCTATGCGTTGGTGGCCACCAGCCGGGCGCAGGTGATCGGGTCGGTCATCGGCACCGAGCTGCGCTACCTCACCGACGTCCTCCCGGTCGCACTGCTGGCCGTGGGTCTGGCCGTCCTCGGGCTGCCCGGGGCCGTGGGCTCCTCCGCGCCCCGTGAGCGGGCCGGGGCCCCGCACCGCGCCACCTCGGTGACGGGTGCCGTGCTGCTGGTCGCCGTGGTGCTGGGTGGAGCGGCGTCCTCGTGGCGCTACGTCCACGAGTGGCACACCGACAACCCGGGTCGGGCCTACCTCACGGCCGCGACCGACTCCCTCGCCGGCGCCGGCCCGGTCGACGTCGCCGACCAGGTCGTGCCCGAGGACGTGGTGCCGGGCTACCACTTCCCCCGCAACACCACGGCGTACCTGCTGCCCCTGCTGGTGGACAACGCGCGGTTCCCCGACGCCAGCGAGGACCTGCACGTGCTCGACGAGCGCGGGTCGCTGGTCGAGGCGAGCGTCGACGGCGAGATCCGTTCCGGCACCGGCCCCGAGGAGGGCTGCGGTTGGCGGGTGCGGTCGGGCTGGACGACGGTGCCGCTGTCCGGTCCGACGATCGACCTGGTCTGGTGGCTGCGCATCGGCTACCTCGCCTCGGCCGGCACCGACGTGCTGGTCGAGGTCGACGGGGACGAGCCGGTGCGGGCGCCGGTGGTGCAGGGGCTGGGCGAGGTGCTCGTGCGCGTCGAGGGCGACTTCGACACCGTGCGCTTGGGCGGGTTGCCGGAGGGCGAGACACTGTGCGTCGACGAGGTGGTCGTCGGGGAGCTGGAGGTGGCGCGGTGAGCATGCCTGTCGACTCCGGCTTGGGCGTGGAGACGCCGCCCGAGACCGGCACGACCTTCCCCCACGTCGACACCCTGCGCGCCGTCGGCGCCCTGGCCGTGCTCACCACGCACGTCGGCTTCTGGTCGGCCAGCTACGGCACGAACGGCACCGTCGGCGCGCTGCTGGCGCGTCTCGACGTCGGTGTCGCGCTCTTCTTCACCCTCAGCGGCTTCCTGCTCTCGCGCGGTTGGCTTGCGCGGGCCGCCGTGGGCCGCCCGGCCCCGGGGACCGGTCACTACCTGTGGAAGCGGGCCCTGCGGATCCTGCCGGTCTACGTCGTCACCGCCACGCTGGCGCTGGCCCTGGTGGAGGCCAACCGAGGGCTGGGCTGGGGCGACCGGGTCGCGACGTACCTGCTGGCCTCCACGCTCGTCGACGTCAGCTTCCCGGCGGGACTGACCCACATGTGGAGCCTGGCGGTGGAGCTGCACTTCTACCTGCTGCTGCCGCTGCTGATGCTGATCGGCGTGGGGCGGAGGCTGCGCACCCCGCGGGTGGTCGCGCTGCTGGTCGTGCTCACCGCCCTCAGCGCCTGGTGGCACCTCTCCGGTGCGGCCTGGGCGCTGGGCGACAGCCTGGTCGCGACGCCACAGTGGCTGGTCGGGTACCTCGACTGGTTCGCCGTCGGCATCGGCCTGGCCCTGGCCTCGGTGCTCCACGAGCAGGGTCGCGGAGGCCGGGTAGTGGCCGCACTGCGCTCCCTGGCCGCCCAGCCCGGCGTGTGCTGGCTCCTGGCCGGGTCACTGCTGCTGATCGCGACCACGCCGCTGGCCGGCCCCCTGGTGCTCGACCCGCCCACCGACGCCGAGGCACTCACCAAGAACCTGCTCTACGCCGCGATCGGCGGCCTGGTGGTGCTGCCCGCGGTGCTCCGCGAGGTGCCATCGCACCCCACGGCGTACGACCGGGTGCTGCTGCACCCGGTCGCCCGGCACCTCGGCTTCACGTCCTACGGGCTGTTCTGCCTCCACGTGCCCGTGCTGCACCTGCTCACGTCCACCACGGCGTGGGACGTGTTCACGGTGGACTTCTGGCCGCTGTGGTTCGCGACCCTGGCGGTCAGCCTGGTGGCCGCCGAGCTCGCCTACCGGTTGGTCGAGCGGCCCGCGCTGCGCCTGAAGGGGCGCCACCCGCTGGCCCGCCGCCGGGCGGGGTCCGCGGCGACGGCGAGCGCACCCAGCACGGGCACGAGCGCGAGGTAGGAGGGCCACGCCCACGCGCCGGCCCAACCCGCTGCATCGCCCCAGGGACGCACGGCGTACGCCGCGCCCACGGCCAGCAGCGGCGCCGCGAGCAGCCACGGCACCGCGTCCACGGCGCCGGCTGGGAGGCGGCGCAACGCCACGGGCACGAGCACCCCGACCACGAGACCGAGCACGGCGCCCACAGTGCCGGCGAGCAGCCCGCCCGCCACGGTGCTGCTCAGCGCCGCCACGAACGGGCCGTGCCTGCGACCACCGAGGGCGGGTGGCACCCCGGCAGGCTCCCGGCGCCGGGAGCGCCACGCGGCGACCGCGGTCCCCAGGAGGAGCAGCGCCAGCGTGAGCGCACCGACGACCAACCCGATCCGGTAGGGCCGGTCCGGACCGAAGGTCGCGACGACCGGCTCGTCCTCTCCGGCTGCCGACGGCACCAGCCAGCCCTGCTGCCAGCCGTCCACGGTGATCGCGGCGAGGGTGCCGTCCAGGCGGGCGGTCCAGCCAGGGTTGGCGTTCTCCCGGGACACGAGCACCCCGGTGCTCCCGGTCGGGAGCTCGAAGGCCCGGGTCGCGGCCCCCTCGTCGACGGTGACGCTGGTCGGGTCCGGACCCGAGGGGAGGGTGCCGAGGACCACGGAGAGCGCCTCGACCGCGGCCGTGTCCCGTAGTCGGACACGGGTCTCCCCCGCGCGGAGCGTCAGGACCGGGTCGCGTCGGACCTCCCGACCACACGGGCGCAGCTCCACGTCGTCGCCGGCCAGCAGCGTCGCCGGGCTGGCCACCAACCGGGTCGTGACGAGCCGGTCCCCGACCTCGAGGTCGGGACCGGTGCCACAGCCGAAGCGCCGGGTCTCCAGCGACGGCTTGAGCGGCTCGTAGGGCACCCCGAGCAGACGGAGCTCGCTGATCCCGGCACCCACGGGTCGTCCCACCCCGTCGAACCCGAGGTCCCTGGTGGGCTCGGTGCCCAGCACCCGGAGCGTGAGTCGGTCGGTGCGCACCGGGTCGTCGGCGAGGTCGGCACGGCCGTCGACGAGCTCGACGTCGCGGGTCCCGCCCGGCCAGGTCAGCCGCAGGGCGGTGGGCCGCGATGCCGCCGTGTCGGGGTCGAGCCGCACCCTCAGGCCGGCGACGTCGCGCTCCTGCAGCCAGGACACCTCCAGGCTCGGGAAGTCCTCGGCAGCATCGGCGATCCAGGTGGTGCCGGGGTCCCCGTCGATCGCGGCCAGTGCGCCGGCGCGGGGGTCGGCGACCGCGGTCGAGGAGGCTCGGGCGGTGATCGCGCGGCCCTCGACGACCAGGGCGTCGAGGGCAGCACCCGCCCGGGGCCTTCCCCGCAGGGTCACGTCCTCGTAGGTCGCGGCGGCGGGCAGGGTCACCACCCGGTCCAGGCCGTCGGGCTCCTCGTCGGCGACGGCGCGGCGGTCGACGCACCGGACCTCTTCGCGGGTGCGACGCAGGTCCGAGGCGACCACGCACCCCGTACGGGCGTCGCGGTCCGCGCGCAGGGCGATCACGTCGGGCCGGTCCCACAGCGCCAGCCAGGACTCGGGCACCGGCGGGAGCACCCAGGGTCGCCGGGGCTCGACGTCGGGGACGTCGACCTCCGCCAGCTGCAACGGGCGGTCGGGCAGGGCTGACTCGACCCGCAGGGAGGCGGAGGTCGCACCATCGAGCAGGACGACCCGGGACTGACCCGGTCCGAGCGCGAGCTCCTCGGTCGCGCCCTCGTCGGTCACCACCCGCACCCGTTGGTCCTCGAGCGCCTCGTCGCCACCGGTGAGCGTCACCCGGTCGAGCACCCGGGCTTCCTCGAAGGTCACCTCCCACCACTGCGTCCCGCTCGCGAACGGGCCGGTGCGGAACGCCGTCCGCGGGTCGCCGTCCAGGGCCGACCAGGGCTGCGCCGCGCGTCGGACCGGGCCCAGCGAGCTGGTCCAGGCATCGGAGGAGGACGCGTCGACCGACGCGACCCCCTCGAGGCGGGCCGCGGTACGCCACCGGTCGTCCCCCTCGGTGTCCCCCTCGGTGTCCCCGTCCAGCTGGTAGTCAGGGGTCGGGTTGCCGTTGCGTCGCGGGGCACCCGGCTCCAGCACCGGGCTGTCGGCGTCGTGGGTCCGCGCGAAGGCGTGCTCCCGTAGCCGCAGCCCGTCGGTGAGCACCAGCGGCCCCAGTGCCGACCGCAGGTCGTCGTCGACCTCCGACCCCAGGTCCTCGGGCAGGTCGGTGCCCAGCAGCACCGGTCGCTCGTCGAGCGCCCCGAGGTCGGCGAGGTCGGCCAGGTCCTCGGGGCCGCCCACCACGACGGGGAGGTCCTCGGCGAGGACCGCGCGCTCGGCGCCGGCGACCTCCCAGACCTCGACGGCGCGGTAGCGGGTCTGCCACCCGCCGTCGACCACGACCCGCTCGTCGGTCCCCTCCAGCCGCGCCTCGCCCCCGAGCACCGGGCCGAACGTCTGCGCGACGACCAGGCCCGGGGACTCCTGCAGGGCCTGGCGCACCAGGAGCGGGTCGGGGACGTCGTCGGAGCGGGTCAGGTCGTTGCGGACCACCACGTAGCGCACCCCCGCACGCGCCAGGGCGTCGGCGAGCCCCGGCGACCCGCGGCCCTCGGCGAGTCGCCGCTCGATGCCGTCGAGCATCCGGATCTGCCCCGCGGGGACGAGGGGGACGACGTTGCGGACCGCCCAGCGCGAGTCGGCCAACCACTGCAGCGGCTCGTCGTCCGGGGAGCCCCACTGGTAGCGGCCGAACCCCGAGCCGGGCACCAGCAGGGCGGTCGCGTCGCCGTCGGCGGCGTCGCGCTCCTCCAGCCACTGAGCCGTGGCCGACCAGTAGCCGGGCACGGCCACCACCGGCTCGCGCGGCGCGATCCGGCCGGTCAGCGCGGGCACGGCACCCGCCGCCACGACGGCCACGGCGGTGGCGGTCAGCACGGCACGGTCCAGGCGGAACCGGGGGGTCGCCGGGGTGGGCGTGGTGGACGCCGCACGCAGCGCCTCGACGGCGTACGCGAGCCCGATGACCAGGGGCAGACGGATGATCGGGTCGAACTTGTGGACGTTGCGGATCGGCGAGAGGGCCCCGTCGAGCAGGTCGTGCAGCGTGGCCGCACCCCATCCCTGCACGACCCCCTCGTGGCCGAGCGTGACCAGCAGCAGCCCGACCGCAAGGCCGCGTGCCAGGAAGGCGCGGTGGGGGTTGCTGCGCAGCGTCAGGCCGGTGGCACCCAGGAGCAGCAGGACGCCGGCGTCGAGCGCGAGGTAGGGCGTGCTCAGCAGGTCACGTCCGGCGCGGGAGGTGGTGTCGATGTAGGCGACCCAGTTGGACGTGCCGCGCAGGGCGTCGGCGACGGTGGTGGGGAAGGTCGTGACCGAGGCGGTCTCGATCCACTGCAGGAACGGCGGGCTGTAGGCCCCCATCACGACCAGCGGCACCAGCCACCACAGGGTGCCGAGCAGGGTGAGCACCGGCCACCACAGCATCAGCGCACGGCGGCGGGGACCCGGCGTACGGGTCAGCAGCCACACCGCCCCGAGCGGGATGACCGCGAAGGCCGCCGCGGCGTTGATGCCGCCGACGAGGGCGACTGCGACCGCAGCCCAAGCGGCGGCGATCCGCGGGGACCCGCGTTCGGCACCGACCACGAGCGGCAGCAGCACCCACGGCGCCAGGGCCATCGGCCAGCTCTCGCTGGAGATCGGTCCGAGCGTGGTGAGCATCCGTGGCGACATCGCGTAGGCCACGCCGGCCAGCAGGCAGGCGAGGTCGCTGCGCACGCCGAGCGCCCGCACCAGGCGGGCGGTGCCGGCGAAGGCGACGGCCAGCACCAGTCCCCACCACAGCCGCTGCACCACCCAGCCGGGGACCCCCGCCAGCACGCCGGCGAGGAAGAACGGCCCGGTCGGGAAGAGGTAGCCGTACGCCTGGTTCTGCAGCTGGCCGAAGGCGCCCTCGCCGTCCCACAGGTGCAGGGCGCGCAGCACGAAGTCCCCCGGCGCGGCCACCAGGTCGAACTTGGTGTCGGCCACGACGTAGCCGGGGTCCTGGGTGAAGGCCAGGCCGACCAGCAGCCCGCAGCCCGCCAGCACCCGCCAGGCGAACCTGCTCATGCTCGCCTCATCGACGGCGCAGCACCAGCACGAGGTTCCAGGTGACGAGCTCCCGCACCACCGGGACCCGCAGCAGCCAGCGGCTCCACCAGGGGTTGTAGCGCGGGGTGAGCTGGACGATGTCGACGGATCCCGCAGCCTCCTGCTCCCGGGCCCAGCGCAGCCCGGCCGCCACGGTCACCGGGAACAGCGACTCCCCGAACCGGTTCTTCGGCTCGTGGCCGTGCACCCGGGTGTAGCGCCGACGCGCCCGCGCCCCGCCCAGGAAGTGCCACGGCGCCGTCTCGTGCCCGCCCCAGGGCCCGAACCAGACGGTGTAGCTGATGAAGACCAGGCCCCCGGGCTTGGTCACACGCACCATCTCGCGCGCCATGGTCCACGGCTGCGGGACGTGCTCGAGCACGTTGGAGGAGTAGCAGACGTCGACGCAGTCGCTGCGCACCGGCAGCTGCATCCCGCTGCCGACCACCGTGCCGGCGGCGATGTCGCCGAGACCGGCCAGCTCACCGACGTCGGAGTCCAGCGCGAGGTAGCGGGCACCGGCGGCGCGGAAGGCGTCGCGGAAGTAGCCCGGTCCACCGCCCACGTCGAAGACCAGCCGCGACTCCAGCGGCGCGTAGTGGGCCACCTGCGCGGCGGAGTCCTGTGCCAGCGCGGTGTAGAAGCGGGCGGGGTCGGGCTGCTCGTAGCGGAACTCCCGCAACAGGCGCACCGACCTCGACAGCGAGGCCCGGAAGGGCTTGGTGGACGAGCGTGGCACGACGTGGACCCTATAGGCTCCGCCCGATGTACGAGGGCTCGCTGGACGGACGCCACGTCGTCTTCCTGAGCTGGCGCGACACCGCGAACCCGGAGGGCGGCGGCGCCGAGCGCTACCTCGAGAAGATGGCCGAGGGCCTGGTCGAGCGCGGCTGCACCGTCACGATCTTCTGTGCCGCCCACGCCGCGGCTCCCCCGGAGGAGACCCGCGGCGGCATCCGGTTCGTCCGGCGGGGGACGAAGCTGTCGGTGTACCCCGCCGGCATGCGGGCGCTGCGGCGCGGAGACCTCGACGGGCCGCAGGGTCGGACCGACCTCGTCGTCGACGTGCAGAACGGGCTGCCGTTCTTCAGCCGGATGGTCACCGGCGTCCCCGTCATCGTGCTCATCCACCACGTGCACCGCGAGCAGTGGCCCGTGGTCTACCCCGGCCTCAGCGGGCGCATCGGCTGGTGGATCGAGCGGCGCTTCGCGCCCCGGCTCTACCGCCGCGAGCAGTACGTCGCGGTCTCCCGCGCCACCCGGGACGAGATGGTCGCCCTCGGCATCGGCCGGGACCGGATCGCCGTCGTGCACAACGGCACCGACCCCTACCGGGCGGTCGACCCCGGGAAGAGCCCCGACCCCGTGGTGGCCGTCGTCGGGCGGCTGGTCCCCCACAAGCAGGTCGAGCACGCCATCGACGCCGCGGTGGCACTGCAGGCCGAGCTGCCCTCGCTGAGGCTGCACGTGGTCGGGTCCGGCTGGTGGGAGGCCGAGCTGGCGGCGTACGTCGAGAAGGTGGGGGCGGGCGACCTGGTCGTCCTGGAGGGGCACGTCACCGAGGAGCACAAGCACGAGGTCTACGAGCGGGCCTGGGTGCTCGCGCTCCCCTCGCTCAAGGAGGGCTGGGGCCTGGTCATCGGCGAGGCCGGCATGCACGCCACCCCCGCCGTCGCCTACCGGGCGGCCGGGGGCACGCAGGAGTCGATCGAGGACGGCCACTCGGGACTGCTGGTCGACACGCAGGCGGAGTTCACCGACGCACTGCGCCGGCTGCTGACCGACACCGAGCTGCGCCGGCGGCTCTCCTCCGGCGCGCTGGAGGTCAGCCACCGGTTCACGTGGACGCAGAGTCAGCGCTCCTTCGCCGAGGTCGTCTCCGCGCGGCTCGACGGACGCATCCTGCAGGCCGACGACCCCGGCACCACCCGCGCCTGAGCCGCGCCGGCTCCCGGTCCCCCGTGCGCATCGCCCCGCTCTCCCCGGTCCAGGCGGCCGACATCTGCTCGTGGCGCTACCCGGCGCCCTACGACTGCTACGACATGGCTGGTGCACGGCCTGAGGAGCTGCTCGACCCTGATGCGGGGTTCCACGCCCTGCTCGATGATGCCGACCGGCTCATCGGCTTCCGCTCCTTCGGCGTGGACGGGCAGGTGCCGGGCTGGGCGTACGACGACAGCGCCCTGGACACCGGCGGGGGCCTTCGTCCTGAGCTGGTCGGTCAGGGCCTGGGTAGGGAGGCGATCCGCGTCGGACTGGAGTACGGACGGGCGGCCTTTGCTCCCCCGGCCTTCAGGGTCACGGTCGCCTCGTTCAACCTCCGGGCGCTGCGCACCGTCACCTCACTCGGTTTCGAACGTGTCGGGCAGTTCGACGCCTCGACCGACGGCCGCCGCTTCGAGGTGCTCGTGCGCCAGGTGGGGTGACCGCCCGGGGCGGGTGGGCACGACGACCGTCAGCGGTCGCCCTCACAGCTCCGTGTCAGAGCTCGGTGGTGCCGTCGGGGTGGACGAGCAGGCGGATGCCGTGGGGGCTGGTCCAGAGCCAGGTGGTGGGGGTGAGCTGGTCGTAGTCCCACCTGGTGTTGGTCGAGCTTGTCGAGGCCGGGGAGGGGTGGGTCTTGGCTCGGTGGTGGCGTCTGCACAAGGGGGCCAGATTCTGTGTTGATGTCTGGCCGGGTGGTCCGCCCTGGTCTGGTGGGACGTACTCCTCGATGTGGTCGAGGTCCACGCGTGCTGAGGTGCGGGTGCAGTGCGGGAAGACGCAGGTCGTGCGCTTGAGCTTGACCCGGGTGGAGATGCGGTCGGGGATCTCGTAGGCGTCGACGGCGATCTGGTCGTGCAGGTCGATGACCGGCTTCACCACGATGTTGGCGCCGGGCATGGTCAGCCACTCACGGACGGTGTCGGCGGTGAGGGTCTGGTGGTGGTTCTCGAGGCGGGCGAGGTGGAGACCGAGCCGGCCGGTGTCGGGGTCGACCTGGGGGGCGCCGGGTCCTTCGTTTCCGCGGAGGGCGGCTTCTGAGAGGTGGAGGTGGAGGACGACTTGGCGGGGGTTGCGGGGTGGTCTCGACGCCCGCTCCTCGCTGGCGCTCGTCGCTGGTCGACCACCTTCATCAGCAAGGTCGAGGGTGAGGTCGCCGCGGCTGAGGTAGCCCAGCGCCTTGGCGCGGCGGATGTCGAGCGAGTCGGTGGAGCCGGCGGCCAGTAGTTGGTCGGCGATGGTGCGGATGGCGTGCTCGAGCTCCTCGGCGTCGGCGCGGTCCAGCAGCCCGGTGAGGGGGACGCCGTTGGCGGTGCCGATGGTCCAGGCGGTGCTGAGGTCGAGGTGGACGTGGAGGGACGCGGCGGTGTCGACCTCCTCCATCTCGCATCCCTCGGGGTCGAAGCGTGCCGCAGCCTCCGCAGCCAACCTCTTGACCGTGGCGAACGAGGCGGTGTGGACGACGTGGGCGAGGTGGGCGTCGACGAACGCCGCGGCCTCGGCGGTGAGGGTGCGGGTGACCTCGGTGACCCGGCGTACCCGCCACACCTGCACCTGGCCTGCTTCGAGGCGGGCCCAGACCTTGGGGAGCCGGTGCTTGGCCTCCACCGCATCCGAGACCAGGGCCCGGCCGGAGTCGGTGGAGCGCCCCAACGCGGCGGCCAGCTCGATGACCGCGAACTCCGAGACCTCGGGGGCACCCGGGCCGGCGAGCTCGAGCATCGTGTCGGCACCGGGCATCCCGAACCGGGCGACCCAGGCGTTCTCGGCGGCGGCGTGGGCGTCGTCGTCGGCGAGCCCGTAGGTGCCGTAGAGGTCGGGGAGCAGCTGGCCGGTGGTGTGGCGGTCGGCCCAAGCGGCGACGGTGATGAAGAGCTGACGGTCGGCGTCGTCGGCGGCCTGCTTCTGCGCGACGGCGAGGGACAGCAGGTCACCGGTCGGGACAGGAGCGGTGTCCTGTGCCGAGTGATCCCGGTGCCCGAGTGCCATGACCAGATTCTACTAGAACAAGTGTTCGAATGGAATGGTCGTGAGGGCACCGAACGAATCTGTGGAGGACGAGTCAGCCGCAACCGAAGCGAGCACCTCGGCGATGCCGGACCGTTCGGGCGGACCGCAACCAGGTACCGAAATCCATGCCTACCGTGAGCACGGCTTCGATGAAGGAAGGGCCTGCTGCAGCGCGAACGTCCAGGCGCCCACCCGCGGCGACCACGGAGTCGAACCGGACCGGAGGGCGTGGCGTGAAAGGGGTTCACGGCAGACCCTCCAGTCGCCCCGTGGATGAGGTTGCTTGTCGTCGTGCGGGGTCTCGACGACGGCTCGCTGGCGCTCGCCTGCTCGACCACCAGTGCGGTCGCTGACGCTCCTCGCACCTCGACCAGCGGAAGGGGACGGCGTTGGCGCGCCTCCTCGATTCGTGTGGGCGCACCGAAAGGCCGGCAGCTCGTGGCTGCCGGCCTTTCGGTGGTACGCGTGAGGCCCTAGTTGGTAGAGCCGTACACCACGACAGGTGCGTTGACGTTCGCAGGGGAGTCACCCTGCGGGCTCGTCTGCGACGAGACGACGCCGACCACCGTGATGGTGGCCACCGCGCCGCCGACGATCATCGCCGCGACGGTGCCAAGAATTGTTCCCACTTCTCCACCCTCCCTCAAAGGTAGGAAAACGTTAGCAGTCTCACGCCCTATCCGGACAAATTCCGACGAAACCGTTGCCGAGCGCAACGGACGCCGCCCACGACCGAGACCAGCAGGACGCCGAGGTGGAGGGTCCAGGCGAGGCCCATGGCGAGGTACCAGGGGCGCGGGGGGACGGTCTCGTCGACCGCAGCCAGTCGCACCACGCGCAGCACGTCGTCGTCGTGCAGCACGGCACCGGCGATGTCGGGGGCCGGCCCGGGAGCGGTCAGGTCCGTGGCCACGGCACCGACGCCCAGGGCACCGAGCGCCGCCGCCCGCGCCTGCGGTGTGGGGCTCTCCAGGGCCGCGCGGACCCGGCGTACCCGTGGGTCCTCCCCCGCGATCACCACGTCGTCGACGACCAGCTCGTCGGAGGCGACGGGCACCGGGACCAGCACCCGCCCCAGCGGGTCGAGGACCTTGCGCCCGTCGTTCCACCCCGGTTGCCGATAGCTCGACAGGGGCAGGACCAGCACGTCGCCGGGCGCGTCGCCCAGAGCGCTGCGCGCGGCGGCGTACGCCGCGGGGTAGTCGACTGCGCCCAGGCGGCCACCGGCACCCCAGGCCCCGTCGGGCAGGACCGTGACCGGCCAGACCACCAGGACCACCGCCAGGGAGACCCGGGCGGCCAGGGGCCAGCGGGCGCCGGACCAGTCCCAGGCAGCGTCGACGGCCACGGCGACCAGGGCCACCAGCAGCGGGACGCACAGGACCAGCAGGCGGGAACCGTCACGCAGCACTCCCCCACCCGGTACGACGGCGGCGAGCACGCCGAAGGGGCCGGGAGCCAGCCACGTGAGGATCGCCAGCACCCACCCGACGGCCCACAGCAGCACCAGCGGGGTCCACGGCACCGCCGGCTCCGTGCCTCTGCGCCGGACCACGGCGATGCCCAGCACGAGCAGCGCTGCCAGGACGACCAGGGCGACCAGGGTCGCCGGGCCGGTCCTGCTGACAGGCACCACCTCGGCGTTCCAGACCCCGCCGAGGGTCAGCGCAGCCAACGGACCGGGGAGGGGCCCCTCGTCAGAGAGCGCGAACAGGCGGGCAGCCGCGGGGTCGGTGACGGCGTCGCGCACGTGCAGCAGCCCGGAGACCAGCCAGGGCGCCTGGGCCGCACCGGCCAGCAGCAGCCCGCGACCCCAGGGGCGCCGGCCCCCGGGACCGACCAGCAGCACGACCAGCAGCGCCAGGGACGTCGCGAGCCCGGCGCTGACGCTCAGGCTGCCCATGAGGACCGCGAGCAGCAGCCACCACGGGGCACGCCCGGTGGCGCGCCAGCGCAGGGCACCCAGGAGGACCCAGGGCAGCGCGGCGTACCCGACGAGGACCGGCCAGTGACCGAGCACGAGCCGCTCGACGACGTACGGGTTCCACTGCCACAGCGTCACCGCAGCCAGCCGGGCGACCAGCCCGACACGGGGCAGGAGCCGGTCGATACCCGCGGTGCCCCCGAGCAGGACACCCACGAGCACCAGCTTCTGCAGCAGTATCCCCGGCACGAGCTCGTCGAGCACCGCCACCCACGCATCGCTCGGCACGGCCCGAGGAAGCCCGCTGCCCAGCCCGAGCACGTCGGCGCGCACGGCCAGGTCGCGGACCCAGACCATGTCGTAGGACAGGACGTAGCCCGGAGCCAGGGCCGGCCCCAGGAGCAGCAGCGCCAGGACGAGTGACCAGACGGCGACCACGACACGCTGCCAGGCCGCACGCGGATCCGGGGTCACCACCGGAGGAGCAAAGCACGTCCGCCCGTCGCTCGCCTTTTCTCCGGCGTTGGCCGACACTTCCCCGGGCGGACAGGACCTCACCTAGTCTCACAGGGTGACGACCACGACTGAGCGGGCCTCGGGGGCCCCAGGCGGACCGGAGGGCGGTCGACGGCTGCCCGACCTGCGCACGCTGCTGCGCAGCAGCGCCGGAATCGCCGTGGCGATGGCGGTCATGAACGTCGCGACGTACGCGTTCCAGATGATCTCCGCCCGGCTGCTCGGGCCCACGGAGTACGGCGCCGTCGCCTCGCTCATGGCGCTGCTCATGGTCGTCGCCGTCCTCCAGCTCGGGCTCCAGGCCACGGGTGCCCGCCGCATCTCGGCCGAGCCCGAGCACGTGGGCCAGATCGAGCGCATGGTCCTGCGCGTCACCTACCGCGCGGCCCTCGGGCTGGGCCTGCTGATGCTCGTGCTGGCGCCCGTGGTCCACCAGGTGCTGCGCCTGGACTCCGTCGTCCCGGCGGTCCTGCTGGCGGTCTCCGCGGTGCCGCTGACGATCATGGGCGGCCAGGCCGGCGTGCTCCAGGGCGAGCGTCGGTGGTTCTCGCTGGCGGGCATCTACCTGGCGATGGGGCTGGGTCGGGTGGTGGTGGGCACGATCTGCATCGTCGTCTCCCCCACCGAGTCCGCCGCCATGCTCGGCGTGATGATCGCGATGTTCGCCCCCGCGATCGTGGGGTGGCTGGCCCTGCGGCGCCCAGGCATGCACGTGCGCGACAGCGACCGGCACAGCGACCAGCACACCGCCCGCCGGGTGGTCACCGAGACCGGGAGCGCGTCACTGGCCCTGCTCGCCTTCTTCGTGCTCTCCAACCTCGACATCGTCGTGGCCCGCAACGTGCTCGACGACCACGACGCCGGCCTGTACGCCGCCGGGCTGATCCTCACCAAGGCGGTGCTGTTCCTGCCGCAGTTCGTCGTCGTCGTCGCGTTCCCCGCGATGTCCACCCCCGCGCAGCGGCGTCGGGCGCTGCTGCGCAGCCTCTTCGTCGTCGGGCTGCTCGGCGTGGGCTGCACCCTGGGCGCCTGGCTGCTCAGCGGGATCGCGATGGTCTTCGTCGGTGGCGCGGAGTACTCCGACGTGCAGTCGCGGCTGTGGGTCTTCGCCGTGCTCGGCACGCTGCTGGCGATGCTGCAGCTGCTGGTCTACTCGGTCCTTGCCCGGCGCGGGACCAAGACGACGTACCTGGTGTGGATGGCCGTCGTGGCGATGGTGGCCCTGGCCGGCACCGTCGATGAGCTCGGCACGCTCGTGGCCGTGGTGGTCTGCATCGACGCCGCGCTCTTCGCCGCCCTGCTCGGCATCAGCCTGTGGCGGCTCAAGGAGCCGGTGCCGGTCGAGGCGCAGCCGACCCCCTAGTGCGCGGCCTCGTGCCAGGAGTGACCGGTGCCGACGGAGACGTCCAGCGGGACGAGCAGGTCGGCCGCGGCGCCCATGTGCTCGCGGACCAGCTGCTCGAGCTGCTCCCGCTCCCCCGCCGCGACCTCGAGGACGAGCTCGTCGTGGACCTGCAGCAGCATCCGTGAGCGTAGGCCGGCCGCGGCGATGCCCTCCTCCAGACGCAGCATGGCGACCTTGATCAGGTCGGCGGCCGAGCCCTGGATCGGGGCGTTGAGGGCCATCCGCTCGGCCATCTCGCGACGCTGGCGGTTGTCGCTGGTGAGGTCGGGCAAGTAGCGCCGACGGCCCCGCAGCGTCTCGGTGAAGCCGGTGCGGCGGGCCTCGTCGACGACGCCACCGAGGTAGTCGCGCACCCCGCCGAAGGTCTCGAAGTACTCATCCATCAGCCCGCGGGCCTCGCCCGGCTCGATGCCCAGCTGCTGCCCGAGGCCGAAGGCGGAGAGCCCGTAGGCCAGGCCGTAGTTCATCGCCTTGATCTTGGCCCGTTGCTCGGTGGAGACCGCGTCGGCAGCGACGTCGAAGACCCGGGCGGCGGTGATGGAGTGGAAGTCCTGCCCCGAGCGGAACGCCTCGATCAGCAGCGCGTCCTCGGAGAGGTGAGCCATGATCCGCATCTCGATCTGGCTGTAGTCGGCCGTCATCAGCGACTCGTAGCCCTCGCCCACGACGAACGCCTCGCGGATGCGTCGGCCCTCCTCGGTGCGGATGGGGATGTTCTGCAGGTTGGGGTCGGTGCTGGACAGGCGACCGGTCGCCGCGATCGTCTGGTTGAACGTGGTGTGGATGCGCCCGTCGGGTGCCACGGTCTTGAGCAGCCCCTCGATGGTCTGCCGCAGCCGGATGACGTCGCGGTGACGCAGCAGGTGCAGCAGGAACGGGTGCTCGGTCTTGACGTAGAGCGCCTGCAGGGCGTCGGCGTCGGTGGTGTAGCCGGTCTTGGTGCGCTTGGTCTTCGGCATGTCGAGCTCGTCGAAGAGCACCACCTGCAGCTGCTTGGGCGAGCCGAGGTTGATCTCCTTGCCGATCACCGCGTAGGCCTCCTCGGCCGCGGCGCGCACCTCGGCGGAGAAGTGCTGCTCCAGGGACTCCAGGTGGTCGCTGTCGACGGCGATGCCCAGGGTCTCCATGCGAGCCAGCAGGTGCACCAGCGGCAGCTCGATCTGCGCCATCAGGGTCGTGCCGCCGTGCTCCTCGACAGCGGTGTCGAGCGCCTCGGCCAGGTCGAGGACCGCGCGGGCGTGCAGCATGGCCGTGTCGGCCGCTGCGCTGTCCCCCTCGTCGCCGAGGGTGTCGAGGCTGAGCTGGCCGTCGTCGGCCTCGCCCTGCTTCAGCTCGCGCTTGAGGTAGCGCAGGGTCAGGTCGGCGAGGTCGTAGGAGCGCTGGTCGGGGCGCACGAGGTACGCCGCGAGCGCGGTGTCGCTCTGCAGGCCGGCCAGCGGCCACCCCCGGGCCGCGAGCGCCAGCATCGGGCCCTTCGCGTCGTGGAGCACCTTGGGTCGCGCGGCGTCGGCCAGCCAGGCGGCCACGGCGGCGTCGTCGGCCGGGGTGACCTCGGCGGCGTCGAACCACGCCGCGGTGCCGTCGGCCGCGGCCACCGCCAGCGACCAGACCTCCCCGGTGCCCGCCCGCCAGCTGCCCTGCACGGCGACACCGGTCGCCGCGTCCCCAGACGCGTGCTCGGCGAGCCACGGCCCCACCTCGTCGGCGCCCAGGCGGGTGCCGGCGAGCTCGAAGCCGGAGTCGTCGAGGACGTCCTCGTCGGAGGTCAACGTCTCGAAGAGCCGGTCCCGCAGGACCCGGAACTCCAGGCCGTCGAACAACGTGTGCACGGCCTGGCGGTCCCACGGCCGCAGCGCGAGGTCCCGGGGGTGCAGCTCGAGCTCGAGGTCGCGCACCAGTGCGTTGAGCCGGCGGTTGCGCATGACGTCGCCGAGGTGCTCGCGCAGCGACTCGCCCTTCTTGCCGGTGATCTTGTCGGCGTGGTCGATCACCCCGTCGAGGTCGCCGTAGGTCTTCAGCCACTTCGCGGCGAACCCCTGACCGACCCCGGGGACCCCGGGCAGGTTGTCGGAGGTCTCCCCGACGATCGCGGCCAGCTCGGGGTACTGGTGCGGGGGCACGCCGTACTTGGTCTCCACGGCCTCCGGCGTCATCCGGGCCAGGTCCGAGACCCCCCGCATCGGGTAGAGCACGGTGGAGCGGTCGGTGACCAGCTGCAGGGAGTCGCGGTCACCGGTGAGGATCAGCACCTCCATGTCCGGCTCGGCCAGCGCCTGGGTCACCAGGGTGGCGATGATGTCGTCGGCCTCGAAGCCCTCCTTCTTCAAGAAGGGGATGTGCAGCGCATCGAGGACCTCCTCGATCAGCGGCAGCTGGCTGGAGAACTCACCGGGGGTCTTGTTCCGCTTGGCCTTGTACTCGGAGTACTCCTGCATCCGGAAGGTCTGCCGGGAGACGTCGAAGGCGACGGCCACGTGGGTCGGCTGCTCGTCGCGCAGCACGTTGATGAGCATCGAGGTGAAGCCGTAGACGGCGTTGGTGTGCTGGCCGGTGGTGGTGGAGAAGTTCTCCACCGGCAGCGCGAAGAACGCGCGGTAGGCCAGCGAGTGGCCGTCGAGCAGCAGGAGCCGGGGGCGGGCGTTCGTCTCGGGCACCCGACGAGACTATCCGTGACCACCGACAGGGTTGGAGTCGGCCGCAGAGGGGTAGTCCGCTCCCACCGGGCGCCTCGGGATGAGCGCCCCCTCGCCCTGAAGGGACCCCCCATGCCACGTTCACTCCGACTCCTCGTCGCGGCCACCGCCCTGGCGCTGAGCACCAGCGTCGCCAGCCCCGCGCTCTCGGCGGCACCGCACTCGGCGGCGGCCCCCGAGACCGCGGCGAAGGCGGGCAAGCCCTGCAACGCCAAGGGCTTCAAGAGCAAGGTCAAGGACGTCAAGGGAAGCCCCTACGTCGCTCTCACGCGCCTCACCGAGCGCACCTGGCCGGGCAAGCACGTGATCAAGAAGCAGACGACGTTCTCCTCCAGCAAGAGCAACAACTTCAGCGCCAAGGGCGAGTACAAGGCCACTGCCTCGGTCAAGGCCAGCGGGTTGTTCAAGAAGGTGGTGAGCGTCTACGGCGAGGCCAACGCGGCGACCTACCTGACGACCAAGCTGGGCAGCACCAGCAAGGAGTCCTACGACATCACCGTCTACAAGAAGCAGGTCATCCCCAAGGCCACCTCGGTGGTGATCTACGCCGGCCGCCTGGCGGCCAAGGGCACGGCCAAGTACAGCTACTGCAGCGCGCTGGAGGGCAGCGGCGAGGGGTACGTCAAGTGGGGGAAGATGAGGTGGAACTCCTACGGGCCCCGCGGCACCGGCGCCCAGCGTTGCGACCTCGAGGCCCAGGCGAAGATCGCGGCGGCGGCGAAGTCCGCGATGTGCGTGTGAGCCGTCGATGACGTCGCACCACTGAGGGACGCAGGGCGTCGCGCCGGGCTCGGGCAGTCACGGGCCGGGCGCGACGCCCGAGCCGGGGTGACCTAGGTTTCCTGGCATGAGCAGCGACCTCCCACGCCCCGACCACGACCTCGCCTCCGTCGAGAAGTACCTCGCCGCGATGCCCCAGGGCATGGGCGGACTCAACGAGAAGATGGGCGTGGAGCTGGTCGAGATCTCCCCCGAGCGGATCGTCGCGACGATGCCCGTCGAGGGCAACACCCAGCCCTACGGTCTGCTGCACGGCGGGGCCTCGGTCGTCCTCGCGGAGTCCCTCGGCTCGATCGGGGCGGCCCTGCACGGTTTCCCCGACAAGGTGGCCGTCGGCGTGGACATCAACGCCACGCACCACCGCTCGGCCACCTCGGGCCTGGTCACCGGCGTCGCCACCCCCGCCCACCTGGGGCGCACCAGCGCCACGTGGGAGGTCGTCATCACCGACGAACGCGGCAAGCGCGTGTGCACCTGCCGACTGACCTGCGCGCTGGTGCCGAAGGAGAAGGTCGGGCTGTAGCGCCCGCTCAGACCTGCTGCTCGGCCTGCTGGCGGCGAAGCGTGCGCCGCGCGGCGAGCAGCTGGGCGCGCGCCCGGTCCCGGTGCCGGTCCGCCGGCGGTCGCTGGGCCTCGGCCTTCGCACGCACGAGCTGGGTGGGCGCCACCCGGAGCACGGCGTGCGGTCCCAGCCCGAGCCGGGCCATGAACCGGTTGGCGTCCCGCGAGCCCGCGGCCGCCCCGGTCGCCACGTGCGCGATGCCGAGCTCCTCGGCGTACGCCGCAGCCGACTCGACCAACAAGCGCCCGACCCCGAGGCGGCGGAACTCCGGCAGCACGTGCGGGGAGACCGCCTGGACCACGGGCTCGAGGTTGAGCGGGGTCAACGTGGTCACCTTCAGCAGCACCGCACCGGCGGGGGCACCGTCGACCTCCGCGACCAGGAGCCGCTGCTCCGCGGAGACCAGCGAGTCCTTGACGACCAGCTCGACGTCGGCGACCTGCTCCTGGCGATCGCCGCGGCGCAGCGCGTCGGACCACAGCAACGCGAGGAAGAGGGCGTCCTCCACCCGGGCCGGACGGAGCACGACGGTGTGACGGCTCACGATGCACCTGCCTGGGGTCGCGTCGGGGGGTTGGCCCGCAAAGATTACGCTCGGCACGGCCGTCGGCAACACTGGGCCAGACCTCTCTTTACCTTGCGCGCCTCGTGGCCGCCCGTCCGCCTCGGAGGCTCGCCCTGATCACCGGCACCGGCACCCTGGTCAACATCGTCACCGTGCTCCTCGGGTGCACGCTCGGGGTGCTGCTCGGCAACCGGCTGCCGGTGCGCACCAGGGACCTGGTCACCGACGGCCTCGGCCTGGTCACCCTGCTGATCGCGGCCACCTCCGCGACGGCGGTCCTCTCCCCCGACCTCGCCGCCGAGGTGGGGAGCTCGGCCCCGATGCTGATCGTGCTGGGCGCCGTGCTGGTCGGCGGGATCACCGGCTCCCTGCTCGGCCTGGAGTCCGGCGTCGAGCGGCTCGGCGGGTGGCTGCAGGCCCGCCTGGTCGGCAGCAGCGGGTCGGCGGACCGCGCCCGGTTCGTCGAGGGCTTCGTGGTCGCCTCGCTCGTCTTCTGCACCGGCCCCCTCACGATCCTGGGCGCCCTCAACGACGGGCTCGGCAACGGTGCCGACCAGCTGCTGCTGAAGTCGGCGCTCGACGGCTTCGCCGCCATCGCCTTCGCGGCCGCCTTCGGCTGGGGGGTCGCGGCGAGCGTGGTCACCGTGCTGACGGTCCAGGGCTCGCTCACGGTGCTGGGTGCCGTCCTCGGCGACGTCCTGCCCGAGGCCCACCTGGCCGCGGTGACCGCCACGGGTGGGGTCCTGCTGGTGGGCGTGGCGCTGAGGCTGCTGCGGGTCCGCGAGATCGCCGTGGCCGACCTCCTGCCGGCCCTGCTGGTCGCCCCGGCACTCGTCTCGATCGTGGCCGCCCTGCGCTGAGCGGGCCCGCCCACCGCGCCCGCCACCGCACCTCTCGCCGGGCTGCTCACCCGGCTCGGGAACCTCCCGACATCACCCCGGGAGGTATCGCAGCGCTCCGCATCCGAATTGTTACGTTTCGGGCACATCCACGCCTCGGTCCGACAAGGGCCCCCGCAGGGTGCCGCACTTCACTATGGTGCCCCCAATGCCCGCTTTCCGGGCAGGGAGACAGAAGCGACAGATCCGGAGACCCCATGAAGCGGATGACCCACACGATGCGCCTCGCCGCCGTCGCCTCGGCGACGATGCTGGTGCTGGCTGCGTGCGGTAGCGAGGACAGCAGCAGCGACACCGACGCCGATGCCGGGGACGACACCCCGACGACGTCGAACATCGACCTGAAGATCGGGACCGCGCTGCCCCAGACGGGCAACCTCGCGTTCCTCGGCCCCCCGGAGGAGGCGGGCGTCGGGTACGCCGCGTCGCTCATCGAGGCGGCCGACACCGGTCTGAACCTGGAGATCGTCTACGGCGACTCCGGCGACACCGACAACAAGGCCTACGAGTCGGAGATCCCGCGCCTGCTCGGCGAGGACGTGGCGGCGATCATCGGTGCGGCCTCGTCCGGCACCTCGCTGCAGTTCATCGACCAGGTCGTCGACGCCGGCGTCATCCAGTTCTCGCCGGCCAACACCTCCGACGCGTTCACCAGCTACGACGACAAGGGCCTGTACTGGCGTACCGCCCCCTCCGACGTGCTGCAGGGCGACGTGCTCGGCAACCTGATCGCCGCCGACGGCGCCGCGACGCTGGGCATGATCGTGCTCAACGACTCCTACGGCACCGGCCTGGCCAAGTACGTCACCGAGGCCTTCGAGGGCGCCGGCGGCGAGGTCGTCGCCATGGAGACCTACAACACCGGTGACACCTCCTTCGACTCGCAGGTGAGCGCGGTGCTGGCGGCCAAGCCGGACGCCATCGCCCTGATCACCTTCGAGGAGGTCGCGACCATCCTGCCGAGCCTCTTCGGCGAGTACCCGGCCGAGGACCTCTACTTCGTGGACGGCAACCTGTCGAACTTCGGCAAGCAGTTCCCGAAGGGCTCGCTGACCGGCGCCAAGGGCACCCTGCCCGGCCTGTCGATCGACTCGCTGAAGGCCTTCACCACCGACCTGAACGCCTACGCCAAGGAGTCGGGCCAGTTCCCGAAGGGCCTCGACGAGTTCAGCTACGCCGCGGAGTCCTTCGACGCGGTCAACCTGATCGCGCTGGCCGCCCTGGCCGCTGGTTCCTCGGACCCCGCGGACATCGCCGGCAAGCTCCAGGAGGTCTCGGGCGGCACCGGTGACGGCGAGAAGTGCACCACCTTCGCCGACTGCGCCGCGATCATCGCCGACGGCGGCACCGTCGACTACGACGGCATCTCCGGCCCGATCACCTTCGACGAGGTGGGCGACCCGCAGGACGCCACGATCGGTATCTACCAGTACGGCGACGACAACACCTACGGCGCCTACACGGGCTGACCAGGGGTCGCTGACCTGACAGCGCAGGGCCCGGGTTCCTTCGAGGAACCCGGGCCCTGTTGCGTGTCCGGCCCCTGATCCACAGCCTCGGTCGTGCATCTCCGACGGCCGCACGGACACCCCAGCCCCCGGCCACACGAACGCGGGCCCCCAGGACAGCAGGGCTCCGCCGGACCGCAGGGCCCCGGCGACACGGGACCGCGGCAGTCCACACTCAGGGAGTCCCCCGCACACGAGAGGGCCCCGGGAACCTGTGTGGTTCCCGGGGCCCTCTGCGGCGTCGTACGACGGTGGCTGCCCGAGGGCAGCCAGGTGCTACTTGCCCAGCGTGCCGAGGTACAGCTCGGTGACCTTGGGGTCGTCGAGCAGGTCACGACCCGAGCCCGTGTGGGCGTCGGTGCCGAGGTCCAGCACGTAGCCGCGGTCGCAGATCTGCAGGCATCGACGGGCGTTCTGCTCGACCATGATGCAGGTGACGCCTGCCTTGTTGATGTCCGAGACGCGGATGAACGCCTCGTCCTGACGCACCGGCGACAGACCGGCCGACGGCTCATCGAGCAGCAGGACCTTGGGGTCCATCATCAGCGCCCGGCCCATGGCCACCATCTGGCGCTCACCACCCGACAACGAGCCGGCGCGCTGCTTGAGCCGCTTGCCGAGCTCGGCGAAGATGCCGGTCACGAAGTCCAGTCGCTCGGCATAGACCTTGGGGTTCTGGTAGAGCCCCATCTGCAGGTTCTCCTCGATGGTCAACGAGGGGAACACGTTGTTGGTCTGCGGGATGAAGCCGACGCCCTTGGCGACCAGCTTGTTGGCCTTGAGACCGGTGATGTCCTGGCCCTCCAGCGAGATCGTGCCCTCGCGGACCTGGACCATCCCGAAGATCGCCTTGAGCAGCGTCGACTTGCCGGCACCGTTGGGGCCGATGATGCCGATCAGCTCGCCCTCGTAGGCGGTCAGGGAGCACCCGTTGAGGATGTTGACCCCGGGCAGGTACCCCGCGTGGACGTCGTCGACGTGGACGACGAGGGTCCTGGTCTCGGTGGCTGCGGCGTTCATCGCTTCTTCTCCTCGCGCTCCAGCTCGTCGTTCGACTCCGCCTCGATCATGTGCCGCGAGGCCTCCGCGTCGCCGTCCCCGGCGACCCGACCGGTCACGACACCGAGGTCGACGTCCTGGTGGGCTCCGAGGTAGGCGTCGATGACGGCGGGGTCGGACATGACCGTGCTGGGGTCTCCCTCGGCGACGATCTTGCCCTCGGCCATGACGACGACCCAGTCGGCGATGTGACGCACCATGTGCATGTCGTGCTCGACGAAGAGCACCGTCATGCCCTGGTCCTTGAGGTCGAGGATGTGGTCGAGCAGCGACTGCGTCAGGGCCGGGTTCACACCGGCCATCGGCTCGTCGAGCATGACCAGCGTGGGGCTGGACATCAGCGCACGCGCCATCTCCAGCAGCTTGCGCTGACCACCCGACAGGCTCGCGGCGTAGTCGTCGACCTTCGCGTCCAGCTTGAACCGCACCAGCAGCTCACGGGCGCGCTGCTCGATCTCCTTGTCCTGGCTGCGCCAGACGGCTGGGACGAGGCTGGTGAAGAACCGCTCGCCGCGCTGCCCGGTGGCACCCAGCTTCATGTTCTCCAGCACCGTGAGCAGGCCGAGTGCCTTGGTGAGCTGGAAGGTGCGCACCAGCCCGCGTCGGGCCACCTTGTAGGCCGGCACACCGGCCAGGGAGCGGTCGTTGAACGACCACTTGCCCTCGTCGGGGGTGTCGAAGCCGGTCAGGAGGTTGAAGAAGGTCGTCTTGCCGGCACCGTTGGGACCGATGAGCGCGGTGATCGCGCCCCTCGGGATCTCCACGTGGTCGACGTCGACGGCGTGCACGCCACCGAAGGAGCGGCGCACGTTGTCGGCGACGATGATCGGGTCGACCTTCTTGCAGCCAGGGGCGGCCTCACCGACGTGCAGGCCGGTCGTCTTCTCCCGCGGGACCAGCGTCGGCGGTCCGGACTGGGACGAGGCGTCACTTGACAAAGGTCATCTCCTTCTTGTTGCCCAGGATGCCCTGGGGCATGAAGATCACCAGCAGCATCAGGCCCACGCCGACGAGGATGAACCTCACCATCCCTGCCTGGTTGGCGGTCATGAAGGGCAGCACGCCGGCGTCCACGAGGGCCGGCATCAGGTTGCTCAGGAAGAACTGGAGCACCCAGAAGATCACCGCGCCGAGGACCGGGCCGAACACCGTGGCCGCACCGCCGAGCAGGACGATCGTGTAGACGAAGAAGGTCAGCGAGGTGACGTACACACCGGGGCTGGCGTTGGAGCCGAGGGTGTAGACGATGCCGCCGGCCGCGATGATGACGCCACCGATGATCAGCGCCTGCATCTTGTAGGCGAAGACGTTCTTGCCGAGCGCGCGCACGGCGTCCTCGTCCTCACGGATGCCGCGCAGGACGCGGCCCCACGGGCTGCGCATCATCGCCCAGACCAGCAGCACCGCGAGGGCCAGCAGGATGATCCCGATGATGATGGGCCACAGCTCGTTCTGGTTGAACTGCCACGGGCCGAAGCCGTACTCCCCGTCGGGGATCGGGTTGGCGTCCTGGAACCCGCCGGAGTAGCCGTACAGGCCGTCGGCGGAACCGGTGACCTCCTCGAAGGCCACGGTCAGCAGCAGCAGGCGCAGCACCTCGGCGGCCGCGATGGTCACGATCGCGAGGTAGTCCCCGCGCAGCCTCAGCGTCGGGATGCCGAGGATCATCGCGAAGATCACCGCCGCCACCAGGGCGGTGAACGCCGCCAGCCACCACGGGAAGCCGAAGGTGAGGATGGAGATGGCGTAGCCGTAGGCACCGACGGCCATGAAGCCGGCGACACCCATGTTCAGCAGGCCGGCCTGTCCGAAGTGGACACCCAGACCCAGCGCAGCGAGCGCGTAGGCGATCGTCGTCGTCGAGATGATCGACGAAGCCGATTGGTTGAAGATCTGACCCCAGTCCATGGCGGGCTCCTATCCGATTCTCTCGCGCCGACCAAGGATGCCTTGGGGCCGGACCAGCAGGATGATGATGAGGATGGCCAGTGCGGAGGCGAACCGCAGGTCGGCCGGGATGAACAGGCTCGAGGTCTCCACGATGATGCCGATGATCAGCGCGCCGATCAGGGCACCGAAGGCCGTGCCGAGACCACCGAGGGTCACCGCCGCGAACATGAGCAGCAGCACCTGCGTGCCCATGTCCCACTTGATGCCGGGTCGGTAGTAGGCGTACAGGACACCGGCCAGGCCGGCCAGCGCCGAGGCCATGATCCACACGACGCGGACCACGAAGTCGACGTCGATGCCCGACGCCGCGGCGAGGCCCGGGTTGTCGGAGATCGCGCGGGTCGCCTTGCCCAGGCGGGAGGAGGTCAGCCAGATCGCGAAGGCCACGATCACCACGACCGCGATCACCATGGAGACGATGTCCACCTTGGTCATGCGGATCGGGCCGATGATGTCGATCTTCTGCGCGGTGGAGCCCGGGAGCTGCTCGGTGCCGCCGCCGATGAAGTACTGGAAGACGTAGCGGATCGCCAGGGAGAGCCCGATGCTGACGATCATCAGCTGCACGACTCCGACCGAGCGGTGCCGCAGTGGGCGCCAGATGACGGCGTCCATCGCCAGGCCGAGCAGGCCGCTGAGCAGCACCGCCAGCGGCAGCGCGATCCACAGCGAGGCGCCGATGAAGGCGGTGCCGCCGATCCACAGGGCGATGACGGCACCGAAGGTGACCATCTCGCCGTGGGCGAAGTTGGAGATGCCGGTGGTGCCGAAGACCAGCGAGAGACCGACCGAGGCGAGTCCGAGCATCAGCCCGAAGTTGATGCCCTGGACCAGGCGCTGGACCAGCTGCGAGGCGAAGGCCGTGGACTCCCGCTCGCCCTCACCGATGAAGAAGTTGACCGCCTTCGGCGCGAACGGGACGTTCGGCGTGACCTCCTTGGTCTCCGGCGTGTCGTCCTCGGGGTCGTCCAGGGTGATGCCCTCGGGCAGGGTGTCGACGTCCAGCGTGACGGTGTACTCCGCCGACTCCGGGACGCTGACCTGCCACTGACCGCGGGGCCCGGTCACGACGGTCTGCGGGCCACCGGGGCCGTCGACCGTGATGGAGACGCCCTCGATGGCCTCGCCCTTGTTCTGGACGTTGCCGGCGATCTTGAACTGGTCGCCCTCCGCCGCGACAGCGGGCCCGCCCCCGAGGAGCGTGGCCAAGCCCAGCGCGAGCAGCAGCATGGTCGCGATGCGCCACACGGTGGACACTCCCGACCTGGTCGTGGGTCTCATTGGGCTCTCGGTCCTCCATGCCTCTCGACGTCTGTGTCGCGCTCGCGTCCGGGACGCTACGGGTGGCACGTGTCCCCGAGGTTTCGGCCACCGCCAGCGAACGCTACACGCACCGGGCCGCTCCCGCGGGCGTCCAGCGCAAGGCGTTCGGATCGGGGCGCGGTCGTGCCCTGATCGTTACGTGAGGCTTTACCGAGCGCGGCTGCCTCAGGGCTGCTCGGTGCCGCCGGCGATCGCCGGACCGTGCGAGATGACCCCCTCGGCCACCTGCTTCATCGACAGCCGCAGGTCCATCGCCGTCTTCTGGATCCACCGGAAGGCCTCGGGCTCGGTGAGGCTGAGCTGCTCCTGCAGCACCCCCTTGGCGCGGTCGACGACCTTGCGGGTCTCCAGGCGCTCCCTGAGGTCGGCCACCTCCGACTCCACGGCCGCCAGCTCGGCGAAACGGCTCACGGCCATCTCGATCGCGGGCACGAGGTCGGACTTCGAGAACGGCTTCACGAGGTAGGCCATGGCACCGGCGTCGCGGGCCCGCTCGACCAGCTCGCGCTGGGAGAAGGCGGTCAGCACGATGACCGGTGCGATCCGCTGGCCGGCGATCGACTCCGCCGCTGAGATCCCGTCGAGCACCGGCATCTTGACGTCGAGGATGACCAGGTCGGGCCGCAGCTCCTCGGCCAGCTCGATGGCCCGGGCGCCGTCGCCGGCCTGGCCGACGACGTCGTACCCCTCCTCGCCCAGCATCTCGGCGAGGTCCATCCGGATGAGGACCTCGTCCTCGGCGATGACGACGGTGCGGGGTGCCGGTGCAGCGGGCTGGGTCACGCCCGACAGGGTAGGGCACCCACCGAGTCCAGCGGCCAGTCGGTTGTCGTCTACCCTGAGCCGACCCTTGCCGGGTTGGTGGAATGGCAGACACGGCGCTCTCAAAAAGCGCTGCCCACAGGGCGTGCGGGTTCGACTCCCGCACCCGGCACCACTGTCGGTGGGCTCGGTCAGACTCCGCCCATGGGGCACGTCCGTCCGCAGCACGTCGTCGACAGCGCTCTCGCTGCATCCGACGCTGGGATGCGCGATGCGGCCAACGCGGCGATGCACGGCGTCGCGGTGAAGACCATCCGACGCTGGCGACGGCTCTACCAGCGCCGTGGGCTGCCGAGGGGCCAGGCACACACCAGCGCGGCGTGCCCCGACTGCGATGGCGGCGCCCTCGACGAACCCGCCTACGCGGAACTACTCGGTTGGTACCTCGGGGACGGGCATCTGAGCCGGGGCCGTCGGGATGTCTGGAACCTTCACATCTACAACGACGCGAGGTACGTCCATGACAACGCAGTGATCGCCGCGATCATGCGGCGCGTGAAGCCTGGTGGCATGCCGCACACCCGGCTGGTCCCAGGCTGCGTGATCACCACCGTGTCGTGGAAGCACTGGATCTGTCTGCTCCCGCAGCACGGCCCCGGGCGCAAGCACGAGCGGGTCATCGCTCTCGAGCCGTGGCAGGAGGAGATCGTCGAGCGCCACTCGGGCCCGTTCCTCCGCGGTCTCCTCCACTCGGACGGGTGCCGCGCCAACAACTGGACGACGCGACAGGTCGGTGGTGAGCGGAGGCGCTACGACTACCCGCGCTGGCAGTTCTCCAACCGGTCCGAGGACATCCTCGGTCTGTACACGTGGGCGCTCGGCCTGGTCGACGTTCCCTGGCGGCGCAGCGGGCGCTGGTGCGTGAGCGTCTCCCGGCGCGAGGGGGTCGCACGCCTCGACGACCTGGTGGGTCCCAAGCGCTGAACCCCCGTCAGGGGCGCCGGTACGCCGGGGCGACGCCATTGATGGCGTCGCCCATCTTGTGGATGCGCAGCGCGTTGGTGGAGCCGGGGATGCCCGGCGGGGCGCCGGCGATGATCACCACGAGGTCGCCCTCCTGCACCCGGCCGATCTGCAGCAGCTGCTCGTCGACCTGACGCACCATCTCGTCGGTGTGCTCGACCTCGGAGGTCTTGAAGGTCTCGATGCCCCAGGACAGCGAGAGCTGCGAGCGCACCTTGTCCTCGGGGGTGAAGGCCAGTAGCGGCACGGGGCCGCGCAGCCGCGACATCCGCCGGGCGGAGTCGCCGGACTGGGTGAACGCGACGACGTACTTGGCGTTGACCCGCTCGGCGACCTCGGCCGCAGCCTTGGCGATCACCCCGGACTTGGTGTGCGGGTCCCACTCGATGGCGTCCAGGCCGGTCTCGTGAGCACTCTCGAGCGCGTGCAGCTCGGTGGCGGAGATGATCCGCGCCATCGTCTCGACGGTGTGGACGGGGTACTCCCCCACGCTGGTCTCGCCGGAGAGCATCACGGCGTCGGCGCCGTCGAGCACGGCGTTGGCGACGTCGGAGGCCTCCGCGCGGGTCGGCTGCGGGTTGCCGATCATCGACTCCAGCATCTGGGTCGCGACGATGACGGGCTTGGCGTTGAGCCGGGCCTTGCGGACCACCTGCTTCTGCAGGAACGGCACCTCCTCCAACGGGCACTCCACGCCCAGGTCGCCGCGGGCGACCATGAAGCCGTCGAAGGCGGCGATGACGTCGTCGAGGTTGTCGATGGCCTGCGGCTTCTCGATCTTGGCGATGACGGGCACCATCACGCCCACCTCACGCATGATCCGGCGCACGTCCTCGGCGTCCTTGGCGTCGCGGACGAAGGACAGCGCCACGAAGTCGACGCTCAACGAGAGCGCGAAGCGCAGGTCGGCCTCGTCCTTGGCCGACAGCGCCGGCACCGAGACGGCCACGCCGGGCAGGTTGATGCCCTTGTTGTTGCTGACCCGACCACCGACCAGCACCTCGCAGCGCACGTCGGTCTCCCCGACCTCGAGGACCCGCAGGCGGATCTTGCCGTCGTCGATGAGGATCGGGTCGCCGGGCGAGACGTCCCCGGGCAGCCCCTTGTAGGTGGTGCCACAGACCTCGGCGTCACCTGGCACGTCGCGGGTGGTGATGACCCACTCCTGCCCGCGCCGCAGGTGGGCCGAGCCCTCCGCGAAGGTCTCGAGCCGGATCTTGGGCCCCTGGAGGTCGGCGAAGATGCCGACCCCGTGCCCACTGGCGTCCGACGCCTCGCGGACCAGGCGGTAGGACTCCGCGTGGTCCTCGTGGCTGCCATGGCTCATGTTGAGCCGGGCGACGTCCATCCCGGCGTACACCAGCTCACGGATCCGCCGGGGCGACGCCGTGGCCGGCCCCAGCGTGCAGACGATCTTCGCTCTACGCACGGACCCACCCTAGCGGACCTTGGATCGTTACAAGGCCGGAGACGGAACAGGCCCGGTGCAAAGGCACCGGGCCTGTTCGATGTCCTGCGGACCTCAGACCACCAGCGGGCGGTCGGTCGGCTTGACCGGCGCGGGCAGCGCGGTGTCGCCGGTGAGGAAGGCATCGACGTACGACGCGGCGGCCCGCCCCTCGGCGATCGCCCAGACGATCAGCGACTGACCGCGCCCGGCGTCGCCGGCCACGAAGACGCCGGGGCGCGAGGACTGGTAGTCCTGGCCCCGCACGACGTTGCCACGCTCGTCGAGCTCCACACCGAGCTGCTCGACCAGGCCGGGCTTCTCCGGACCCAGGAAGCCCATGGCGAAGAGCACCAGCTGGGCCGGGATCTCGCGCTCGGTGCCCTCGACCTCGACCAGCTTGCCGTCCTCGAAGCGGACCTCGACGAGCTTCAGCGCGCGCACGTTGCCCTCGTCGTCGCCGAGGAACTCCTTGGTGGAGACGCTGTAGACGCGCTCGCCACCCTCCTCGTGGGCCGAGGAGACGCGGTAGGTCATCGGGTACGTCGGCCACGGCTGGCCCGAGGGGCGCGCCTCCGGGGGGTGCGGCATGATCTCGAGCTGGGTGATCGAGCGCGCCCCCTGACGGATCGAGGTGCCCAGGCAGTCGGCACCGGTGTCACCGCCACCGATGATCACGACGTCCTTGTCGGTGGCCATGATCTGGCCCTCGACCTCCTCGCCGAGCGAGGAGCGGTTGGCCTGCGGCAGGAACTCCATCGCCTGGTGGATCCCACCGAGCTCCCGGCCGGTGACCGGCAGGTCGCGCGGCTCGGTGGCGCCTATGGCGAGCACCACGGCGTCGTAGCGGTCGACCAGCTTGTCACCGGTCAGCTCACCGCCGACCTCGACACCGGCCCGGAAGACCGTGCCCTCGCGGCGCATCTGGTCCAGCCGACGGTCGAGGTGCTTCTTCTCCATCTTGAACTCGGGGATGCCGTAGCGCAGCAGGCCACCGATCTTGTCGGCACGCTCGTAGACCGCCACGGTGTGCCCGGCCCTGGTGAGCTGCTGGGCGGCGGCCAGACCGGCCGGGCCCGAGCCGATCACGGCGACGGTCCGGCCGGAGAGCCACTCGGGGGGCTGGGGCCGCACGAAGCCGGACTCCCACGCCTTGTCGATGATCGAGACCTCGACGTTCTTGATCGTCACCGGGTCCTGGTTGATGCCCAGCACGCAGGCGGTCTCGCAGGGGGCGGGACACAGACGACCGGTGAACTCCGGGAAGTTGTTGGTCGCGTGCAGGCGCTCGATGGCGCCCTCCCAATCATCACGCCAGACCAGGTCGTTCCACTCCGGGATGATGTTGCCCAGCGGGCAGCCCTGGTGGCAGAACGGGATGCCGCAGTCCATGCAGCGCCCCGCCTGCGGGGTGATGATCGGCAGCAGCGCGCGGCCGATGCCGTCGGGGTAGACCTCGTCCCAGTCCTTGACCCGCTCGTCGACGGGGCGACGCTCTGCACTCTTGCGGCCTTCCTTCAGAAAGCCCTTGGGGTCAGCCATGCTGTGCAGCCTCCTTCATGTCCTCGCCTCGCTCAGCCATGGAGGGCCTCCATCATCTTCTGGGCGGTCTCGTTCTCGTCCAGGCCGTCGGCCTCGGCCTTCGCCTTCGCCTCCAGCACGATCCGGAAGTCGCGCGGCATGATCTCGGTGAACCGGGTCAGCGAGCTCTCCCAGTCCTCCAGCAGCTCTGCGGCGACCTCGGAACCGGTCTCCTCCAGGTGGGCCCGGACCAGGCCCTCGAGCTCGACGGCGGCCTGGTCCTTGACCGGGCCGAGCTCGACGAGCTCCTTGTTGACGCGGAAGTCCTTGAGGTCCAGGACCCAGGCGATGCCGCCGGACATGCCGGCCGCGAAGTTGCGCCCGGTCTTGCCCAGCACCGCCAGGCGTCCCCCGGTCATGTACTCCGCGGCGTGGTCGCCCACGCCCTCGGTCACGACCCAGGCGCCGGAGTTCCGCACGCAGCACCGCTCCCCCACGCCACCGCGGATGAAGATGTTCCCCGAGGTGGCGCCGTAGGCGATGGTGTTGCCGGCGATGATCTGCTCCTGGGAGCGGAACGGCGCGGACCGGTCGGGCCGGACCACGATCCGTCCGCCGGAGAGACCCTTGCCGACGTAGTCGTTGCTGTCGCCTTCGAGCCGCAGGGTGATGCCCTTGGGCACGAACGCGCCGAAGGACTGACCGGCGGACCCGGTGAAGGTCAGGTCGATGGTGCCCTCGGGCAGCCCCTCACCGCGGTACTTCTTGGTGACCTCGTGGCCCAGGATGGTGCCGACGGTGCGGTTGACGTTGCGGATCGTGAGCTGGGCGCGCACGGGCTCGCCCTTCTCGATCGCCGGCTGGCACAGCGGCACCAGCTCGGTGACGTCGAGGGAGGCCTCCAACGCGTGGTCCTGCTCCTTGGTGCAGCGCAGGTCCTGGTCGGGGAAGGCCGAGCCGTCCGGCACGTGCAGGATCGGGCTCAGGTCGAGACCGTGGGCCTTCCAGTGGTCCACGGCCGGCTCCACGTCGAGCGCGGCGACCTGGCCGATGGCCTCGTCCAGCGTCCGGAAACCCAGCTCGGCGAGGTACTCGCGGACCTCCTCGGCGATGTACTCGAAGAAGTTCACGACGTACTCGGCCTTGCCGGAGTACCGCTCCCGCAGGACGGGGTTCTGCGTGGCCACGCCCACCGGGCAGGTGTCGAGGTGGCAGACCCGCATCATGATGCAGCCGGAGACCACCAGCGGAGCCGTGGCGAAGCCGTACTCCTCGGCACCGAGCAGCGCGGCGATGACCACGTCGCGACCGGTCTTGAGCTGACCGTCGGTCTGCACGACGATCCGGTCGCGCAGGCCGTTGAGCAGCAGGGTCTGCTGGGTCTCGGCCAGGCCGAGCTCCCAGGGGCCGCCAGCGTGCTTGAGCGAGGTCAGAGGCGAGGCGCCGGTGCCACCGTCGTGCCCGGAGATCAGCACGACGTCAGCGTGCGCCTTCGACACACCCGTCGCGACCGTGCCGACACCGACCTCGGAGACCAGCTTCACGTGGACGCGGGCGCTGGGGTTGGCGTTCTTCAGGTCGTGGATCAGCTGGGCGAGATCCTCGATGGAGTAGATGTCGTGGTGCGGCGGCGGGCTGATCAGGCCCACACCCGGCGTGGAGTGCCGGGTCTTCGCCACCCAGGGGTAGACCTTGTGGCCGGGCAGCTGCCCGCCCTCACCGGGCTTGGCGCCCTGGGCCATCTTGATCTGGATGTCGTCGGAGTTCGTGAGGTACTCCGAGGTGACCCCGAACCGTCCGCTCGCGACCTGCTTGATCGAGCTGCGCCGCTCCGGGTCGTAGAGGCGGTCCGGGTCCTCGCCGCCCTCACCGGTGTTGGACTTGCCGCCCAGCCGGTTCATCGCGATGGCGAGGGTCTCGTGCGCCTCCTGGCTGATCGAGCCGTAGGACATCGCACCGGTCGAGAAGCGCTTGACGATCTCGGAGACCGGCTCGACCTCCTCGATCGGGATCGGCTGGCGCCCGGTGCTGGCGGCGTCCTTGAACCGGAACAGCCCACGCAGGGTCATCAGCCGCTCGGACTGCTCGTCGACGCGCGAGGTGTACTGCTTGAAGACGTCGTAGCGGCCGGCGCGCGTGGAGTGCTGGAGCCGGAAGACGGTCTCGGGGTCGAACAGGTGCGGCTCGCCCTCGCGGCGCCACTGGTACTCGCCGCCGATCGTCAGCTCGCGGTGCGCCGGGCTGATGCCGCCGCGCGGGTACGCCGTGCGGTGCCGCATCGCGACCTCCTCGGCGATCACGTCGAGCTCGATGCCGCCGAGCTTGGACGTCGTGCCGGTGAAGTAGCGGTCGACGAGCTCCTGGGAGAGCCCCACGGCCTCGAAGATCTGCGCGCCGGTGTAGGAGGCCACGGTGGAGACGCCCATCTTGGACATCACCTTCAGCACGCCCTTGCCGAGCGCCTTGACGAGGTTCCTGACCGCGACCTCGGGCTCGGCCTTGACGTAGTAGCCCTCCCGCGCGAGGTCCTCGACGGACTCCATCGCCAGGTAGGGGTTGACCGCCGCGGCGCCGTACCCGACGAGCAGGGCGACGTGGTGGACCTCGCGGACGTCGCCGGCCTCGATGAGCAGGCCGACCTGGGTGCGGGTCTTCTCGCGCACCAGGTGGTGGTGGACGGCCGCGGTGAGCAGCAGCGAGGGGATCGGCGCCAGGTCGGCGGTCGAGTGCCGATCGGAGAGCACGATGATGCGCGCCCCGTCGGCGATCGCGGCGCTGACCTCGGCGCAGATCTCCTCGATCCGCGCGGCCATCGCCGCTCCCCCGCCCTCGACGTCGTAGAGACCGCGCGAGACGTGGGTGATGAAGCCGGGCATGTCGCCGTCACGGTTGATGTGACGGATCTTGGCCAGGTCGTCGTTGGAGATGACCGGGAACGGCAGGACCACCTGCCGGCACGAGGCCGGCGTCGGCTCCAGGAGGTTGGCCTCCGGACCGATGGTGCCGTTGAGCGAGGTCACGAGCTCCTCGCGGATCGCGTCCAGCGGCGGGTTGGTGACCTGCGCGAACAGCTGGGCGAAGTAGTCGAAGATCAGCCGAGGCTTCTCCGACAGCGCCGCGATCGGGGTGTCGGTGCCCATGGAGCCGATCGGCTCGGCGCCGGTGTTGGCCATCGGCGTGAGCAGGACCCGCAGCTCCTCCTCGGTGTAGCCGAAGACCTGCTGGCGCCGGGTGACCGACGCGTGGGTGTGCACGACGTGCTCACGGTCGGTGATGTCGTCGAGGTGCACCAGGCCGGCGTGCAGCCACTCGTCGTAGGGATGCTCGGAGGCGAGCTGGGACTTGATCTCCTCGTCCTCGACGATGCGGTGCTCCTCGGTGTCGACGAGGAACATCCGGCCGGGCTGCAGGCGGCCCTTGCGGACCACGGTGGCCGGGTCGAGGTCGAGGACGCCGACCTCGGAGGCCAGCACGACCAGGCCGTCGTCGGTGACCCAGTAGCGCGAGGGGCGCAGACCGTTGCGGTCGAGCACGGCGCCGATCTGGTCACCGTCGGTGAACACGACGCACGCGGGGCCGTCCCACGGCTCCATGAGGCTGGCGTGGAACTCGTAGAAGGAGCGACGGGCGTCGTCCATCTCGGTGTGGTTCTCCCAGGCCTCCGGGATCATCATCAGCACCGAGTGCGGCAGCGAGCGACCGCCCATGTGCAGCAGCTCGAGCACCTCGTCGAAGGACGCGGAGTCCGAGGCGCCGGGCGTGCAGATCGGGTAGAGCCGCTCGAGGTCGCCGGGGATCAGGTCCGAGGACAGCAGTGCCTCGCGGGCCCGCATCCAGTTGCGGTTGCCCATGACGGTGTTGATCTCACCGTTGTGGGCGATGAACCGGAACGGGTGCGAGAGCGGCCAGCTCGGGAAGGTGTTGGTCGAGAACCGCGAGTGCACGACCGCCAGCGCCGAGGCGACGCGCTCGTCGACCAGGTCGGGGAAGAAGTGGTCGAGCTGGTCGGTGGTGAGCATGCCCTTGTAGGCCATGGTCCGCGACGACAGCGACGGGAAGTAGACGTCGGTCTCGCGCTCGGCGCGCTTGCGCAGGCAGAAGGCCATCCGCTCCAGCTGCATGCCCGCGACGCGCTGCGTGGCGCCGGCGACGAAGAGCTGGCGGAAGGTCGGCATCACGCCGAGGGCGGTGGCACCGAGGACCGAGGGGTCGGTCGGGACGTCGCGCCACCCGAGGACCGCGAGGCCCTCCTCGGCCGCGATCTCCTCGATCCGGGCGACCTGGGTGGCGACCTGCTCCTCGTCACCGGGCAGGAACGCGGTGCCCACGGCGTACGAGTGCTGCGTGGGGAGCTCGATGCCGAGCTCTGCGGTCACCTCGCGCAGGAAGGCGTCCGGCACCTGCATGAGGATGCCGGCGCCGTCGCCGGAGTTCGGCTCGGCGCCCGCGGCACCGCGGTGCTCGAGGTTGCGCAGAGCGGTCAGTGCCTTGGCCACGATGTCGTGGCTGGCGACGCCGGTCAGGGTCGCGACGAAGGCCACACCACACGCGTCGTGCTCGTGGCGGGGGTCGTAGAGCCCTTGGGGCGGCGGGAATGCGTGCTGATAGGGCACCGGGCGTTCTCCCGTCGTCGTGGTGCCGGGCGGTCTCCCGCCGGCATCTCGGTGTGAACTCAAGCGTTCAGGTGCAGGGGACGACATTGGCCCACGCGCGGAGCCGTCAGATTACCACTGGGTTTCGTGGTGTCAGTCCGGGGCGGCGTCCGGGACGAGGGATGAGACGTGACGGTCGGTGTACACGGCCTCCTCCCGCCCCGGGTGACGTCGCGAGGACCACACGAGGTACGCCGCGGCCGCGAGGAAGAGCACCAGGGAGGTCCACACGTTGAACCGCAGCCCCCCGACGTCGGCCAGCTCCACGTCGTCGATGCGCAACATCTCGATCCAGCCCCGCCCGGCGGTGTAGAGCATCACGTACGCCGCCATGACGCGGCCGTGGCCGAGGCGGAAGCGACGGTCCAGCCAGATGAGCACCGCGAAGGCGGCGAGGTTCCACAGGCACTCGTAGAGGAAGGTGGGGTGGAAGGTCGTGCCCAGCGGGAAGGTCAGGTCGCCGGGCCAGTGCCGCGGGTCGATCTCCAGGCCCCACGGCAGGTCGGTCGGCCGGCCGTAGAGCTCCTGGTTGAACCAGTTGCCCCACCGCCCCAGGGCCTGGGCCACCAGCACGCCCGGGGCGATCGCGTCGAGGACGGGGGCGATCCTGATGCCCTTGGCCCGGGCGCCGAGGTAGACGCCGAGCGCACCCATGGCGATCCCGCCCCAGACCCCGAGGCCGCCCTTCCACAGGTAGAGCGCCTCCCAGGGGTTGCCGCCGTCGCCGAAGTAACGGCCGGCGTCGGTGGCGACGTGGTAGGCCCGTGCGCCGACGAGCCCGAAGGGCACCGCCCAGATGGCGAGGTCCTGGATCTCTCCGGCCTCCCCGCCGCGGGCGACCCAGCGGCGCTCGGCGATCCAGATCGCGGCGACGATGCCGGCGATGATGCTCAACGCGTAGCCGCGCAGCGGGAGCGGGCCGAGGTACCACGTGCCCTCGGCGGGGCTCGGGATGGACAACACGTCGAGGACCACGGGTCAGCTCCTGAGCAGAAGGTGGATGTCGGCGGCGAGGTCGGCCGAGGAGACGTCCTGGCGCCAGAACGCCGGTGCCTCTCCCCCGGCGTCGACCGCGAGGACCTGCGAGCCGTGGCTGCCCAGGTCGTAGCCGCCGGAGGCGAGCTCCTCGGCGTCGGCCACGAAGATGCCCACGCTCTCGCCGAGCGCCTCGATGTCGTCGAGGTCGCCGGTGAGGCCCACAGCGGTGGGGTCGTAGCCGTCGAGGTAGCGGCGGATCGTCGTGGCGTCGTCGCGCGGGGGGTCGGTGGTGACGAACACCAGCTGCACCTGCTCGCGGTCCTCGGGCTCCAGCCGGGTCAGCGCCGTGGCGATCGTCGACATGACCAGGGGGCAGACGTCGGGACAGTTGGTGTACCCGAAGAAGACGAGCGTGAGGCGCGCGCCGGGGTCGGCGAGGCTGAGCGTGCCCCCCTCGGTGGTCGCCAACGACACGTCGGCGACGTCGAAGGGCGGGTCCACCGGCGAGGCCGTCAGCGTGCCCGAGGGCTCGTCGGCTCCCCCGCACGCGCCGAGCACGAGGGCGCAGACCAGCGCGAGGACGACGAGCGGGCCCGGGCGGCGCTCAGGCACGTCGTACGCCCCTCGCGAGCTCCTCGGTGAGGGTGCGGAGGGCGGCGAGCCCGGCGTCGCGGTCGTCGGCGTGGTCCAGGAGGGTACGCACGAAGGCGGTCCCCACGATGATGGCGTCGGCGTGCTCCGAGAGGGCCGCGGCCTGGGCGCCGGTGCTCACGCCGACCCCGACCCCGACCGGCAGGTCGGTGGTGGCCCTGGTCCGGGCGATGAGGGGCGCGACGCCCTCGGCCGTGGCCTGCGTCGTGCCGGTCACGCCCATGATCCCGGTGGCGTAGACGAACCCCCGGCACTGCGCGGTGGTCGTGGCGATCCGCTCGTCGGTGCTCGACGGGGCGACCAGGAAGACCTTGTCGAGGTCGCGGGCGTCGGCGGCCGCGATCCACTCCAGCGCGAACTCGGGGATGATGTCGGGGGTGATCAGGCCCGCGCCGCCGGCGTCGTCGAGCTGCTGGGCGAAGCGCTCGACGCCGCGGCGCTCGACGGGGTTCCAGCTGGTCATCACCAGGGTGGGCGTGCCGGTCTCGGCGACCGCCTCGACCACGCGGAACAGGTCGTCGACGCGGAACCCGCCGTCGAGGGCCTGCTGGACCGCGCGCTGGATGGTGGGGCCGTCCATGACGGGGTCGCTGTAGGGCAGGCCCACCTCGATGACGTCGCACCCGGCGTCGACCATCGTGCGGAGCGCGGCGATCGACCCCTCGACGTCGGGGAACGCCGCCGGGAGGTAGCCGACCAGCGCGGCCCGCCCCTCGGCCCGTGCCCGCTCGAAGGCGGCGGCGGTCCGCGCACCGCTCACCGGCGCGCTCACCGGCCGGCCTCGCCCAGGCCGAAGTACTCGATGGCGGTGCCCATGTCCTTGTCCCCGCGCCCGGAGAGGTTGATCAGGATCGTCGCCTCGGGACCCTTCTCGGCCGCCAGCTGCTCGGCGACCTTGAGGCCACCGGCGATCGCGTGGGAGGACTCGATGGCCGGGATGATCCCCTCGGTCCGGGCGAGCAGGCTGAAGGCCTCCATCGCCTCGGTGTCGGTCACCGGCAGGTAGGTCGCGCGCCCGCTGTGGGCGAGCTGGGCGTGCTGCGGCCCGACGCCGGGGTAGTCCAGCCCGGCGGAGATCGAGTGCGACTCGACGGTCTGGCCGTCGTCGTCCTGCAGGACGTAGGTGCGCGCGCCGTGCAGCACGCCGCTGTCGCCGGCGTGGATCGTGGCGGCGTGGCGCGGGGTGTCGACGCCGTCGCCGCCGGCCTCGAAGCCGTAGATGTCCACCTCGTCGTCCTCGAGGAAGGCGGTGAAGAGGCCGATCGCGTTGGAGCCGCCGCCGACGCAGGCCGCGATCGCGTCGGGCAGCACGCCGTACTGCTCGAGGCACTGGGCGCGGGCCTCGTCGCCGGTGCCGCGGACGAAGTCGCGGACCATGCTCGGGAAGGGGTGCGGGCCGGCAGCGGTGCCGAAGAGGTAGGCGGTGTGGTCGACCGAGGCGACCCAGTCGCGCAGCGCCTCGTTGATGGCGTCCTTGAGGGTGGCGCTGCCGGACTCGACGGGGACGACGGTGGCGCCGAGCAGCTGCATGCGCGCCACGTTGAGGGCCTGGCGGCGGGTGTCGACGGCGCCCATGTAGACGGTGCAGTCGAGCCCGAAGTACGCCGCGGCGGTCGCGCTGGCCACGCCGTGCTGGCCGGCCCCGGTCTCCGCGATGACCCGCTGCTTGCCCATCCGCTTGGTGAGCAGCGCCTGGCCGAGCACGTTGCGGATCTTGTGGGCCCCGGTGTGGTTGAGGTCCTCCCGCTTGAGCAGCACCCGGCAACCGACGCGGTCGCTGAGGCGACGGGCGTGGAAGAGGGGGCTCGGCAGGCCGGCGTACTCGCGCAGGACCTGCTCGAACTCGCCGACGAACGCCGCGTCGGCCATCGCGTCCTGCCAGGCGACGGTGAGCTCGTCGAGCGCTGCCATCAGCGCCTCGGGCATGAAGCGGCCGCCGAAGAGGCCGGGCTCGCCGAACCAGCCCTGGTCGTCGGCCTCGAAGCGGCTGCGCTCGGTGCTCACGTCGGTCATGCGCCTACTCCTGTCATCGCTGCCACGGCGGCCGTGGGGTCGCCGTCCTTGACCAGTGCCTCCCCGACGAGGACGGCGCGGGCGCCCTCGGAGACGAAGCGGGTCACGTCGGCGGGGGTGAAGATGCCGGACTCCGCGACCTTGACCCGGTCGTCGGGGATGCCGGGGGCGAGTCGACCGAAGGTGTCGGGGTCGATCGCGAGGGTCTTGAGGTTGCGGGCGTTGACGCCCACGAGCTCGGCGCCGAGGTCGACCGCCCGCTCGGTCTCGGCCTCGTCGTGGACCTCCACCAGGGCGGTCAGCCCCAGCTCGCCCGCGAGGTCGTGGAGGCGCCGCAGCTCGTCGTCGTCGAGGGCGGCCACGATGAGCAGGGCCAGGTCGGCACCGGCGGCGCGGGCCTCCCAGAGCTGGTAGTCGGTGACGATGAAGTCCTTGCGCAGCAGCGGCACGTCGACCGCGGCGCGCACGGCCCGCAGGTCCTCCAGGCTGCCGCCGAAGCGGCGCTGCTCGGTCAGGACGCTGATGGCGGCCGCACCGCCGGCCGCGTAGGCCCTGGCCAGGACCGTCGGGTCGGGGATCTCGGCCAGGTCGCCCTTGGAGGGGCTGCGGCGCTTGACCTCGGCGATGACGCTGGAGCCCGCGGCGCGCAGCGCCGGCATCGGGTCACGGGGCGCGTCGACGTCGGCCAGGGCGGCCTTGAGGTCGACCAGGGGCAGCACCGCCTCGCGCTCGGCGAGGTCCTGGCGCACGCCGGCGACGATGTCGTCGAGCACCGACATTGCGGCTCCGTTCGAGGCGTGGGGAGGGACACCCGAGTCTGTCACGTGAGGCGAAGCGGGCCCGGCGGCGGGTACGGTCGCCGCACGCACCACAGGAGCACCCCAGGATCGTCCGCAGATCGCCAGGGGCCCGTCCACGAAGGAGACCCATGAGCTACGACCAGCCTCCCCCGCCTCCGCCGCCGGGCTACGGCGCCGCGCCCCAGCCCCCGTACGGCGGACCGCCGCCGGGCACCTCGCAGAAGGCGGTCTGGTCGCTGGTGACGGGCATCTTGAGCCTGTTCTGCTGCGGGCTCGTGCTCGGCATCGTGGCCATCGTCCTGAGCCGGTCGGCGAAGGCGGAGATCGCGAGCACCGGCAAGGGCGGTGGCGGCATGGCCCAGGCCGGCCTGGTCACCGGGATCGTCGGCGTCATCTTCTTCATCGTCCAGATCATCCTGATCTCGACCGGCGCGTTCGAGTTCAGCTTCGAGGCCGGCTGAGCCGGACCGCTCGCGCCGCCTCAGGGCGCCAGCCAGGGCGCGGCCGGGGTGTTGCGCAGCAGCCCGAACACCCCGGCCGCCGCCAGCAGGGCGTAGCCGCCCACGACGACGACGCGGCGCGGCAGCCGCCGCGACCGGCCCCGCCAGCGGTCGCTCGCCCACACCGCCAGGGCCAGCACCGCGAACGGCATCAGGACCACGACGAGCAGGTTGCTGCTCGCGGCGGAGACGACCTCACCGTGGGTCAGGTCGTTGACCGCACGCAGGCCACCGCAGCCGGGGCACCAGAAGCCCATGGCCGCACTGGGGCACAGGCCCCACGAGCCGTCGACGTGCGGGTCGCGCAGGTGCAGCGCGAGGGTGGCGATGCCCAGGCCGCCGATCGTGAGCAGCGGGGCGCGCACCCGGTCCCACCGGCTCGGGGCCGGTGCCGGGGCGAGCAGGGCGCTCATGGGCGTGGGCCTCAGTGGCCCTCGTGCAGACCCATCTTGGCCATCACGAGGAAGACGACGCCGCCGGCGAGGGTGATCACCACGCCCGCCCAGAAGACCGGCATGCTGATCGGGTCGAAGATCAGCCCGACGCTGCCCACCACGAAGCCCAGGAGGCCCACGACCACTGCGCTCCACGCGGCGGGGGTGTTGCCGTGGCTGTTCGACATGCGGGGCTCCTCTGTGGCACGGGTGGATCGGGGTTCGTCGGTGCTGCGGGCGACGTCGTCGGCGCTGCTGGCGACAGTCTAGGGGGACGTGCGGTCGGTCGGGTCGTGACCCTCGTCCATGGCCCTCCACAGGTCCAGAGGGCTCTCGGGGTCGCCGGTCACGGCCCGCTCCTCGCCCGTCGGTGAGTCGTAGCGGCGCCCCATCTCGGGCCAGGCGGGCACCTGCCACACCGCGAGCCCCGCGGCCAGGACCAGCACCACCCCACCTACCACGGCGGCGAGGTACCACCCCGTGACGCTCGCTCCCCCGGTCGCGCCGACCTCGGTCAGGGCGTCCTCGACGGTGCCCCGCAGGTCGCCCAGGGCCGCCGCGGCCGCGGCGAGCAGCCCCAGGGACGCCAGCAGCGCCAGGGCGGCTGCACTGCGTCGTACGACGCCGCGGGTGACGAGCAGGACGCCCCACGACGCCAGGGCGACCAGCGCCAGCGAGGTCACCAGCGGCATCGTCAGGGCGTCGCCCTGGGCGGTCCCGGCGGTGACCATGGCCGCGGCCTGGCCCTCCGCGTCGACCTCGACGGCCGCGCGGGTGCCGGCGACCGCGCAGGTGGTGCCGGCCGCCAGGGCCGCCAGCGTGGCGAGGCCGAAGCCGCGCCGGCCGCGGCGCTCAGCCACGGCCGAGCACCAGGTCGGCGTCGAAGCAGGTGCGGTCGCCGGTGTGGCAGGCGCCGTCGACCTGGTCGACCTTGACGAGCAGCGTGTCCCCGTCGCAGTCGAGGCGGACCTCGACGACGTGCTGGGTGTGGCCGGACGTCTCGCCCTTGACCCAGTACTCCTGCCGGCTGCGCGACCAGTACGTCGCCCGGCGGGTGGTCAGCGTGAGCGCGAGCGCCCGGTCGTCCATCCACCCCAGCATCAGCACCTCACCGGTGTCGTGCTGCTGGACCACGGCCGGCACCAGCCCGTCGGCGGTGCGCTTGAGGCGGGCGGCCAGGGCCGGGTCGAGCTCCGGGGCGGCGTTCATGTCCCCATCATCCCCGCCCGCCCGGCCCGGACGTGCCACGGGGCACCGCGGCGGTCTCCCGCCGGGTGCCCCGTGACCGGTGCTGCTGTGCTGCTGCTGGCCCTCAGCCGATGGAGAAGCTGAGCGTCTTGGCCCGCTTCTTCACCAGGTCGTTGCCGAGGAAGGTCAGCTTCACCGAGTGGAAGCCCTTCGTCAGGCCCTTGACGACCAGCTTCTTCTTGCCGTTGTTGAGCGTCTTGAGGGCGTAGAGCTTCTTGCCCTCGGTGAGCTCGACCTGGCCCGTCACCGGGCTCTGGTTGTCGGCCAGCACGCGGACCTTGACCACGAGCTTCTTGCCCTTGACCTTCTTGGAGGTCTTGAGGGTCGGCTTCTCCAGCTCGACCGGCTCCGTGACCGGGACCGTGGAGACGGTCTCGACCAGGTCGGTGTAGCCCGCCCGCTTGTAGGTCATCCGAGCCGACAGCGTGGCTCCCAGGTCGGCCCGCGCCACCGCGTAGCTGGTACCGGTTCGTCCGGCCACCGGGGTGCCGTCACGCAGCCACTGGATGGCCACCGTGCTGTAGGCCGGGGACGTGGAGCCGACAGCCAGGCGCAGGGTCTCCCCCACCACCGGCTCACCGCTGATGGCCGAGGCCACTGCCTGGTCCATCGAGGTGTCTCCATCGGGAGTGACGAGCACCGGGTCGGACGTCGCGCTGGAGCTTGCGTAGCCGGGGGCGGAGGCCGTGACCCGGACGCTGAGCAGCTTGTCCACCTCGCCCTCCTTCACCGGGTACGTCGACGTGGTGGCCCCGCTGACCGGCGCTCCGTCCAGCAGCCACTGGTACTCGTAGGAGACCCCGGTCGAAGGCGCCCAGGAGCCCGGCAGTGCCGCCACCGTCGAACCGGGCCGGACCGTGCCCGTGACCGAGGGCTTCTCACTGTTGGTGAACACGCCCTTGGCGACCGGGTTGGTCGGGTCGGTCTCCATCGTGACCGGCTCGAAGCCGTCGCGACGCGCGGTCACCTCGACCGAGACGACCTTGCCCTCCTCGCCCGCCGTCAGCAGGTAGGTCCTCGACGTGGCGCCCGTGATGTCCGTGCCGTCGGCTAGCCACTGGTAGGTGAACGTGGGGGCATTGGTCCACTCCCCGTTCTCGGCGGTGAGGGTCCGCCCGACCTGGGCAGTGCCCGTCACCGTCGGCTCGGTCTTGTTCACGAGCTTCGTCGGGTCGGTGCCGTCCAGGGAGACCGGGGAGGTGCCCGACGACTGCTTGGAGGCCGAGGTGTAGCCGGCCAGCTGAGCCGTCACCTGGACGGTGATGACCTTCGCGACGTCCGCCTCGACCGGCTTGTAGGTCGACGACGTGGCGCCCGTGATGGGCTGGCCGTTGGCGAGCCAGGCGTAGGTGAACGAGGACGGCGTCGGAGACCAGGTCCCGGGGCTGGCCGTCAGGGTCTCCCCGACCTTGGCGGTGCCGCTGATGGACGGCGCCCTGGTGTTGCTCAGGGTGCCGTTCCCGACCCTGGCCGTGGGCGTAGAGGCAGCAGGCGGGTTGCTCGGTGCGCTGGTGGGTCGCACCTCGACCATCAGCGTCGAGCCGATGTCTGCGGGGACCGGCTGGTAGGCCGACGCGGTGGCGCCGTCGATCGGGACGAGCCCACGGAACCACTGGTACGTGTAGCTGCTCTGCTGCGCCCACACTCCCGAGTCGGTGGTCAAGGTCTCACCGACCACGGCCTTCCCGATGATGCGGGGAGCCGCACGGAGCTCGTCGGCCGGCGTCGTGTCGTCCGTGAGCTGGGTGGCCAGGGATGTCGGCGCCGTGACGGTCACTCCGTTCCGAGTCGCCGAGACCGTCACCCGGTACTGCGCGTTCGCCGGGCAGCTCATGCTGAACACCGTGCACGAGGTCGAGGCGCTCGGAATGGCGACGGTCCGACCATTCGCCGACGGGTTGCCCAGCCCGTCACTCCGATTGGTCTCGCGCGTGAGGGCGAGCCACTGAGGGTTGGGGGCACTGGTCGTGGGTGCCAGTCGAGACTCCCAGGCATAGGTGAAGCTGAGGCCCGCCTGAGGGGACCACGCACCCTCGTTCGCGGTGAGCGTCGACCCCCGGTCGTTGAGTCCGCTGATCCAGGGAGTCCGAGTGTTCTGCAGGACTCCCCCGTCGAGGGTGACATCGATGCCTGACACGTCGCTGGAGGCGACGACCACGTCGCGCGCGATGCGCGTACCGTCCTCCTGCTTGTCGCCGAAGTAGCTCCTCTCGGTGGCCGTCGGCCCCGTCTTTGCAAACACCCGATAGGTGCGAGACCGGAGCTGCAACGTGTAGGTACCGCCGGTCTGCGTGCTGGCACTGCGACGAGCGGGGGACGCGTTCGGGCCGATCGGATCGCTCGTCTGAGCCACGCCGTCGCGGATGTCGCCGACGTAGGTGTACTCGGCGCCGACGAAGGCGCCTACCACCGGGGTGCCCGCGATGTCGCTGACCAGGCCTCGGACCGTCTGGACCGACGGCAGCTGGTAGGTCTGGCCCGCGAGGTCCTGCTGGGCTCCGACGCTCACGTTCGGCGCCTGGTCGAGGCCGACCAGGCCCGGGAGGAATCCCTCCTCGGTGGTGGCGGAGTCGACGAACTTCAGTCGGTAGCTGCCCTGCGGGACACGCACGGTGAAGGCGCCGTTGGAGACCGTCGCCGAGCTGCCCGGCACCTGGAACCAGGAGGTGTGCGAGACCCCGCCCTGCTCGCCGAGCTCGGTCCAGGTGACCTCCTTCCACGCACTGACGGTGCCGGAGCCCGCGTAGGCGCTGCCCGTCGTCTCGGTCAGGGCGCCCCGGATGGTCGAGACCGTGGGGAGAGTCATGTTCCGACCGGTCAGCGCGGTGCTTGCCGGCACCGACAGGGTCGTGCCCTCGTCGGCGAAGATGGCCGAGGGGAAGTACCGGGTCGGGCGCTGGTCGGCAGCCGCGAACTCGAGCCTGAACTTGGTGTCGGCGGGGACGTCGAGCACGTACGTGCCGTCACCCAGCGTCTCGGTCTCGGCGATCCTCGTGTTCCAGTGGCCGCGGGCACCGTTGGCGCCGGCGGTGTACGTCACTGCGCTCACGTCGACCGCGGCGAGCGCCGCACCCGACTGATCGGTGACCTTGCCGGTCACCTGGGTCGCACGGTCCAGGTCTGCTGAGATGCCCGTGACCGGGGACCCGATCTCCGGCGTCTGGCGGACCACCGACGCGCCGTTGCGGGTGCTCGAGTCGTCGAAGTACTCGGTCCGGAACCCGGGAGCGCTGAAGCCGACGACGTACTGACGCCCGTCCCGTGCCGGGGGCACCGTGGCGGTGTAGGAGCCGTTGGCCGCGGTCTTCGCCTTCGACGACTGGACCTCGGTCCACGTCGTCTGACCCTGAGCGTTGAGCTGGGCGTACTCCACCGAGATCTCGACACCCTGGACCGGTGTCCCCCCCGAGGTCACCTGTCCCGAGATGGTGGTCGTCGTCTGCGCGGTCAAGGTGGCGTTGAGCGGGACCGCCACACCCTCCTTGACCTCGATCTCGGGCGCGCTGTCGCGACTGCTGGTCAGCGAGTTGTTGCCCTGGTAGTAGAAGGTGCCGTACGCCGGGGCGGAGACGCGCACGACGTACTTGCCGAATGCCTGGTCGAGCTTCCAGGTGCCCGCGGGTCGACCGTTGCCCGTCGTCTGGGAGACGACCTCCTCGTAGGCCACTTCCCCGGTGCCGGCGTTGGCGGGCTTGCGCCGCAGCAGGGTGATGGTGGCGCCGTCGATGGGAGCACCCCCGTTGGTCTTGACCAGGCCACCGATCTCGGAGCGGTTGGTGCTCGCGACCGCCGCGTTGATGCCTGTCAGCGAGGCCCCGTTGCCCACGGTGACCGAGGAGGCGGCCGCCGCGGTCGCGGCGTCGTTGTAGTACTCAGTCCGGAACTCGCCCTCCTCATCCGAGAACTTGAGCTTGTACGAGGCGGAGTTGCCTGTGTCCGGAGTGGTGAGGGTGTAGCTGCCGTCGTTCCCCGTCGTCGCCGTGACGGCAGTTGCCGGGTCACCGGTCATCACCGGCGTGCCCTCCGTCGTCAGGAGACTCACGACCACCCCTTGCAGAGGTGTGGTCTCCAGCGCCCCTGCGCGGGTCACCGTCCCCTTGATGCTGCCGGCAGCGGCGTACGCAGGGGCTCCGAGGCCCCCGATGAGCAGGCCGAGCACGGTCAGGAAGAGCAGAGGAAGCGCACTGATTCTTGTGCGGCGTCGGGACGAGCGGGGGAACAACATGGTCACCTCGAAGCGGCGGGGGGTGGGGAGCACGACAAGCACCGGGAGATCCCAGCGCCGCCTCAACGTGACGGGAGCGCGCAGCGTTACGGCTGGGGGCAAAGAAACTTGACAGGCACGGCAAAGCGGGGTCTGTGGTCCAGACCACACGACTTTACTGATTTGACCTTTACTCTCGGCCCGGTCTAAAGAACCCCGACTATCAGGCCGGCCGGGCCGTCTAGGGTCGAGAGGTGAGCAGCTCAGACAGTGACGCACCCGACCCGCATGCCCTCGTGACCCAGGTGCAGGAGGGGTACGCCTTCGACGGCCCGGCCCTGGAGCTGGGCGCCCTGATGAGCACGGCGGACGACGTGCACCCCGAGGCCCCGGTGCGGATACCGCTGGGGATGCTCAACCGGCACGGCCTGGTGGCCGGCGCTACGGGCACGGGCAAGACCAAGACCCTGCAGCTGTTGGCCGAGCAGCTCTCGGACGCCGGGGTGCCGGTGTTCGCGGCGGACGTGAAGGGCGACCTGTCCGGCCTCCTGGCTGCGGGCGACCCCTCGGCCAGGGTGGACTCGCGGATGACCGCCCTCGGGCAGGAGTGGGCGCCGACCGGCTACCCGGTCGAGCTCTACGCGCTGGGCGGGGAGGGCACCGGCGTACCCCTGCGCGCGTCCATCAGCTCCTTCGGCCCGCTGCTGCTCAGCAAGGTGCTCGGACTGAACAAGACCCAGGAGTCCAGCCTCGGACTCGTCTTCCACTACGCCGACAAGGCCGGCCTGCCGCTCCTGGACCTCTCCGACCTGCAGGCCCTGCTGCGCTACCTCACCTCCGACGAGGGCAAGGCCGAGCTGAAGGGCATCGGGGGGGTGTCCACCGCCACCGCCGGCGTCATCCTGCGCTCCCTGGTGACCCTGGAGACCCAGGGGGCCGACCGGTTCTTCGGGGAGCCGGAGTTCGAGCCGTCGGACCTGATGACGACCACCGAGGACGGCCGTGGCCTGATCTCGCTGCTGGAGCTCCCCCGCCTGCAGGACCGGCCGGCACTCTTCTCGACCTTCCTGATGTGGCTGCTCGCGGACCTGTTCCACTCCCTTCCCGAGGTCGGCGACCCCGAGAAGCCCTCACTGGTCTTCTTCTTCGACGAGGCGCACCTGCTGTTCGACGACGCCTCGGACGCCTTCCTCGACCAGGTCGCCCAGACCGTCAGGCTGATCCGCTCCAAGGGCGTGGGCATCTTCTTCGTCACCCAGTCCCCCACCGACGTACCCGACGAGGTGCTCGCCCAGCTCGGCTCCCGCGTCCAGCACGCCCTGCGCGCCCACACGCCCAAGGACGCCAAGGCGCTGAAGGCAGCGGTCAGCACCTACCCGCACTCCGAGTACGACGACCTCGGCCGGGTCCTCACCTCGCTCGGCGTCGGCGAGGCCGTCGTGACCGTGATGGACGAGCGCGGGGCGCCGACGCCCGTGGCCTGGACGATGCTGCGCGCACCGCAGTCGCGGATGGCGCCGGCGGACCCCGCCTCCATGGAGGCCCTGGTCGCCGCCAGCCCCCGCCAGGCGACCTACGGCACCGCCATCGACCGCGAGTCGGCGCGCGAGAAGCTCGCCGCCCGCCTCGAGCAGGCGGCCGAGAAGGAGGAGGCCCCGCCGGCGTCTCCTGCTCCGGATCAGCAGCCCGGACCGGTCCCGCCGTCGCAGCGCAAGATCCCGGTCCCGCGCACCACCGTGCCGTCGGGCGGCGACGACAGCGGGGAGTCGACGCTGGACAGGGTCGTCTCCTCGCCGGTGTTCAAGGACGCGGTCCGCACCGCGGCCCGCGAGATCGTGCGCGGGATGTTCCGGACCGGGCGGCGCTGAGGGGACCCGGCCGGAGGGTCGCGGAGTGACCCTGCGCGGTCAGCGGACCGGGTGGCCCGCCTGCGCCAGTGACTCCTTGACCTCGGAGATCCGGCAGGTGCCGAAGTGGAAGACGGTCGCGGCCAGCACGGCGTCCGCGCCCGCGTCGACGGCGGGCGCGAAGTGCTCGACCCGCCCCGCACCGCCGGAGGCGATCACGGGCACGGTGACCTCGCGGCGTACCCGGGAGATGAGGTCGAGGTCGAAGCCGTCCTGGGTGCCGTCGGCGTCCATCGCGTTGAGCAGGATCTCCCCCGCCCCCAGCTCGCACGCCCGCGCCGCCCACTCCAGCGCGTCGATGCCGGCCGACTGCCGGCCCCCGTGGGTGGTGACCTCGAAGCCGGAGGGACACTCGCTGGTCGAGCCTGTCGAGACCCGACGGGCGTCCACCGACAGCACCAGCACCTGGTTGCCGAACCGGTCGGCGATCTCGGCGATGAGCTCGGGACGGCGGATGGCCGCGGTGTTGACCGCGACCTTGTCGGCCCCGGCGCGCAGCAGTCGGTCGACGTCCTCGGTCGAGGAGACTCCCCCGCCGACCGTGAGCGGGATGAAGACCTCCTCCGCACACCGCGAGACCACCTGCATGGTCGTGGCGCGGCCCTCGTGGGAGGCGGAGATGTCGAGGAAGGTCAGCTCGTCGGCGCCCTCGGCGTCGTAGGTGCGGGCGAGCTCGACCGGGTCACCGGCGTCGCGGAGGTCCTGGAAGTTGATGCCCTTGACCACCCGGCCGCCGTCGACGTCCAGGCACGGGATGACGCGGACAGCCAGGCTCACTGCGACGCCCCAGTCCCCTGGGTCAGCGCCAGCGCGTCCTCGAGCGTGAACCGGCCCTCGTAGAGCGCTGTGCCGGCGATCGCACCCTCGACACCGAGCGGCACGAGGTCCATCAGGGCACGGATGTCGTCGAGCGTCGTGACACCGCCCGAGGCGACGACCGGCGCGTCGGTGGCGGCACACACGTCGCGCAGCAGCTGCAGGTTGGGGCCGGCGAGCATGCCGTCCTTGTTGACGTCGGTGACGACGTAGCGGGCACAACCCTCGGAGTCCAGGCGCGTCAGCACCTCGTAGAGGTCCCCTCCGTCGCGGGTCCAGCCGCGGGCGGCGAGGGTGCGGCCCCGGACGTCGAGGCCGATCGCGACCCGGTCGCCGTGCTCGGCGATGATCTTCGCGCACCACTCGGGCTGCTCGAGCGCGGCGGTGCCGATGTTGACCCGGGTGCAGCCCGTGGCCAGCGCGGCCTCCAGGGACTCGTCGTCGCGGATGCCGCCGCTCATCTCGACCTTGATGTCGAGGGCGCCGACGATCTCGGCCTGCAGCTCGCGGTTGGTGCCCCGGCCGAAGGCGGCGTCGAGGTCCACCAGGTGCAGCCACTCCGCGCCAGCGTCCTGCCAGCGCCGGGCGGCGGCCACCGGGTCGCCGTACACCCGCTCGGAGCCCGCCACGCCCTGGGCGAGCTGGACGGCCCGGCCCTCGGTGATGTCGACGGCGGGCAGCAGCTCGAGGTAGTCGCTCATGTCTTCTCTCGGTCGTGGGTGGTGGGGCTGGATCAGGTACGTCGGAACAGCATGGTGTGGAGGACGGGAGCGCCCAGGGCGCCGACCGCGAGGGCCAGCAGCACGGCCGCGGGGCTCTCGGTGAACGCCCAGGTCAGGACGACCGCCGCGAGCACCAGCGCCACGGTCGTCGCCGTCTGCCGGCGACGACGCTCGGCGAGGATGCCGGACTGCCGGTTGCGCGCCCCCGCCGAGCGGAACCAGCCGGTCAGCGCGCGTCGACGGGCGGCCCAGCGCTCGCGGCGGGCGGCCTCGGCGGCGCGCTTCTGTGCCAGCAGCGCGGCCGCCGCCTCCCGCTCGGCCCGGCGTCGCGCGCGCTCCTTGCTCACAGGGTGCGGACCCAGTTGCGCAGCAGGGCCGCCCCGGCGTCGCCGGACTTCTCGGGGTGGAACTGGGTGGCCCAGAGCGGGCCGTTCTCGACCGCCGCGACGAACCGGTCCTCGCCGTGGGAGGACCAGGTCACCAAAGGCGCGGCCGTGCGGTCGTTGGTCACCAGGGTCCAGTCGCGCACGCCGTAGGAGTGCACGAAGTAGAACCGCTCCTGCTCGATGCCCTCGAACAGCTTCGTGCCCTCGGGCGCCGACACGGTGTTCCAGCCCATGTGCGGCACGACCGGGGCCTGCAGCCGCTCCACCAGCCCGGGCCACTCGTCACAGCCCTCGGTCTCCACGCCGTGCTCGATCCCGCGCGCGAAGAGGATCTGCATCCCCACGCAGATGCCGAGCACCGGACGGCCGCCGGCCAGCCGCCGTCCGATGATCCGCTCGCCCTTGATCGCCCGCAGGCCCTCCATGCACGCGGCGTACGCCCCGACGCCGGGGACCAGCAGTCCATCAGCCGCCAGGGCTGCGTCGAAGTCGGAGGTCAGCGTGACGTCGGCCCCGGCGCGCTCGACGGCGCGCACGGCCGAGCGGAGGTTGCCCGACCCGTAGTCGAGGACGACGACCGAAGGGGCCACTTAGAGCGCGCCCTTCGTGGAGGGCACGCCCGTCTCGCGGGGGTCGAGCGCGACGGCGTCGCGGAACGCCCGCGCGAACGCCTTGAACTGGGTCTCCACGATGTGGTGCGGCTCGCGGCCGGCCAGCACGCGCACGTGCAGGGCCAGGTGGGCGTGGAAGGCGATCGACTCGAAGACGTGCTGGGTCAGCGAGCCGAGGTAGGACACCCCGGAGCCGCCGAGCTGAACGTACTGCTGGCCCTCCGGCTCACCGGTGTGCACGCAGTAGGGCCGGCCGGAGACGTCGACCACGGCCTGCACCAGCGCCTCGTCGAGCGGCACGGTCGCGTCCCCGAAGCGGCGGACGCCCACCTTGTCCCCCAGCGCCTGGCGCAGCGCCTGGCCGAGCGCGATGGCGGTGTCCTCGACGGTGTGGTGGGCGTCGATGTGGACGTCACCGTCGGTCTGCACCGTCAGGTCGACCAGCGCGTGCCGCGCGAAGGCGGTGAGCATGTGGTCGTAGAACCCCACGCCGGTGGAGATGTCGTGGCGGCCGGTGCCGTCGAGGTCGACCTCGACGAGCACCTTCGACTCGCTGGTCTGGCGCTCCACGCGTCCGGTGCGGCTCATCACTTGCTCCCACTCTCGTCCAGCACGACGTCCAGGGCCTCCCTGAACGCGGTCATCTCCGCAGGGGTCCCGATCGACACCCGCAGCCAGCCCTCGGGGCCGACCTCACGGACCAGGACGCCCTGGTCCAGCAACCGTTGCCACACAGCATGCCGGTCCGGGAACGTCCCGAACAACGCGAAGTTGGCATCGGAGTCGGCGACGTCGAGGCCGCGATCCCTCAACCAGACCACGGTCTCGTCGCGCTCGCGGCGCAGCTCGTCGACCCTGCCCAGCAGCTCCTCGCGGTGGCGCAGCGCGGCCAGCGCGACCGCCTGGCTGACCGCGGAGAGGTGGTAGGGCAGTCGCACGACCCGGATCGCGTCGCAGATGCGGGGGTCCGCCGCGAGGTAGCCCAGCCGCAGACCTGCCCCGGCGAAGGCCTTGCTCATCGTGCGCGTCACCACGAGGTTCGGGTACGCCGGCAGCAGCTCGATCGCGCTGGGCGTGCCGGACCGGCGGAACTCGCCGTACGCCTCGTCGACCACCAGCAGGCCGTCCTCCCCCAGCGCCTCGCAGAGCACCCCGACGACCTCGGGCTCGAGCGCGGTGCCGGTCGGGTTGTTGGGGCTCGGCAGCAGCACCAGGCTGGGTCGCTCGGTGCGCACCAGCCCCAGGGCGGCGTCGACGTCGAGGGTGAAGTCCTCGGCCCTGCGACCGGCCACGAAGCGGCTGTGGGTGTCGCGTGCGTACTCGGGGTACATCGAGTACGTCGGCGCGAAGCTGACCACGGTCCGGCCGGGGCCCCCGAAGGCCTGCAGCAGCTGCAGCATGACCTCGTTGGAGCCGTTGGCCGCCCACACCTGCGCGGGCGAGATCGGCTCCTGGTCGGCGGCCACGTCGCGCGAGAGGTAGTCGGCCAGCGCCTCGCGCAGGGCGACGTGCTCGCGGTCGGGGTAGCGGTTGAGCCCGCGGGCCGCCTCGGCCGCGGCCGCCGCGATGTCGGCGACGCAGGCCTCGGAGGGGCCGTAGGGGTTCTCGTTGGTGTTGAGCTGCACCGGCGCCTGCTCCAGCGAGAGCTGGGGGGCGCCGTACGGCGCGAGGCCGCGCAGCTCCTCACGGAGCGGCGGGAAGGTCACGTGCCGCCCCTACTTCTGGAACCGGATGCGCACGGACTGCCCGTGACCGGGCAGGTCCTCGGCGTCCGCGAGGGTCACCACGTGGTCGGCGACCGCCTCGAGGCCCTCGCGCGAGTAGTCCACGACGTGCACCGACTTGGTGAAGGCGCGCACCGACAGCCCCGAGGAGTGGCAGGCGCAGCCACCGGTGGGCAGCACGTGGTTGGAGCCGGCGCAGTAGTCACCGAGGGCGGTCGGGGCGTAGTCGCCGATGAAGATCGCGCCGGCGTTGCGGATGCGCGCGGCCACGGCCGCGGCGTCACGGGTCTGGATCTCGAGGTGCTCGGAGGCGTAGGCGTCGCAGACCTCGACCCCCTGGTCGAGGTCGTCGACCAGCACGATCCCGGACTGGTTGCCACCCAGCGCGATCTTGACCCGCTCGACGTGGCCGGTGGTGGCCACCTGCTTCTCGAGCTCGGCCTCGACGTCGTGGGCGAGCGTCTCGGAGTCGGTGACCAGCACGGCGGCGGCCAGCGGGTCGTGCTCGGCCTCGGAGATCAGGTCGGCGGCGACGTACGCCGCATCGGCCGTCTCGTCGGCGAGGATCGCGACCTCGGTCGGGCCGGCCTCGGAGTCGACGCCGACCAGGCCCTTGAGCAGTCGCTTGGCGGTGACGACCCAGATGTTGCCGGGGCCGGTCACCAGGTCGACCTTGGCGCAGGGGTCGGTGCCGTAGGCGAACATGGCGATCGCCTGGGCGCCACCCACGGCGTAGACCTCCTCGACCCCGAGCAGGGCACAGGCCGCGAGGATGGTGGGGTGCGGGAGCCCGCCGAACTCCGCCTGCGGCGGGCTCGCGAGGGCCAGCGACGGCACGCCGGCCACCTGGGCGGGCACGACGTTCATCAGCACGCTGGAGACCAGCGGCGCGAGGCCGCCGGGGACGTAGAGACCCACCCGGCCGACGGGCACCTTGCGGTGGACGACCCGGGCACCGGGGCCGAGGTCGGTGACGACGTCGTGCTCGAGCTCGGCCTCGCTGGCCACCCGCAGCCGGCGCACCGACTCCTCGAGGCCGGCGCGGATCGCGGGGTCGAGCTCCTCGAGCGCGCGGGTCATCTCCTCGACGGGGACCCGGATGTCGGTCTGGGTGACACCGTCGAACTTCTGCGACATCTCCAGGATCGCGTCGAGGCCGCGGGTGCGAACCTCCTCGCAGATCGCATGGGTCGCCGGGACCGCCGCTTCCACGTCGAAGTCCGCACGCGGCAGGGCCGTCCGGTAGTCGAACGGCTCGCCCGGCGTGCGGCCCGTGGCGGCGCTGCGCAGGTCGATCCGGCGAATCATGTCCCTGAGTCTACGAGCGGGCCGTGGCACGCCCGAACCCGCGATGCCCCGGTGGACACTCCAGGCATCGCCTAGGGTCGTCGACGTGACCTCGACGCTGCCGATGTTCCCGCTGAACTCGGTGCTGTTCCCCGGGATCACCGTCCCGCTGCGGGTCTTCGAGGACCGCTACCGCGCCCTCGTGCACCACCTGCTGCGCATCGAGGACCCGGCCGAGCGGGTCTTCGCCTCCGTGGGCATCCGGGAGGGCTACGAGGTCGGCGAGCACGGCGCCCAGTCGCTCTACCGGGTCGGGGTGCGGCTGCAGCTCACCGAGGCCGAGCGCCACGACGACGGGACCTTCACGATCCTGGCCGTGGGCAGGGACCGGATCTCCCTGGACCGACTGGACAGCTCGGGGCTCTTCCCCCTGGGGCACGTCGAGGACCGCCCCGAGGCGGTCCCCGTCATGGACCCGATGCTCGAGGCCGTCATGGCCCGGGCCCGGGCGACCTTCACCGCCTACCGGGTGGCGCTGGCCCAGATCCGCGCCGACCCGCACGAGGGTGCCCTGCCCCAGGACCCGACGTACCTCTCGTGGACGCTCGCCGCCAGCGCCCCGCTGCCGATGCCCGAGCGGCAGGGGCTGCTGGAGTGCGACGACCCCATCTCGCGGCTGGAGATGGTCACCGACCTGCTGCGCGCCGAGCTGCGGGCGATGAACGTCATCCCCTCGCTGCCCGCCACCGAGGTGGCGCGCACCCGATGGTCGCCGAACTGAGACGCCAGGAACCGTGCGAGGAACGAGCACGGTGCCGTGGGCGGTGAAGGTCGAGCAAGCGCCGCGACCGAGGGACGAGGTCGCGACGCGCGGGTCGAGACCCGGTGAGACGAAAGGCAACCTGACGATGGCCAAGAAGACGAAACAGTCGGCCGGCACCCCCGCGACCGTGGCACTCATCCGCGCAGGCGTGGAGTTCACGGTCCACCCCTACGAGCACGACCCGCGGGCGGAGTCCTACGGCCTGGAGGCCGCCGAGGCGCTCGGCCTGGCGCCGGAGCAGGTCTTCAAGACCCTCTTCGCCAGCCTCGACGGACGACTCGTGGTCGGCGTGGTGCCGGTGACCGGACACCTCGACCTCAAGGCGCTGGCCCGAGCCCTGGGCGCCAGCAAGGCGGTGATGGCCGACCCGTCAGCGGCTGAGCGGGCCACGGGGTACGTCGTCGGCGGCATCTCGCCGGTGGGCCAGAAGCGCGCGCACCCGACCGTCGTCGACGAGTCGGCCCTGACCCACGACCGGGTCTACGTCTCCGGCGGTCGGCGGGGCCTGGACCTCGGTCTCTCCCCCGCCGATCTCGTGCGCGTCACCGATGCCGTGACCGCCCGCATCGGCCGCTGAACGACTCCCCTCCCGCGGGACCCTGCCTGCCGAACCGGCGTATTGATACGCCGGCTCGGCGTACGCGACGGGTCGAACCGGCGTATTGATACGCCGGCTCGGCGTGGTCGGGTCAGTCGGTGGAGATGCGCAGGAGACCGCGCAGGCTGCCGTCGGCCTCGATCCAGGACGAGGAGCCAAGCGCGGCCAGGGGCTCGAGGTTCTCCCGGATCTCGTCCATCTCGCCGCCGTCCTGCGGCGACCCGGTGCCGGGCAGCTCGCTGAAGCCCGCGGAGAACGCCTCCTCCAGGGCTTCCATGAAGCTGATCACCACGTCGGACACCACGTCGATGTCGGCGTAGGTGACGCTGATCAGACCGTCGTTGTCGGGGACCACGTCACGGAAGCGCTCGCTGTCGCCGAGGCCGCCGCCCTCCGCGACCTCGTCACGCCACCCGGCGTCGGGACCGACGGCCACGGCGTCCTCGCCGGCGCTGACGCCCAGCAGGTCGGCGCCGGGGGCCTGGAACGGGCCGAGGAACGGGACGAGGGCGTCGGCCAGGGCCTGCACCGCCTGCGCGTCTCCGTCCATGACCAGTGCGATCGGGACGGAGCCCAGGTCACCGCGGAACAGCACGTCGGCGTCCACGTCAGAGCCGACGGCCAGCGCGAGCGCGTCCCCCGTGGCCTCCTCGATGTCGTCGAGCCCGAGACCCACCGTCTCCTGGAGCGCACGCTCGACGTCGCCGGGCTCGAGACCCGCCGTCGGGTCGGACTCGATCAGCCCGGCGAACCAGTCGGTCCAACCCTCCCCCAGGCCGTAGGCGTAGACCAGCGCGGTGTCCTCGGGCAGTGCCTCGGTGAGCGCACCGGCGTCACCGTCGAGCGCGGTGAGCAGCTGGGACTCCCCCATCGACCCGGCCAGCTCGAGCTCCAGGCCGCCGTCGTCGAAGCGGACCTGCGCGATCCCGCCCTCGAACTCCTCGGCGGCCTCGACCACCTCGGCGGGAGGCTCGGACGGGGCGCCCAGGCCGGGGTCGAAGCCCATGACCTCGTCCCAGTGGTCGACCACCAGCGCGCCGGCCCCGGGCGCTGCGTAGAGCGTGACGAGCCCCGCGTCGAGCTCGCCGGTCCAGCGCTGGAAGTCCTCGTCGTCCGCGAGGGTCCCCTCGTCCTCGACCAGCTCCCGCGCGCGCTGCAGGTTCTCCTCCGTCTCGGCCACCAGCATCCAGTCGCCGTCCACCGCGTACGCCGTGGAGTCCCCCTCCCCGGCGCACTCGGTGACCGCGGCCATGCCCTCCATCGCCGCGTCGCCGTCACGGACCTCCAGGGCGAACAGCGGCTGTGGCTCGTCGCCGAGCGCGACCGCCGCGAGCCCGATCCGGTCCCCGAGCCAGGACTCGAGGTCGTCGGTGTAGGACAGCCCTTCGCAGTCGGCCTCCTCCAGGAGGGCCTGCGCCAGCGTCTCCCGCAGGTCGACGTCGCCCAGGTCGCCGTCGAGCCCGAGCTCCTCGGCGACCCACGGGAACTTCTCCAGCGTGCGGAGCGCCTCGAGCTTCTGGCTGCCACTGGGGTCGAGCGTCAGGCCGACGTACCCCACCGCCGAGGCGGGGAACGCCTCGGCGGCCTGGGCGCCGTCGTCGAGGAACCACCAGGCACCGAACGCAGCACCGCCGACAGCGGCCAGGCCCAGCCCCGCCAGGACGGGGACGAGCACCCTGCGACGGCGGCCCGAGGACTCCCGGTCCAGCGGCCGCCCCCCGCCCTGCTCGAGGAACTCCGGCTGCACGCCGTCCTGCGGGTCGGGGGTCTGGCTCATGGGGGAACTACTCCCGGTGTCGCCCAGGGATGAGGAGGAAGACCGTGCACAGCGCCAGCAGCGAGGCGAACGGCCAGGCGAGCAGGGCCCCTGGAGATCCCAGCTCGAGGTTGTCGGGCAGCACGGTACCCCGATCGGCCGCCAGGGCGAGGACCTGGGGATCGGGCGGTCCCAGCCGGGTGCCCACCTGCCACATCACCACCGCGGCCACCACGGAGCCGACCGCGACCGTGCCGAGCACCAGCAGCTCGTCGCGCCGCGACAGCAGCGCCGTGAGGCCTCCGAGGACGGCGCCGGCCGCCAGGGCCATCACCACGAACAGGCCGGTCCCCGAGAACTGGTTGCGCAGCCCCTCCAGGTCGTAGCGGAAGTCACCGTCGACGACGAACCACTCGTGGCGCACGACCGTGCCCTGGCTGGGTTGCCACAGGTGCTCCCACCACACGCCCAGCCCCGCGCCGGTCAGCGCGAACAGCACGACCACGAGCACGGCGCGCACCCAGGCCCGACGGGTCTCCCTCGTGGGCGGCACGGTCGTCACCCGGATCGGGGCGGAGTGGTCGGTCAGCTGGTGAGACATCCCGGCCCCAGCAGCTGCTTGAGGTCCGCGAACAGGGCCGGGGTGGGGGTCACCCGCAGCCGGTCGTCCAGCCTCATGACGAGGGTCTGCTCACGCTTCATCAGCCGCAACCGTACTTCGGTCATCCCAGGATGGGTGGCGAGCACGTCACGCAGCTGCTCGACGACCGGCCCCGTGCACCGGGTCGAGGGCAGCGAGATGACGACCGGTCCCGAGGGGCCGTCGGTGATGTCGGGGACCGAGACCTCCTGGCCGTGGATCTCGGGCTGGTCCTTGCTCTTGGACAGCCTGCCCTTGACGGTGAGGATGGCGTCCTCGACCAGCAGGGTGCTGGCCAGCTGGTAGGAGCTGGGGAACAGCAGCACGTCGATCGCGCCGTCGAGGTCCTCCAGGGTCACCATCGCCCAGGCGTCGCCGCGCTTGGTGATCTTGCGCTGCACCGAGGTCACCAGCCCGCTGATGCAGATCGGCGAGCCGTCGGTGCGCGACTCGTCGAGCATCAGCTCACCGATCGTGCAGTCGGTCCCCTGGGACAGCACGTGCTCCAGCCCGAGCAGCGGGTGGTCGGAGACGTAGAGACCGAGCATGTCGCGCTCGTGGCCCAGCAGGGTCATCTTGTCCCACTCGTCGATCTCGGGGATCGCCACGGTGACGCCGAAGGAACCGGAGTCCTCCTCGTCGAGCCCCCCGAACAGGGAGTCCTGGCCGATGGCCTCGTTGCGCTTGATGTCGACGTACTGGTCGACCGCGGTCTCGTGCACCGCGACCAGCGCCTTGCGGCGGTGCTTCATGTCGTCGAACGCCCCGGCCTTGATCAGCGACTCGATGACGCGCTTGTTGCACACGTGCGCGGGGACCTTGGAGAGGAAGTCGTTGAAGTCGGTGTAGCGACCCTTCTCCTCCCGGGCGGTGACGATGCCGTCGACGACGTTGCCACCGACGTTGCGCACCGCGGTCAGGCCGAAGCGGATGTCGGTGCCGACGGGGGTGAAGTCGGCTGCCGACTCGTTGACGTCGGGAGGCAGGACCTGGATCTTCATCCGGCGGCACTCGTTGAGGTAGATGGCCGACTTGTCCTTGTCGTCGCGCACCGAGGTGAGCAGCGCGGCCATGTACTCGGCCGGGTAGTTGGCCTTGAGGTAGGCGGTCCAGTAGGAGACCAGGCCGTACGCCGCGGAGTGGGCCTTGTTGAAGGCGTAGTCGGAGAAGGGCAGCAGGATGTCCCACAGCGTCTTGATCGCGGCCTCGGAGTAGCCGCGCTCCTTCATGCCGCCGGAGAAGCCCTCGAACTGCTTGTCCAGCTCGGCCTTCTTCTTCTTGCCCATCGCCCGGCGCAGGATGTCGGCCTGGCCCAGGCTGTAGCCCGCGAGCTTCTGCGCGATCGCCATGACCTGCTCCTGGTAGACGATGAGACCGTAGGTCTCCCCCAGGACGTCCTCGAGCGGCTCGGCCAGCTCGGGGTGGATCGGCTCGACCGGCTCGCGACCGGTCTTGCGGCGGGCGTACTTGTTGTGGGAGTCCGCACCCATCGGGCCCGGACGGTAGAGCGCGCCGACGGCGGAGATGTCCTCGAAGGTGTCGGGGCGCATCGAGCGCAGCAGCGCCCGCATCGGCCCGCCGTCGAGCTGGAAGACCCCGAGGGTGTCGCCGCGCTGGAGGAGGGCGTAGGTGGCGGGGTCGGTGAGCGGCAGCTCCTCGAGGACGACGTCCTCGCCGCGGTTGGCCTTGATGTTCTTCACGGCGTCGTCCATCACCGTGAGGTTGCGCAGCCCGAGGAAGTCCATCTTGATCAGGCCGAGGCCCTCACAGGTGGGGTAGTCGAACTGGGTGATCATCGCCCCGTCGGCGGGCCGCTTGAGCAGCGGGATCACGTCGATCAGCGGCTCGCTGGACATGATCACGCCGGCGGCGTGCACGCCCCACTGGCGCTTGAGCCCCTCGATGCCGATGGCGGTGTCGACCACGCGCTTGACGTCGTTGTCGGCGTCGTAGAGCTGACGGAACTCCCCGCCCTCGCCGTACCGCTTGTGCTGGGGGTCGAAGATCTCCTGCAGCGGGACGTCCTTGCCCATCACCGCGGCCGGCATCGCCTTGGTGATGCGGTCGCCCATGGCGAAGGGGTAGCCGAGGATGCGCGAGGAGTCCTTGACGGCCTGCTTGGCCTTGATCGTGCCGTAGGTGACGATGTAGCTGACCCGGTCGTCGCCGTACTTCTCGGTGACGTACTTGATGACCTCACCACGCCGACGCTCGTCGAAGTCGATGTCGAAGTCGGGCATCGAGACGCGGTCGGGGTTGAGGAACCGCTCGAAGATCAGGCCGTGCTCGAGCGGGTCGAGGTCGGTGATCCGCAGGGCGTAGGCGACCATCGAGCCCGCCCCGGAGCCACGGCCGGGACCGACGCGGATGCCGTGGTCCTTGGCCCAGTTGATGAAGTCGGCGACGACGAGGAAGTAGCCGGGGAACCCCATCTGCGTGATGACGCCGAGCTCGTACTCGGCCTGCTTGCGCACGTGGTCCGGGACGCCATCGGGGTAGCGGTGCGAGAGGCCGGTCTCGACCTCCTTGACCAGCCAGGAGTCCTCGTTCTCCCCCGGCGGGCAGGGGAAGCGCGGCATGTACTTGCCGACGGCCTCGGTGAACTGGACGTCGCAGCGCTCGGCGATGAGCAGGGTGTTGTCGCAGGCCGCCGGGAAGTCGCGCCACAGCTCGCGCATCTCGGCGGCGGACTTGATGTAGTAGCCGTCGCCCTGGAACGCGAATCGCTGCCCGGGCCCGTCGCCGGCGGGGATGTCCATCGTCGAGCCGGAGTTGATGCACAGCAGGTGCTCCTGGCTGGCGGCGTCCTCGCGGTTGACGTAGTGGGAGTCGTTGGTCGCCAGCAGCGGGATCCGCAGGTCCTCGGCCAGCCGCAGCAGCCCGTCGCGGACCCGGCGCTCGATGTCGAGGCCGTGGTCCATCAGCTCCAGGAAGTAGTTCTCCTTGCCGAGGATGTCCTGGAAGTCGCCGGCGGCCTTGCGGGCGGCGTCGTAGTTGCCGTACCGCAGGTGGACCTGCACCTCGCCGGAGGGGCAGCCGGTGGTGCCGATGATGCCCTTGGAGTGCTGGGCGAGCAGCTCGCGGTCCATGCGGGGGTGCTTGAAGAACCCGTCGCGCCACGAGCCGGTCGAGAGCCGGAAGAGGTTGTGCATGCCCTCGGTCGACTCGCTGAGCAGCGTCATGTGCGTGTAGGCACCGCGGGCGGAGACGTCGTCGGGGCCGCCGTCGTAGAAGTTGACGCCCTTCTTCTCGAAGCGGCTGATGTTGGGGGTGAAGTAGGCCTCGATGCCGATGATCGGCTTGATCCCGGCCGCCTTGGCCTTGGCGTAGAACTCGTAGGCGCCGAACACGTTGCCGTGGTCGGTCATCGCGACCGCAGGCATGCCCAGGTCGGCAGCGCGCTGGGTGAGGTCTCCGAGACGGGCGGCGCCGTCGAGCATGGAGTACTCGGTGTGGACGTGCAGGTGGACGAAGGAGTCCTGCGAGCCGGCGGGCATGGGTCGCGCTGCATCCCTTCGGGGGTCGTCGGTGGGCAGGGTGAGTCGGCCGAGCCTGAGCCCGACGCCGATCCCGGGGAAGGGGATCAGACTACGCGAGCCGACAGCCGCAGACTGCCAGGGCGCCCCGACAATCCGAGCCGGCGGAGTGCGGTGGGGGTCGGGCCCATGGGGCCCTCAGCGCGTGGCGGCATCGAGGGACTCCTCGATGACGACCCTGATGATGCGCTCGAGCCGGTCGACCCCCAGCGCCGGTGCGCGCGTGGCGAGGTGCTCGGCGACGGCGCGCTCGCGCGCTGGGTCGCGGTGCGTGCTGGTCTTCAGCGGCTGGATCGCGCGGGTCAGCGCCGCCCGCCGGGCCAGCAGGTCCCCGAGCTGGGCGTCGACGTCGTCGACGAGACCGCGCAGGAAGGTGACCGGGTCCTGCCCGGGCCAGGCGAGCCGGACGTCGGGCTCGCCTTCCTCGTTGCCGGAGCCGTCGGTGCGCTCGAGCTCGACCAGCCCGCGGTGCGCGTAGAAGTCACGGGCGGGTCGGTTGCCCTCGAAGACCCACAGGCAGAAGCCGCCGGGCTGACGTGCCATCACCAGGTCGAGCAACGCGCCGCCGACGCCCGCACCCTGGTGGGCGGGCTGGACGTAGAGGTCGTCGAGCCAGCCTGCGGTGGTGCGGGCGTAGCCGACGGGCGACCCCTCGACCTCGGCCACCCACGTCTCGGCACCGGGGGCGTCCTCGACGACGCGCTCACGCAGCCAGCGGCGTACGTCGTCGTCGGGGTGGACGGGGTCGGGCATGGGGGCCGCGCGCCGGGCCAGCACGTGGATGAGCGCCAGCGCGTCGGCGTCGTCAGGCTCGGCCGGACGCAGGACCAGCTCGGACTCCGGGACGGGCACGGCGGCACCGCCCTCAGTGGGCATCACGGATGACCTCGAGCGCGGCCGCGAGGTCGTCGGGGTAGGTGGACTCGTACTCCACCTCGTCGCCGGAGTCGGGGTGGGTGAAGCCGAGCTTCACCGCGTGCAGCCACTGGCGCTCGAGGCCGACCCGACGGGCCAGCTTCGGGTCCGCCCCGTAGGTGAGGTCCCCGACGCAGGGGTGCTTGAGCGCGCTCATGTGCACCCGGATCTGGTGGGTACGCCCGGTCTCGAGGTGGATCTCCAGCAGGCTCGCGAAGCGGTGCGCCTCGAGGGTCTCGTAGTGCGTCACCGAGGCACGTCCGTCGGCCATGACCGCGAACTTGTAGTCGTGCTTGGGGTGCCGCCCGATCGGGGCGTCGACCGTGCCCTGCAGAGGGTCGGGGTGGCCCTGCACCAGCGCGTGGTAGGTCTTGTCGACCGTGCGGTGGCGGAAGGCGTTCTTGAGCACCGAGTAGGCGTGCTCGGACTTGGCGATGACCATCACGCCGGAGGTGCCGACGTCGAGCCGCTGGACGATGCCCTGGCGCTCCGAGGCTCCGCTGGTGGCGATCCGGAAGCCGGCCCCCACCAGGTGGCCGACGACCGTCGGACCGTTCCAGCCCGGCGAGGGGTGGACGGCCACCCCCACCGGCTTGTCGATCACCACGATCGACTCGTCGTCGTGGATGATCTTGATGCCCTCGACGATCTCCGGGACCACCTCGAGGGGGTCCACCGTGCTCGGGATCGTCACGTCGAGCACCGCGCCCGGCAGGACGCGGTCGCTCTTGCCGACGTCGTGGCCATCCAGTCGCACCAGGCCCTCGACGATGAGGTCGGCCGCCCGGGTGCGGGAGAGCCCGAACATCCGGGCCATGGCGGCGTCGACACGCTCCCCGGCGAGGCCGTCGGGCACCGTCAGGGTGCGCTGCTCGGAGGCCTGGGTCATGCGTCGTCCTCCTCGGGGACCCGGGTGCCGTCGAGCCGCACGCCGCGGAACGCCTGGACCAGGATGATGCCCGCCGCCACGTTGATGCAGATGTCGGCGATGTTGAAGACCGGCCAGTTCGGCAGCATCAGGAAGTCGATCACGTGGCCGCGCAGGGGGCCCGGCTCACGCAGCACCCGGTCGGTCAGGTTGCCGGCCACCCCGGCCAGCAGCAGGCCCAGGCCCACGGCCCACACCAGGCTCCGCACCCGCAGGCTGAGGTAGAGCACGACCACGACCGCGACCACCGCCAGGCAGCTGAGCACCACGGTGTACTCGGTGCCGGTGCTGAACGCCGCCCCCGGGTTGCGGGTCAGGTGGAGGACCAGGAGGTCACCCACCAGCGGCACGTCGGGACGGCCGTCGAGGTGATGGACCGCGAGCACCTTGGTGAGCATGTCGACGGCGTACAGGGTGAGCGCGACGAGCGCGAACACCCAGCGGGGTCGGACCGGGGACGTCATGGGGCGGAGGGGATCCTCCGGGGCTATCGCCGCTCCTCGCGCTGCTTGCATGTCATGCACAGTGTGGCACGCGGGAAGGCCATCAGACGAAGCTTGCCGATGGGCTGGCCGCAGGACTCGCAGACGCCGTAGGACCCGTCCTCGATCCGGGCCAGGGCGCGGTCGATCTGGGCCAGCTTCTCCCGCTCGTTGTTGAGCACGCTCATCTCGTGGTCACGCTCGAAGGTCGTGGCCCCGAGGTCCGCCTGGTCCTGGCCGGCGCCGTCACCGGAGTCGCGCATGAGACCGGACAGCTCGTCCTCCTGCTCGGCCACGATGCCCAGGCTGTGGGTGCGCTGCTCCTCGAGCTCGGTGAGCACCTCCGCCAGCTCGGCCGGGGTCCACGCGCCCTCGCCCTCCTTGACGACCAGGGTGTCGGCAGCGGCCTCCGGGGCAGGTGTCGGCTTCTTCACGGCAGCAGTCTTCTTGGTCGGGGCCTGCTTCGCAGGGGTTTTCGCGAGCGCGGTCTTCTTCGCGGGCGCGGTCTTCTTCGCCGGCGCAGTCTTCTTCGCCGGCGCAGTCTTCTTCGCCGGCGCAGTCTTCTTCGCCGGCGCAGTCTTCTTCGCCGGCGCAGTCTTCTTCGCCGGCGCAGTCTTCTTCGCCGGCGCAGTCTTCTTCGCCGGCGCAGTCTTCTTCGCCGGCGCAGTCTTCTTCGCCGGCGCGGCCTTCTTCGCCGGCGCAGTCTTCTTCGCCGGCGCGGCCTTCTTCGCCGGCGCGGCCTTCTTCGCCGGCGCAGTCTTCTTCGCCGGCGCGGCCTTCTTCGCCGGCGCGGCCTTCTTGGCGGGGGCTGCCTTCTTCGCGGGCTTGTCGGGCTCGGAGTCGGTCGCGCCACGGCGACGGATCACGCGCCGAGCGGCGGAGGCTGCGGTACCGGCCAGGGACTTGCGTGCGGCTCGAGCCATGTGGCTCGACTCCCCTCGACAGGCCCGCCGTCGGCCGGCGGGCTCGATCAGATGATGGCCGGAGGCTAGTGGGTGCGGCCGAGGCACTCAATGCGCCTCGCCGAACGCGACGAGGCCGGTTCCTGGAAGGAACCGGCCTCGTGCGTGAGGAGAGGAGGACTCAGCCCTCCTCCTCCCCGAGGATCGAGCGCAGCCGCTTGGGCGCGGGCGCGTCGTCGTTGGGCGTGTCGTCCGAGCTGCCCTCGAGCGCCTCGAGCTGCTGGGTGAAGTAGCTGCGCAGGCGGGAGCGGTACTCGCGCTCGAAGGAGCGCAGGCGGTCCACCTCGCCGGAGAGCTTGTCGCGCTCGCGCTCGAGGTCGCCGAACATCTGCTGGCGGCGCTCGGCGGTCTCGGAGTCGAGCATCTGCGCGCGGGTACGGGCGTCGGCCTCCATCCGGTCGGCCTTGGTCTTGGACTCGCTCTCCAGGCGCTCGGCCTTGGTGCGGGCCTCGCCGATGATCTTGTCGGCCTGGTCCTTGGCGTCCTCGACCAGCTCGTCGGCGTTGCGCGTGGCGATCTCCAGCAGCCGGGCGGCCGCGTTGGAGGCCTCCGGCACGGTCTCGACGCGGATGGTCTCGACGGGGCTGGCCGCAGCCACAACCGGCTCGGGCGCGGGAGCCTTGGCGGGCTCGGGAGCCTTGGCGGGCTCGGGCTCGGCGACCGGCGCGGGAGGCGTGAACGCCTCGGTCGGCGCGCCTCCGGCCTGCACCTGGGAGAGCTGGACGCGCAGGTCGTCGTTCTCCTTGGTGAGGCGGGCGAGCTCGGCCTCCACCTCGTCGAGGAACTGGTCGACCTCCCCCATGTCGTAGCCCTCACGGAGGCGGACGGGCGTGAAGCGCTTGTTGCTCACGTCCTCGGGCGTCAGCGGCATGACCTCACCCATTCGTTGTCGTCTGCAGCGGTGGTCTGGTCGACCATCGCACTTGTCGGTCGAACAATAGCGTCCCGGGTGGGACTGGTGGGACTCACGGGTCCCAGGCGGCGCGGCGGGCGCCTCAGGACAGCAGCAGGCTGTCGTTGACGTTGAGCAGCACCCAGGCGATCACGAGCACCAGCAGGAAGCTCAGGTCCAGGGCGAAGTTGCCCAGGCGCAGCGGCGGGATGACCTTGCGCAGCGCCTTGATGGGCGGGTCGGTGATCGAGTAGACGACCTCCAGCACCACCAGCAGCGGGCCCGTGGGCTGCCACTGACGGGCGAAGACCATCACCCAGTCGACGATGAAGCGGACCCACATCAACGCGATGAACACGAAGAGGACCACGTGGATGATCGAACCGGCGACGTACACGTCGGTGAAACTCTCCTCGTCAGCGCCGGTGAGGGCGCTCAGCTCTGGTTGAAGAAGCCACCCTCGACGATGCGCTCCTTGTCCTCGGCCGTGACCGAGACGTTGTGCGGCGAGAGCAGGAACACCTTGTTGGTGACACGCTCGATGGTGCCACGCGTGGCAAACACCAGCCCGGCCGCGAAGTCGACCAGACGCTTGGCATCGGCGTCGTTCATCTCGGTGAGGTTCATGATGACCGGGATGCCCTCGCGGAAGTGCTCACCGACGGTGCGCGCCTCGTTGTAGGTGCTCGGGTGGAGCGTCGTGATCCGGGACAGCTCTGCCACCACCGCGGTCGGGCCGGGCGCAGCCGGGCGCCGGCGCTCGGAGAGGTCGGAGACGGGCGCCGGACGGGCAGCCCGCGGGGAGGCGACGGGTCGGGTCTCGACAGTCTCGTCGTGGCCGTCGTACTCGTCGTACCGGCCGGTGTCCTCGACGAGGCCGAGGTACTCGCCGATCCTGCGCATCGCGCCGCTCATGAGTCGTGTCCTCCGGGATCGAGCGCCCCGGTGACGGGACGCTGGTTGTAGTGAACGCTAACGGTGCAGCGGCCTGGAACCGAGGATTGCCGAGCCGACACGCACGTGTGTCGCGCCGATGGCGATCGCCGCCTCCAGGTCTCCGCTCATGCCCGCGGACAGCAGGTCCGCAGACGGGTGCTGGTCGAGGAAGTGGGCCCGGACCTGCGCCAGCCGGGCGAACGCCGAGGACGGCTCCTCCCCCAGCGGCGCGACGGCCATCAGCCCGCGCAGGCGCAGGTGCTCGGCCGCAGTCACCGACTCGGCCAGCACGGCCAGGTCGTCGGGGTCGACTCCGGCCCGGTGCTCCGCACCGGGCGGGTCGAGGGAGACCTGCAGCAGCACGTCGACGGGGCGTCCGCGCTCCTGCGCGCCGCGGTCGAGCCGACCCACGAGCTTGGGGCGGTCCAGGGACTCGACCACGTCGGCGTACCGCGCGACCGCGCCGGCCTTGTTGGACTGCAGCCCGCCGATGTAGTGCCAGCGCAGTCCGAGGTCGGCGCACTCCGCCGCCTTGGCCTCCGCCTCCTGGTGCCGGTTCTCGCCGACGTCGGTCACGCCGAGGTCGGCGAGCAGGCGCACGTCGGAGGCGGGGAAGAACTTCGTGACCGCGACCAGGGTCACCTGGGACGCGTCGCGGCCGGCGTCGGCGCAGGCCCGCTCGATGCGAGCCCGGACCTCGCCCAGGCCGCTCTCCAGCTCCGCGCGCCGGCTCACCGTTCCCCCTCCGAGGTCCACACCAGCCCGGCGAACCGCCCGGCCCGCTCGCCGTCGCGACGGTAGGAGTGCAGGGTGTCCTCCTCCAGCGTGCAGCGCCCGAGCTCGGTGACCACGACGTCGTGCGCCTCGAGCTGGGCCCGGACGCCGGCGCCGAGATCGAGACCGGGGGTGCCACGGCGGGTCTCGGCGTACGTCGCCGGCACCACTGCGGCGACCTCGGCCCGCATGTCCTCGGGCACCTCGTAGCAGGCTCCGCAGACGTGCGGCCCGACCCAGGCCTCGATGTCGCTCGCCCCGAGGTCCCGCATGGCGGCCACGGCGCGCCCCACGACGTCGAGCGCGACGCCCTTGCGGCCAGCGTGCACGGCGCCCAGGACGCCGGTGCGGGGGTCCGCGAGCACGACGGGCACGCAGTCGGCGACCCGGACCATCAGCCCCAGCCCAGGGGTCGAGGTGACCAGGGCGTCGGCGGTGGGCACCCGACCGGTCGGCTCCGGGCCGGGCCGGTCCACGACGAGGACGGCGTCGCCGTGCACCTGGTTCATCCGGGCGAACCGCACTCCACAGGCCCGCTCGAGCTCCGGGAGGCTGTCCACGAACGCCGGGCGCAGCCCCTGCAGGTCGAGGGTGGCGTCGGTGAAGGCGACGTCCACGCGGACGTCGCCCTCCCGATGGTCGCGGTGGGAGAACACCCCTACTTCAAGAAGTCCGGCACGTCGAGGTCGTCGTCGTCGAACTCGACCTGGCGCGGGGCCGGGCGGGGTGCCGGCGTGGTCGGGCGGGCCGACTGCTGGCTGCTCGGCTGGGCCTGGCCTGCCGGCGAGGGCGCCTGCGGGGCAGCCTCGTCGGGACGGCGCTGGGCGACCGCGGCGGCGACGGCCGCGCGGGTCTCCTCCTGCGTCTGCTGCGGCTTGGGCTCGCGGCGCAGCACCGTGCCCTCGTCGCGACGCTTGGGGGTGCCGCCGTCGAAGCCGGCAGCGATCACCGTCACCCGGACCTCGTCGCCGAGGGCGTCGTCGATGGTGGCACCGAAGATGATGTTGGCCTCGGGGTGCACGGCCTGGGCCACCAGCGCGGCGGCCTCGTTGATCTCGAACAGGCCGAGGTCGGAGCCACCGGCGATCGAGAGCAGGACGCCGTGGGCTCCGTCGATGCTGGCCTCGAGCAGGGGCGAGGAGACCGCCATCTCCGCGGCGGCGACCGAGCGGTCCTCCCCGCGGGCCGAGCCGATGCCCATCAGGGCCGAGCCGGCGTTGGCCATGACCGACTTCACGTCGGCGAAGTCGAGGTTGATCAGGCCCGGGGTGGTGATGAGGTCGGTGATGCCGGAGACACCCTGCAGCAGCACCTGGTCGGCCTGCTTGAAGGCGTCGAGGACCGACACGTTGCGGTCGGAGATCGACAGCAGCCGGTCGTTGGGGATCACGATGAGGGTGTCGACCTCGTCGCGGAGCGCCGCGATGCCCTCCTCGGCGGAGTTGGCCCGACGGCGTCCCTCGAAGGCGAACGGGCGGGTCACGACGCCGATGGTCAGTGCGCCCAGCGAGCGGGCGATGCGCGCCACGACGGGCGCGCCGCCGGTGCCGGTGCCGCCACCCTCGCCGGCGGTCACGAAGACCATGTCGGCGCCCTTGATGACCTCCTCGATCTCGTCGGCGTGGTCCTCGGCGGCGCGCCCCCCGACCTCGGGGTTGGCGCCGGCACCGAGGCCGCGGGTGAGCTCGCGGCCGATGTCGAGCTTCACGTCGGCGTCGCTCATGAGCAGCGCCTGCGCGTCGGTGTTGATGGCGATGAACTCCACGCCCTTCAGACCGACCTCGATCATCCGGTTGACGGCGTTCACACCACCACCACCGATACCGACGACCTTGATGATGGCCAGGTAGTTCTGTGCTGCCACGGCTCTCGCCTCTCGAATCCGAACGTTGGGTGGGTGCTGGTCTGTTCTGGTGCTCGGGACGTCCGCTGCAGTCGTCCTGGGCCTGTACGCCGGTCTCAACTCTGACCCTCAGCCTGAGGGTTATAGTTATGTCAACCTCGTCGTGCCCACGACAGTAGGAGTCGCCCGGCGCGGATCCGCGCAGACACGCCCGGACACGCCGCCCCTCCAGAGATTTCTGCCGAGCCGGCGTATCAATACGCCGGCTCGGCACGCATTCCACCGGCCCCGGCGCCCGGCTACGGGTGCTCGGTCACGGGTGCTCGGTTACTGGCGGGTCGTGGGGTTGCTGGGGACCGAGACGTCGTAGACCGACGCCTCCTGGCCCAGCAGGACCTCGAGGACCTCGGCCTTCTGGGCGGAGTCCTCGGCACTCCCCCACACCACGGTGCGACCGTCGCGCAGGGCCAGCTCGATCTGGTCGACGGTGGCCACGGAGACGTGGTCCACGCGCGGCACGAGGTCGTCGGGCAGGGCGGAGACGACCGCGGCCGCCTCGCGCAGGCTCTCGGTGGTGGCGCCCGACGAGGTCTGGACGCGGGGCAGGTCGGCCGGAGGCGACGCGAAGTCGCGGAACACCACGCCGTCCTCGTCCAGGCCCCGCAGGCTGGCGCCGATCTGGACCACGGCGACGGCCTCACGCTCCACGACGGTGATCTCGACCGTGTGCGGCCAGCCGCGCACGACGTCGACCTCCTTGACGACGGCCAGGGACTGCACGCGCGTGGAGACGGCGTCGAGGTCGACCCGGGCCAGCGGCTCGTCGAGCGGCACGGCAGCCACCCGCTCGACCTCCGCGACCGAGAGCTGGTCGGCCCCCGTCACCGACACCTGCTCGGCGCGCAGCCAGGCGGAGAACCACACGGCGTACGCACCCAGCCCCAGCAGGCCCACGACGAGGAGCACGAGCAGCGCCCGGCGCCACGACAACCATCGGCGGGCCCAGCGGCGGCGGAGGAAGGCCCGGCGGGTGCGCTCCTGGCTCACGGGAGCGCCCGGCGCAGCAGGTCGAGGACCTGCGGGCCGATCTCGGTGATGCTGCCCGCCCCCAGCGTGAGGACGACGTCGCCGGGCCGGGCCCGGGCGACCAGCTCGGCGGGCACGTCGGCCTGGTCCGGCACGAACGCGACCCGCTCGGGCGGCAGCGGGACGGCCCCGGCCACCAGGGCGCCGGTGACGGCGGGGTCGGGGTCCTCGCGGGCGAGGTAGACGTCGAGGACGACCACCTCGTCGGCCGCGCCGAGCGCTTGTCCCATCGCCGTGCCGAAGAGCCTCGTGCGGGAGACCAGGTGCGGCTGGTAGGCGACCACGACGCGCCCCTCCCCCGCCAGCGAGCGGGCGGCCTCGAGGTCGCCGGCGATCTCGATGGGCTGGTGGGCGTAGGAGTCGTAGACCCGGACGCCGTCCACCTCGCCCTTGAGCTCCATCCTCCGACCGGTGCCGGTGAACGACTCCAGGCCGGCGCGCAGGCCCGCGAAGGGCAGGCCGAGACGCAGCCCGGCGGCCAGCGCGCCCAGCGCGTCGAGGACGTAGTGGCGACCCGGGATGCGCAGGGTCACGCGACCGAGCTCCTCACCGCGGTCGAGCACCGTGAAGGCGGAGGTGCCGCCCTCGAGCACGACGTCGACGGCGCGGACCTCGGCGTCCTCGCCCTCCCCCACCGCCACGAACGTCAGGTCGCGGGCCGCGGCCACCGCACGCAGGTCGGCGGCCCCGGGGTCGTCGGTGCAGGCGACGAGGAAGCCGTCGGAGTCGATGCGCCCCACGAACTCGGTGAAGGCCGCGCGGTAGGCCTCCTCGGTGCCCCACTGGTCGAGGTGGTCCGCGGCCACGTTGGTGACGACGGCCGCGAAGGGCGAGTAGACCAGGAAGGCACCGTCGCTCTCGTCGGCCTCGGCGACGAAGAGCGGGCCGGCACCGGCGTCGGCGTTGCGGCCGGTGGTCGACAACAGCCCCCCGACGGCGTACGTCGGGTCCGCGTCGCAGGCGAGCAGTGCGCAGGTCAGCAGCGAGGTCGTGGTGGTCTTGCCGTGGGTCCCGGCGACCGCGACGACCTGGCGGCCCGCCATCGTCGCGGCCAGCCCGGCCGAGCGCGGCAGCAGCCGCAGCCCGCGACGACGCGCCTCCGCCACCTCGGGGTTGTCCTCACGGGCCGCGGTCGTGACCACGACCGAGTCGCCGGCGCCCAGGTCGCCGAGGTGCTCGGCGTCGTACCCGCGGTGGATGGTGACCCCCAGCTCGCGCAGGCTGGGCAGGAAGGGGGTGTCGGCGTCGTCGGAGCCGGTGACCTCGATGCCCGAGGCCGCCATGATGCGCGCGATCGCCGACAGGCCCGCGCCACCGATGCCGACGAAGTGCACACGCCCCAGGTCGTCTGCCGGCAGGATCTCGTCGGGCACGGGGAGCCTCATGCGAGCCGTCCCGCGGCCTCGAGCACGACCCGGGCCAGGACCTCGTCGGCGTCACGCGGGACCAGCGAGGCCGCGGCGGCGCTCATCGCGGTCAGGCGCGCGGGGTCGGTGAGCAGCGGGACGGCGTGCTCGACGACCCACGAGGTCGTCAGCTCGGCGTCCTCGACCAGCAGCGCACCGCCCGCCTCGACCACGGGCAGGGCGTTGAGCCGCTGCTCGCCGTTGCCGATCGGCAGCGGCACGAACACCGCGGGCAGCCCGGTGGCGGCCGCCTCGACCACGGAGTTGGCGCCCGAGCGGCAGATGGTCAGGTCGGCCGCCGCGAGCGCGAGGTCCATCCGGTCGCAGAAGTCGAGGACCACGTACGGCGTGGAGGTCGGGGCCGGCTCGGCGCCACCGTGCTTGCCCTGCACGTGCAGCACCTGCACCCCCGCCTGCGCGAGGGCCGCGGCCGCGCCCGAGACCGAGCGGTTGAGGCTCTGGGCACCCTGCGAGCCCCCGGTGACCATCAGCGTCGGCCGGTCGGGGTCGAGGCCGAAGAAGGCGCGCGCCTCGGCGCGGACGGCCGCACGGTCGAGGGTGGAGATCATCCGGCGGATCGGCAGGCCGACGTACTCAGCGCCGCGCAGCGGGGTGTCGGGGAAGCTGGTGCAGACCCGGGTGGCCACCCGGGCTCCCACCTTGTTGCCGATGCCGGGCAGCGCGTTCTGCTCGTGCACCACGATGGGCAGCCGGCGCCGACGGGCGGCGAGGTAGGCGGGGACCGAGACGTAACCGCCGTAGCCCACGACGACGTCGGGACGCACGCGGTCGATCACGTCGTACGTCGCCCGGACCGCGGCACGCAGCCGGCCGGGGACCTTGAGCAGGTCCGCGCCGGGTCGCCGGGGCAACGGCACCGGCGGCACCAGCTCGAGGGGGTAGCCGGCGGCGGGGACCACGGTGTTCTCGAGCCCGCGCGGGGTCCCGAGGCAGGTGATCTCGGCAGAGGGCTCCAGCCGTCGCAGGGCGTCGGCGGTCGCGAGCAGGGGCGAGGTGTGGCCGGCGGTGCCACCACCGGCGAGCAGGATGCGCATCGGGGCTGACTCTAGGGAGCGGGGCGGCCGGTCAGCCGACCCGACCCGCCGAGACCCCGGTCGAGCGTGACCGACGCCGCGCGGCCAGCGCACGGGCCGCCTCGGGCTCGCGGCGGGCGAAGCCGATGAGCAGGCCCAGCGCGGTCAGGGAGGGCAGCAACGAGGACCCGCCGTAGGAGACCAGCGGGAGCGGGATGCCGATGACCGGCAGCAGCGCCAGCACCATGCCGACGTTGATCATCATCTGGCCCACCAGCCACACGACGATGCCGAAGGTGGCGTAGCGGACGAAGGCGTTCTCGGTGGTGTGGGCCACCCGCAGGGCCGCGAACGCGATCGTGAGGAAGAGCCCCACCACCAGCAGCGTGCCGACCAGGCCCAGCTCCTCGCCGAGCACGGCGAAGATGAAGTCGGTGTGCGCCTCGGGCAGGTCGCCCCACTTCTGCTGCGAGGCGCCGATGCCCTGACCCAGCCAGCCGCCGCTCGAGAGCGCGTAGAGGCCGTGCGCCGGCTGCCAGCCGGTGTCGTGGAAGTCGGCGAAGGGGTCCATGAACGTGGTCAGTCGCGACCAGCGCTCACCGTCGGTGATCGCGAACCCGGCGGCGATGGTGCCGACCACGGCGAAGGTGAGGACGAAGAAGCGCATCGGGGCGCCGACCACCCACAACATGCCCATGAGGATCGCGCCGAAGACCAGGGCGGTGCCGAGGTCGCGACCGGCCACGACCAGGCCGGTGGCCAGGAACATGCCCGGCACCACCGGCACCACCAGCTGGTGCAGGCTGTCGAGGCGGCGCTCCTTGTTGGCGTAGACCGTGGCGGCCCACAGCACCAGCGCGAGCTTGGCCACCTCCGAGGGCTGGATGGCCAGGCCGCCGACCCCGAGCCAGTTGCGGTTGCCGTTGATCTCGGTGCCCAGGAAGATCGTGAGGAAGAGCAGCAGCAGCGAGGCCATGTAGGCCCACACCGATGCTCGACGCACGAACGTCAAGGGAAGTCGCGAGGCGATGAACGCCGCGGGCAGACCGATCATCAGCCACATCAGCTGCCGTCGGACCACGGCGTAGGAGTCGCCGTCGTGGACGCGGAAGGAGTACACGCTCGAGGCGCTGAGGACCATGATCAGGCCGATCGTCAGCAGCAGCGCGGAGGCGCCGAGCAGCAGGTAGTACGACGTCAGCGGCTTGTCGAGCGCCTCGCGCACCGAGGCCAGCGCAGCGAACCTGCCCCGTCCCGCCGGCTGCTCGCCCGGGGTGACCAGCCGGGTCTCGTCAGCGGTGGTGGTCACCTGGCGCTCCCTGCTCCTCGGCGTCGTGTCGGTGCTGCGGTTCAGCCTCCGAGGTGGGCCCGGACGGCCGCGGCGAACGCGTCACCGCGGGCGCCGTAGTGGGCGAACTGGTCCATCGAGGCGCATCCGGGGGCCAGCAGCACCGTGTCGCCCGGCTGGGCGAGCGAGGCTGCTGCCTCCACGACGCGCCCCATGGGGCCGTGTCCGTCGTCGGCCCCAGTCTCGTCCGTGCCGACGCGGATGACCGGCACATCGGGCGCGTGTCGGGACAGGGCCTCCGCCACGACGTCCGCGTCGCGGCCCAGCAGCACCGCGCCGCGCAGCCGGTCGCGCACCGAGGCGACCAGGTCGTCGAAGCGTGCGCCCTTGGCCAGTCCCCCGGCCACCCAGACGACCGGGTCGTAGGCGCGCAACGAGGACAGTGCCGCGTGCGGGTTGGTCGCCTTGGAGTCGTCGACCCAGGTGATGCCGTCCTGCTCGGCGACGACCGCGATCCGGTGGCCGTCGAGGGAGAAGCCACGCAGGCCGTCGCGCACCGCCTGCTGGGAGACGCCGTGGGCGCGGGCGAGCGCTGCGGCGGCGAGGGCGTTGAAGACCACGTGCGGCGCCGGGCTGGGGAGGTCGTCGACCGTGCACAGCTCCGCGGCGCTGGTGGAGCGCTCCTCGATGAAGGCACGGTCCACCAGCAGGCCCTCGACGAGACCGAGCATGCCGGGCTGGGGCATGCCGAGGGTGATGCCGATGGCACGGGCCCCCTCGACCACCTCGGCGTCCCGGACGAGCTGCTCGGTGGTGGGGTCGGCCACGTTGTAGACGCACGCCCGCTGCACCCGCTCGAAGACCCGGCCCTTGTCGGCGGCGTACTCGGTCATGGAGGGGTACCAGTCGAGGTGGTCCTCGGCGACGTTGAGGACCGCGGCGGACTGTGCGCTCATGGAGTCGGTGTAGTGCAGCTGGAAGCTGGAGAGCTCGACGGCCAGCACGTCGTGCGGGACCGGGTCCATGACGGCCTCGACCAGCGGGAGGCCCACGTTGCCCGCCGCGACGCTGCGCAGCCCCGCTGCGCGCAGGATCGCGTCGAGCATCTGCACGGTGGTGGTCTTGCCGTTGGTGCCGGTCACCGCCAGCCAGGGGGTGTCGTGGTCGGGGTGGCGCAGGCGCCACGCCAGCTCCACCTCGCCCCAGACGGGGATGCCGCGCTCGCGGGCCTGCACCAGCAGCGGGCTGTCGGGCCGCCAGCCCGGCGAGGTGACCACGACGTCCACGTGGTCGAGGTCGGCGGGCAGGGCTGCCGTCCTGCCGGGGCCCAGGCGCACGTCGGCGCCCAGGACGCCGAGCAGCTCGGCCTGCTCCTCCTTGCCGACCGGGTTCTCGTCCAGGACGGTGACCGAGGCGCCGAGGTGGGTGAGGTTGTCCGCGGCGGCGAAGCCGGAGACGCCGAAGCCGGCGACCACGGCGCGCACGCCGTCCCACGAGTCGGTCTGCCCCAGGGCCTGGAGGTCCGGGCGGGGGCGGTCGCCGGCGCTCACGTGCCCGCGACCCACTCGGCGTAGAAGATCCCGAGGCCACCGGCGACGCAGAGGCCGGCGAGGATCCAGAAGCGGATCACCACGGTGACCTCCTCCCAGATCATCTCGAAGTGGTGGTGGATGGGCGCGATCCGGAAGAGCCGCTTGCCCGTGCCGGTGAGACGTCGGGTGGCCTTGAACCAGGTCACCTGGAGCATCACCGAGACCGTCTCCATCACGAACACGCCGCCGAGCACGATCAGCAGCAGCTCGGTGCGGGTCAGGATCGCCAGGCCAGCCAGGGCCGCACCCAGCGCCAGGGAGCCGGTGTCACCCATGAAGATCTGCGCCGGCGCGGCGTTCCACCACAAGAAGCCGAAGCAGGCCCCGGTGATGGCCGCGGCGATGACCGCGAGGTCCAGCGGGTCACGCACCTCGTAGCACTTGCCGTAGGTGATGTCCTCGAGCCGGCACCACTGGTTGTTCTGCCAGATGTTGACGATCGTGTAGGCGCCGAAGACCATCACGCTGCAGCCGGTGAGCAGGCCGTCGGCGCCGTCGGTGAGGTTGGTGGCGTTGCTGGTGGCGATCACCATCAGCAGGATCAGCAGCACCACCACGACCGCGGGCAGCACGAAGCTGTCGAAGTCGCGGATGAAGGAGAGCGAGAACGACGCCGGCCGCTGGCCGCGGTCGTCCTCCAGCAACGGGCTCAGCGCCAGGATGCCGAAGGCCAGGCCGACCACCGTCTGACCGACGATCTTGGCCTTGCTGCGCAGGCCCAGGCTGCGTTGCTTGTAGATCTTGATGAAGTCGTCGAGGAAGCCCACCAGGCCGGTGCCGACGAAGAGCAGGAGCAGCAGCAGCGCCGAGGCGCTGGGCGTGGTCATCGTGATCAGCTTGGCCGCGAAGTAGCCCACCACGCTGGCGCCGATGAGCACGACCCCGCCCATGGTGGGGGTCCCGCGCTTGACGTGGTGGCTGGTCGGTCCGTCGTCGCGGACCTCCTGGCCGTAGCCCATCTTCGTGAACTGCCGGATGGCGTAGCGGGTGCCGATCAGCGAGATCAGCAGCGAGATGCCGCCCGCCAGCAGGATCGCCCTCACCGCTCGTCCACCTCCGCGCGCCCGTGCGCCGTCGTCCCTCGTGACCCGGTCGGCCCGAGGTCACGTGGCCCGGGTGCGGGCCGTCGACCATCTTGACGCATGGCGCGGGGTCCGCCGCCACGCCCCGCCGCGCGGGTGGTGATCCTCACGTGCTCTCCGCACCCTCACCCGGCCCGGGCAACGAGCGGAGAGCCTCGAGGGCGACCTCCCGGTCATCGAAGGGGTGCACGATCCCGTCGACCTCCTGGCCGGTCTCGTGGCCCTTGCCGGCGATCAGCACGATGTCGCCGCGACGGGCCTCGGTCACGGCGTGGACGATCGCCGCACGGCGCTCCCCCACCTCCACCACCTCGGCACGCTCGGAGGCCGACACCTGCTGGGTCCCGCTCAGGACCTCGCTGCGGATCAGGGCGGGGTCCTCGGTGCGCGGGTTGTCGTCGGTGACCACGACGAGGTCGGCCAGCCGCGCGGCGATCTCCCCCATCAGCGGACGCTTCCCGGTGTCGCGGTCGCCACCGGCGCCGATCACGACGATCACCCGACCGGCGGCCAACGGCCGCAGCGCGCCGATCGCCGCCTCGACGGCGTCGGGCTTGTGGGCGTAGTCGACGACGACCTCGAAGTCCTGACCGGCGTGGACCGACTCCAGGCGGCCGGGCACCCCGGCCAGGCCACTGATGCCGCGCGCCACGGGGACGGGGTCGAGCCCGGCCTCCCCGGCGGCCGCCACCGCGGCCAGGGCGTTGGAGACGTTGTAGCCGCCCGCCAGGGGGACACCACCTGGGGTGCGCAGGCCACCGGGCCCCACGACGTCGAAGTCGGTGCGGCTCGGCGCCGGGAGCACCTCGGCGCTGCGCCAGTCGGCGGACTCCGAGGACACCGACACCGTCGCCACCGGAAGCGTCGTGCGGGCCGCCAGGAGACGGCCGTGCTCGTCGTCGACGCACACGACCGCACGACGTGCCCGCTCGGGGGTGAACAGCGACGCCTTGGCCTCGAAGTACTCCTCCACGGTCTCGTGGAAGTCCAGGTGGTCGCGCCCGAGGTTGAGGAAGACCGCGACGTCGAAGACCACCCCGTCGACACGTCCGAGGACCAGGGCGTGGCTGGAGACCTCCATCGCGCACACCTGCACCCCGCGCTCCACCATCAGCGCGAACAGGCCGTGCAGGTCGGGCGCCTCCGGGGTGGTCAGGGCGGTCCGGACGTCCTCACCGGCGATCCGGGTGCCGACCGTCCCCACCACGGCAGCGACGTGACCGGCCGCGGCCAGTCCGCCCTCCAGCAGCCGGGTCGTGGTCGTCTTCCCCTGGGTGCCGGTGACGCCGATCATCGTCAGGCTGCGCGCCGGGTGCCCGTAGACCTCGGCACTGACCTCACCCAGGACCCGCCGCGGGTCGTCGACCACCAGCGTCGGCGTGCCCTCGGGCAGCCGGTCGGCACCGACCGGGTCGGTCAGCACGGCGACCGCCCCCGCGGCCAGGGCCTCGGCCGCGAAGTCCGCCCCGTGCGCCCGCGCGCCCGGCAACCCCGCGTAGAGGTCGCCCGGTCGGACCCGTCGGGTGCTCAGGGTGACACCGGTGACCACGACCGACTCCGGCTCCCGGCCACGCCAGGTGGCCCCGGGGCAGGCGTGCGCGGCCAGCTCGCCCAGCGTCGTACGAGGCGGGTGGGTGGGGCGGGGGTTCGGGTCGCTGCTCACGGTCGGACCACCCTAGGGACGGGGGCCGCCGGTCACCACTCGAGGCGTCACCAGCGGTCGCCTCACCACGGGGCGCCTCACCACTCGACAGGCAGGTCGGAGGGCCTGGTGCTCGTGGGCGGCACCGCGTAGCGACGCAGCGCGTAGCCCATGATCTGGGAGAACGCGGGGCCCGCGACCGAGCCGCCACCGCCGCCGTTGCGGGGGTTCTGGACGACGACGTAGACGGTGAAGCGCGGGTCGTCGGCCGGGGCGAAGCCCGCGAAGGACACGGTGAAGGTGCCGTCGTAGCAGCCGCACTCCGAGGAGGCGCGTTGGGCGGTACCGGTCTTGCCGGCGACCCGGTAGCCGGGCACCTGGGCCCGCGGCGCGACGCCCGCGTCGGGGTCGACCACCCGCTCCATCATCAGCATGGTCTTGCGCGCCGCCTCCTCCGAGAGCACCCGGCGCGACGTCGTGGTCTCGGTCCCGACCTGCTCCCCGGTGTCGGTCGTGGCCGAGCCACGCACCAGGCTCGGGTCGACCCGGACCCCGCCGTTGGCCACGGCGTTGATCGCGGCCGCCATCTGCAGGGCGTTGACAGAGACCGACTGGCCGAAGGCGACCCGGTCCTGCGTCTGGGAGGTCCACAACGAGCCCGACGGCACGATGCCCGCCGACTCCCCGCGCACGCCGACGCCCGTGGGCTCACCCAGCCCGAAGGCCGTGAGGTAGTCGCGCAGCTCGTCACCCTCGAACTTGTCCGCCGCCAGCACCGTGCCGATGTTGGAGGACTTGGCCAGCACCCCGGCCAGCGTCAGCTTGATGGTGCCGTGGTCGAACCAGTCGCCGATCGAGCGGTCCTGGCGGGCCAGCGAGGACGGCACCGTGAGGCGGGTCCGCGGCGTCACCCGACCGGCGTCGACCAGGGCACCCAGCGTCAGCACCTTCTCGACCGAGCCGGGCTCGTAGACGTCGCTCATCGCGCGGGAGCCGAGGTCGGCCTCGTCGGACTCCAGCGGCTCGTTGGCGTCGTACGTCGGGTAGTCGGCGAGGCTGAGCACCTCACCGGTCCGGCTGTCCATGACGATCGCGACGCCCGAGTCGGCCCGCGCGCCGTAGACCGTCTCGCGCAGGACGCGCTGGACGTACCACTGCAGCTCGCGGTCGATCGTGGTGGTGAGGTCCTCGCCGTCGACGGCCTCGACGACGGTCTGCTCGCCCAGGGGGATCTTCTGCCCCGCGGCCACCGAGTAGCGCGCCGAGCCGTCGGTGCCGGAGAGCCGGGAGTCGAAGGTGCGCTCGAAGCCGGCAAGCGGCTGCGGGGTGCCGTCGGCCAGCGGCGTACCGAGGAAGCCGACGAGGTTGGCCGCCACGTCGCCGGCCGGGTAGACGCGGATCGGGTCGCGCTGGGTGGTCAGCCCGTCGAAGCCACGGGCGCGCGCTCGGTCGAGCACGTGGGCGGCCTTGGCGGCCGGCACCGAGCGCGCCATGTACTGGAAGCGGGTGTCGGTGCGGCGCAGCCGCTCCAGGACGGTCACGTAGTCGACGTCGAGCTTGGTCGAGAGCAGCTTGGCCAGCTGGGGGGCGCGATCGACCGGGTTGCCGGCCTCGTCGGTGTTGACCAGGGCCGGGTCCGCGATGACCATCACCCCGTCGACCGACTCGGCCAGGGGCTCGCCGTTGCGGTCGAGGATGTCTCCACGCGTCGCCGGCAGGACCACGTCGCGCGACCCCTCGGCGGCCGCCATCGCGGCGTACGAGCCCGGGTCGAGACCCTGGAGCTGGACCAACCGGCCACCGAAGACCGAGAGCACCATGGCGATCAGCACGAAGCCGATGCGCAGTCGCACCTGCGGTGCGCCCCGGCGGGGCTGACGGGTGGTCGACACGGTGTCCTCTGCTCGTCTCGTACGTGGGTGCTGGTCGGGTCGCGTGCCGGCTCAGGCGTCGCGGTTCTTCTTGGCCCGCTGCTCGGCCTTCTTCTTCGCCTTCTCCTTCGCCGCCTTCTTCTCGGCCTTCTTCTCGGCCTTCTTCTCGGCCTTCTTCTCGGCCTTCTTCGCCTGCTTCTCGGCCCTCTTCTCGGCGCGGGCCTCTGCGCCATTCCTACCGCCGCGCTCGGCCGCCGCGGCGTCGCCACGCCCGTCGCTCAGCACACCCTCGGCCGGAGCCACCACCGTGGCCGGCGGGTCCAGCAGCGAGGGACGGGCAGCGGGACGCGGGTCGAGCAGCACCGGGGTGACGATCCGGGCACCGGCGGGGTCACCCTCGACCGAGCCGTCGGCGAGGTCGAGGAACAGCGGCGCGGCCGGCACCCGCATGCCCAGCTGCTGGGCCTTGCGGGCGACCACCTGGGGGTCGCGCAGGTTCTCCAGCTGCATGCCCAGCGACTCCTCGCGGGCCGAGAGGAGGGTCGCGCGCTGCTCCAGCGAGGTCGCCGTGAACGAGGACTGCTGCATGGAGGTGTTGAAGAGCAGCAGCCCGACCACCCCGCCGAGCAGGAGCAGCGTGACCAGGGAGACGAACGGCACGCGGGCGGCACGGGTGCGGGCGCGGGGGACGACGGTCAGCCGGGCGCGCTCGACGGCGGCCTCGGCCAGGCGCGGTGCGCGCTGGCGCAGCGCTGCGGTGCTGACGGGGCTGGGCATCAGACGGCTCCCCTGTTCCTGCTCTGGTTCCTGCTGTGGGTCCTGCTCGGGCGGTGGGTACGGGACGGGTGGACCCGCTCGACGGCGCGCAACCGGACGGAGGCCGCCCGTGGGTTCTCGGCGATCTCGCCCTCGTCGGCCTTCTCCGCGCCCCGGGTGACCAGACGCAGTGGCGGCTCGCTGCCCTCCGGCACGAACGGGAGGTCCGGGGGGACCTCCGAGCGGGTGGCGGCGGTGAAGGCCTGCTTGACCATCCGGTCCTCCAGGGAGTGGTAGGACTCCACGACCACGCGGCCCCCCACCCCGATCGCCTCGATGGCCGCGGGCAGCGCCCGGCGCAGCACGGCGAGCTCGTCGTTGACCTCCATCCGCAGCGCCTGGAAGGTGCGCTTGGCCGGGTGCCCACCGGTACGCCGGGCCGGAGCCGGTATCTCGGCGTACAACAGCTCGACCAGCGGGCCAGAGGTGGTGAACGGCTCGGAGTCACGGCGACGCACGACCGCCTGGGCGATCTTGCGGGCGAACTTCTCCTCGCCGTAGTCACGCAGGATGCGGGTCAACTCCCCCACCGAGTAGGTGTTGAGCACATCGGCGGCCGTCGGCCCGGTGGTGCCGTCCATGCGCATGTCGAGCGGCGCGTCCTCGGCGTAGGCGAAGCCCCGCTCACGCACGTCGAGCTGCATCGAGGAGACCCCGAGGTCGAAGAGCACGGCGTCGACCTCGGCGAGCCCTAGCTCGACCAGGACGTCCGGGATCTCGTCGTAGACCGCGTGCACGCCGGTGAACCGGTCACCGAACGGCGCCAGTCGCTCACCGGCCAGCGCCAGGGCCTGGGGGTCGCGGTCGATGCCGATCACCCGGGTCGAGGGCAGCCGGGTGAGGACGGCCTCGGAGTGCCCACCCAGACCCAGGGTGCAGTCGACCATCACCCGTGAGTGGGTCTCGGTGTCGGTGTCGCGCTCCAGGGCGGGCGCCAGCAGCGCCACGACCCGGTCGAGGAGCACCGGGACGTGCAGGGGGCCGGCCACGTCAGCGACCCAGGCCCGAGAGGCCGGTGAGCAGCGCCAAGGCCACGGCCGCTCCCACCGAGGTGGCGAAGGAGAACGCCATGAGGGCGGCTGCGTCGCGGGCCTGGTGCCGGACCCGCCGCTCGGCGGCCGGCGCCGGCGACGGCGCGTGCGTGCTGCTCATGGTTCGACCCATCTGGACGGCGTTGCGGGGGTGGTGGAGCGGGGTGGTGGAGCGGGGTGGTGGAGCGGGGTGGAGCCGGTGGGGGATCCCGCCGGGCCTGGTCCTCGCCCGCTCCGTGAGCTCGTGATCTGGGGCCGGGGAAGGTGTCCCAGAGACGTCCGTCTGCGGCCGGGGAAGGTGTCGCAGAAGGGGATGGAGCGGGCAGGGACCAGGCCCTGCGGTGTCCCGCTGTGCAGTTGTGTGGAGCGTGGGTGGAGCGCTGGTGGGGCAGTCGGTCGCCCTCAGTCGCTGGGCGACTCGTCGAGCTCGGCGAACTTGGCCTGCGCCCCGCTGGAGTACTCCTCCCAGCGGGCCGGCGACCAGATCTCCACGCGGTCCCCGACCCCCACCACGACGACGTCGCGCTCGAGGCCGGCGCTGGCGCGCAGGAAGGTCGGGATGCCGATGCGCCCCTGCTTGTCCGGGGTCCCCTGCTCGGCTCCGGCGAACAGCACGCGGCGGTAGTCACGCGCGTCCTTGTTCGTCATCGGCGTCGCCTGGGCCCTGGCCGCCTCGGCCATGAACGTCTGCTCGGGCCACACGGTCAGGCAGTTGTCCTGTCCCTGAGTGATCACGAGGCCCTCCGCGAGCGCGTCCCTGAACTTGGCGGGGAGGAAGAGGCGGCCCTTCTCGTCCAGCTTCGGCGTGTAGGTGCCCATGAAGAACACGGGGCACCTCCGCTGGACGTCAGGAACCACCCGGCTCCTCCACTTTCCCCCACTCTACTCCACTTCCCTCCACCGTCAACCACCTTCCTCCCCTTTCGCGCCCCTTCTGCTCCCCTCCTCGCTCCCCCTCCTCCCTCCCACTCCTCACGCCCCCCGCCGGGGTCACGCCCGGCGCCCTCCCGGACCCGGCGGGGCCGCTTCGCAACCAACCCGTGACCGGGTGCGTCAGACCGGGTGCGCAGCGGACGGCTAAGTTGCTGCGACCGCCTACGGTGGTCAGACCGACGAGGGAGAGGACGCAGCCGTGGCAGCACCGAGCGCCGACGGGGCGGACCTGGGCACGCTGGCCCGGGTCGCCGACCAGGTCCGCGGCAACATCGAGCGGGTCATCGAGGGCAAGCCCGACGTGGTGTCGGCCACGCTCGTCGTGCTCCTGGCCGAGGGGCACCTGTTGATCGAGGACGTGCCCGGTGTCGGCAAGACGATGCTGTCGAAGTCGCTCGCGCGCAGCATCGACTGCTCCGTGCGGCGCATCCAGTTCACCCCGGACCTGCTGCCCTCCGACGTCACGGGCGTCTCGGTGTTCAACCAGGACACCCGCACCTTCGAGTTCCGACCGGGCGGGGTCTTCGCCAACGTCGTGGTCGGCGACGAGATCAACCGCGCGTCACCCAAGACCCAGTCGGCGCTGCTGGAGTGCATGGAGGAGCGGCAGGTCACTGTGGACAACACGACCTACCAGCTCGACACACCGTTCATGGTCATCGCGACCCAGAACCCCATCGAGATGGAGGGCACCTACGCCCTCCCCGAGGCGCAGCGCGACCGCTTCATGGCACGGGTCTCGGTCGGCTACCCGGTGGAGGCCGCCGAGCTCGCCATGCTGCAGACCCACACCAGCCACCGCCCCCTCGACGACCTCGAGCCGGTCACCGACGCCGCCGAGCTGCGCAAGCTGATCGCGATCGTTGCGCAGGTCTACGTCTCCGAGCCGGTCCAGCGCTACGCCGTGGCCATCAGCGCCGCCACCCGACGCAGCAGCGACCTCTCGCTGGGCGCCTCCCCCCGAGCGACCCTGCACCTGGTCCGTGCCGCCAAGGCGTACGCCGCCATGGCGGGGCGCGACTACGTGCTGCCCGACGACGTCGCCACCCTCGCCGAGCGGGTGCTCGCCCACCGCCTGCTGCCCAGCACCGAGGCGGCGATGAGCGGCCGCACGACCCCGGAGATCCTCCGCGGCATCCTGGGGTCGGTGGCGGTGCCCGAGGGGCACCGATCCTGATGGTGCCCACCGCCGGCCCGCCGCGCGGGGGTGAGCACTAGTGCGGGAGGCGCTCGCCGGCCTGACCCTGCGGGGCCGGGCCTTCGTGGCCGCCGGCATCGCCGCGATCGTCTGCGCGGTGCTGCTCGGCCAGCCGGCCGTGACCCGGGCCGGCGTGCTGGTCCTGGCGCTGCCCCTGGTGACGGCCCTGGTCCTCGGACGCAGCCGCTACCGGCTGGCGCTGGTCCGCAGCGTCTCCCCCGGGCTGGTCGCCGCCGGCCAGCCGGCCCGCGTCACCTTGTCCATCACCAACGACGGCCGGACCCCGAGCGGGGTGCTGCTGCTGGAGGACAAGGTCCCCTACGCGCTCGGGACGCGGCCCCGCTTCGTGCTCGAGGGGGTGCGCAGCGGCTGGCACCGCCAGGTGACCTACCAGGTGCGCTCCGACGTCCGGGGGCGTCACGAGGTCGGCCCGATGCAGGTGCGCATCACCGACCCCTTCGGCCTCGTGGAGCTCGGCCGCGCCTTCCGCTCCACCTCCTTCCTCACCGTCACCCCTCGCACGGTGCCCCTCCCGGCGGTCCCGCTGAGCGGGTCCTCGCACGGGTCCGGTGACCAGCGACCCCGGGCCTTCGCCACCGGCAGCGCCGAGGACGTCACCGTCCGGGAGTACCGCCGTGGTGACGACCTGCGCCGCGTGCACTGGCCGAGCTCGGCCCGGATGGGCGAGCTCATGGTGCGTCGCGAGGAGCAGCCCTGGCAGGCCCGCGCGACCGTCGTCATCGACAACCGGGTCTCGGCCCACCGCGGCCAGGGGGCCGGCTCCTCGCTGGAGGCCGCCGTCAGCATCGCCGCCTCGGTCGCCACCCACCTCGCCCACCGCGGCTTCCAGGTCCGCCTGGTCACCGCCAACGCCGTCGAGCACGCGGTCTGGCACGACCGCGACGCGGACCGCAACACCGGGCCGCTGCTGGAGTCGCTCGCCGTCCTGCAGGCCAGCCCCGTGACCAGGCTCGACGCCGGCTGGCTGGCCGAGGCCGGCCACGGCGGGCTCGTGGTCGCCGTGCTCGGCGCCGTCGGGGAGGCCGACGCCCCGGTGCTGCGCCGGATGCAGTCGCACACCGCCGTACCCCTCGCCCTGGCCCTCGACGTCGACGCCTGGACCGGTCGCCCGAGCGGCTCCGCCGCGCCGGCGCTCGCCGCCCGGGGCTGGCGAGCGGTCGGTCTCGGACCCCAGGATCCCCTCGACGTCGCCTGGCAGGAGCTCGGCAACCGGGCCGGCGCAGGAGCGGCCCGATGAGCCGCCCCTCCCCCACTCCCGGGGCCGCGACCATGACCGCCGCCGTGGCCGCCGGCACCACCTGGGTGGCGCTGCTGTCCTGGCGCGGCCTGACAGACCGTCCCAGTGACGTGCTGGTGCCGCTCGTCGTGCTCGGCGGCGTCGTGGCGACGGTCGGCGCGGTGGGACGCTGGGGCCGCCTGGGGCCCGTCTCCGTCCTGGTGCTGCAGAGCGTGCTGGCCGGGATGGTCCTCAGCTACGTGGTGAGTGGCTCCCCCGTACCCGTGGGGTCGGCCTGGGCCGACCTGAGGGCGGAGGTCGACCTGGCGCTCGAGGGAGCGCGAGCCTTCGCTCCCCCGGTCCCCGCCGACGAGGCGGACGTCTCGCCCCTGCTGCTGGCCGGCGGGTTGCTGTGCCTGCTTCTCGTGGACCTGCTGGCCGCCGGCCTGCGCCGGGTCCCCCTGGCCGGCATCCCGCTGCTCGTCGCCTACAGCCTGCCGGTCGGGCTGCTCGGCACCGACCTGACCTGGTGGGTCTTCGCCCTGACCGCCCTCGGCTTCCTGGTGCTCCTGTTCGGCCAGGAGGCCCGCGACGTCGGACGGTGGGGCCGGGCGCTCGACGACGGCGCACGAGCGGACTCCGGCACCGGTCTCCAGTCGGCCGGGGTCCGGCTCAGCGCTGTGACGATCGGCCTCTCGGCCACCGCCCTGGCCGTGGTGGTGCCGATGGCCATCCCCACCCTCGAGGTGCGGCTGCTCGACATCGGTCGCGGCGGGCCCGGTGGCGACGGCATCGAGATCGAGAACCCGATGGTCGACCTGCGCCGAGACCTCAACCGGGGCAGTGACATCCCCCTCCTGCGCCTGACCACCGACGACCCCGCACCCTCCTACCTGCGCACCTCGGTGCTCACGCGCTTCACCGCCAACGAGTGGAGCTCCGGCGACCGCCAGATCCCCACCGAGCACCGGCCCGAGGGCCGGATGCCCGACCTCGTGGGCGTGGCCGACGACGTGCCGCGCACCAGCTACCGCTACGAGGTCGACGTCCTCGACCAGCTCCGCTCGCGCTGGCTGCCGACGATGGCACCGGTCACCGCGGTGCGCGCCGATGGCGACTGGCGCTACGACGCCTCGACCATGGACTTCCTCTCGGCCGACAAGGAGCTGGACACCCGCGGCGTGAGCTACTCCATGACCGGCGTGCAGCTCGACCTGTCGGCCCAGGAGCTCGCCGACGCGCCCAGCTCCGCCGGTCAGGTCTCCGCCGACTTCACCGCGCTGCCTCCGGGCCTGCCCCCGATGATCCGCCAGCTGGCCAACGACGTCACGCGCGACGCCCCGACCCGCTTCGAGAAGGCGGTGGCGCTGCAGGACTGGTTCCGGGCGAACTTCACCTACTCCCTGGAGAACGTGCCTCCCGGCAACGGCACCGACGAGCTCGTCGACTTCCTGTCCACCGAGGAGGGTGGGCGCACCGGCTACTGCGAGCAGTTCGCGGCCGCGATGGCGGTGATGGCGCGCCAGCTCGGCATCCCCGCCCGCGTGGCGGTGGGCTTCCTGGTGCCGGACGAGGTCGAGGACGGGGTCTTCGAGTACTCCGCCTACGACCTGCACGCGTGGCCCGAGCTGTTCATCGCGGACGCCGGCTGGGTGCGGTTCGAGCCGACCCCGGCCGACCGGGCCAGCGGCGTACCGTCCTACACGCGGCAGTCCGTCGACGGCCCGGGCCCCGACCCGATCGACCCCGGCGGCCGCCCCCAGGACGACACCGCGAACCCCGGCGGGCCCGCTGACGAGACCCCCGACCGGACGCCGGAGGAGGCCGAGGACCCGCAGGCGGCCGGCCAGGAGGACGGCGGGGTGACCTCGGCGTGGGTCGTGCGCGCGCTCGGGACGGTGGCGGCGCTGCTGCTGGTGGTCGTGCTGGCCGCCGTGCCGGGGGTCTGGCGCCGCCGCCGTCGGGTACGCCGGTTGGCCGGTGGCCTGGAGTCGGTGTGGGCCGAGCTGCGCGACACCGCGGTGGACCTCGGGGTCCCGTGGCAGTCCGGTCGCTCACCCCGGGTGACCGGCGCGGCCCTGCGCGAGCACCTCCCGCAGGTGGGCGGACAGGACGCGCCCCGGCCGGCACTGGACCGGCTCGTGGCCCGGCTGGAGCGGCACCGCTACGCGCCGGCCGGCTCCGCGGAGACGGCCGCGGCGGCCGAGGCCGCCGAGACCGAGCGCGACGGGGTGCTCGTGGTCGGGGGGCTGGTCACCGCGGCCGATCCGCGGGCCCGGCGGCGGGGGCACTGGCTGCCCCGGACGCTCGTGCGGCCGACCCGCCCCGCCTCGTCGGGTGCGCCGACCGTGGACCGCGAGCTGGTCGACCAGGCGCGCTGAGTCGGATCAGGCCGGGGCCCCGGGGCTGATCGGTGTGCGGCGCGCAGGCCGCAGGCACCGGACCCGCGGCTGGAGGCTCAGAAGCCGCCGTTCTCCTCGCGGCGACGGCGCCACCGCTCCTCGACCCGCTCCATGAAGGAGCCGGAGGAGCCGCGCGAGCGGGAGCGCATCTTGCCGCGGCGGCCACCATCGATGACGGTGAAGCCGGAGTGCCCGGCGGGCTGACCGGCCGCCTCGGGACTCGGGACCGCGGCGGCCTGGGCCTGGCCGCGCAGGGCGTTGAGCCCGAGGGTAGCCGAGCCGAGCATGACGACGAAGCCGGCGATGCCGATGGGCCAGATGTTGATGACCGCGCCGGTCATCAACAGCACGACCCCGAGGACGAACACAGCTCCGGCCAGCACCGCGCGCCGCCGAGCGGCACGGCGCAGCGAGGTGCCGCGCAGGGTGGAGACGAACTTGGGATCCTCCTCGGAGAGGGCGCGCTCCATCTGCTCGAGCAGTCGCAGCTCCTCTTCCGAGAGTGGCACGGTTCCTCCATGGTGCTCGCCTGGGTGCACGGCCTCGTCCCCCGTGGCCGACGGCACAAGTCTAGGCAGGCCGTCGCGTGCATGGTAGGGATGCCTCGATTTTGGGGCCACTGGTCCCGACCGGCAACCGTCACAGCAGGAACTTCACACCACCTCCACGGCCCACCCCACCCACCGAAGCGGCGCGTCCTTCCGGAAGTCAGCGCCGGCTCGACCCACCCAGCCCCGCCGAACCGGCGCATCAATACGCCGACTCGACCCACCCTGCCCGCCGAACCGGCGTATCAATACGCCGGCTCGGCGTGCTCACCCCAGCAGGCTGGCCGGTCGGACCGCGGCGTTCCCGAAGCGGCGGGCGGCCCGGTCGACCGCCCGGTCGGCGTCGGACCAGCCGTGCTCGCGCTCCCCGAGCAGTGCCTGGCGGTGCACGCTCTCGCGCGGCACCAGCCCCTCCACGCGCACGCCCACCAGTCGCAGCCGGGCGCGCTGCAGCCCGAGGGCGTCGAAGAGCCCCACGGCGGTGCGGTAGAGGTCCTGGGTGACGTCGGTGGCCTCGGGCATCGTCCGGGAGCGGGTCAGGGTGGTGAAGTCGGCGAAGCGCACCGTGATCGTCACGGTCCGCCCGGCGACCTCGGCGACCCGCATCCGACGCGACACCGTGCCGGTGAGCGCCAGCATCTCGCGCAGCACCACCTCGCGGTCGTCGACGTCGCGGGAGAAGGTCTGCTGCGCCCCCATCGACTTCTCAGGATCGGCGCCGCCGCCGATGCCGAAGACCGGCGTCTGCTTGGCCACCACCTCGCGCCGGTCCAGGCCCCAGGCCAGCTCGTGCAGGTGGCTGCCCACCGCATGGCCGACCGCGCGCTGGAGGGTCCGCAGCGGGGTGTGCGCGACGTCGCCGACGGTGACCAGCCCCAGCCGGTGCAGCATCGCCCGGGTCTTCTCCCCCACGCCGTAGAGCTCCCCCACGTCGAGCGGGTGCAGGAACGTCGTGACCTCCTCGGGCGGCACCACCACCACGCCGTCGGGCTTGGCCCGGCGGCTGGCGAGCTTGGCCACCGAGATCGACGCCGCCACCCCCACCGAGCAGGTGATGCCCTGCTCGTCGTGGACCGTGGCGCGGATCCGCTCGGCGATCTCCACGGGGCTCCCCCAGCGGCGTACGGAACCACGGACGTCGAGGAACGCCTCGTCGATGGAGACCACCTCCACCACCGGCGTGATCCGGCGGAAGGTCTCGACCACCGCGGCGGAGACGGTGCCGAAGACCTCGTGCTCGGGACTGACCGTCACCGCCTGCGGGCACAGCCGGCGGGCCCGGGCCGAGGGCATGCCGGAGCGGACGCCGTACTCACGGGCGAGGTAGTTGGCCGAGAGCACCACCCCGCGGTGCCCACCGCCGACGATCACCGGCACGTCGTGCAGCTCGGGACGGTCACGGGTCGCCACGGAGGCGTAGAACGCGTCCATGTCGACGTGCAGGACCGGGGTGTCGGTCACGACCCCCACCGCCCGGGCACCAGTGACGTCTCGAGCGTGCGGGAGTGACCTCTCGGCCGTGCGTGAGTGACCTCTCGGCGGTCAGGCGCGGGCGAGCAGGTGCAGCTGGGTGGCCAGGGGGAGGTACTCCGGGCGCTGGGCGACGGCCTGCTCGAGCTCGAGCAGGGCCGCGGTGGCACCGGGCTCGAGGTCGAGCAGCGAGCCGGGGACAAGGTCGGCGAAGACCCGGATACCGTGGACGGTCTCGGTCCGCAGGTCGGCGGCGTCGAGCAGGTCGGTGAGCTCGTCGCGGGTGAAACGACGACCCGCACGGCCGGGGTCGGTGCTGGCCTCCGAGGTGGGGTCCAGCAGCGCCAGCGCCTGCCCGAAGTGGCCGGCCATCGCCCGCGCGATGACCGCGGCGTGGCGCTGGGCGACCAGCAGGGACAGGGCGCCGTCGGGGCGCAGCACCTCGCGCAGCGTGGTGAGGGCGCCGGCCGGGTCACCGACGTGCTCGAGCACGCCGTGGCACAGCACCAGGTCGGCGCTGCCGGGGGCCACGGGGCCCCCGGGTGCGAGCAGGCTGGAGAGATCGCCCTGGTGGGCGACCACCTCGACGCCCTGCTCGCGGGCGCGGCGGCCCAGCGAGGCGAGCGCGTCGGGGCTGGGGTCGACGACGGTGACGCGGTGACCCATGCCGGCGATCCGCACGGCCGAGCCGCCGGTGCCGCCACCGATGTCGAGGACGTCGAGCGGCTCGCCGTCGAGGAGGTCGCGCAGGGCCTCCCACACCACGGCGGTACGGGCGTTGGCGCGACGCTGCTCGGGCCGGTCGGTACCTGGCATGTCCCCCACCCTAGGGCGTCGATGGGCCGGGTCATCCCGGGCTCCCCGGGCTGCGGTGCCACAGCTTGCGGGCGACGTCGCGGGCGTCGTCGCCGGCCGGCTTGATGTCGGCGTACGGCGAGAGCTTGAAGCCGCTGGAGTGCACCAGCACCCGACGCCGGCCCATGCCGCCCGCGGTCGGGCCGTCCTGCGGCTCCTCGGAGAAGTCCGGCGGCCGGGCCATCACCGGGCGCGAGGCCCGGCTCTCGGCGGCTCCGGCGCCGGCGAGCTCGACGCCGACGCCGCCGAACCCGGTGGGGACGACGGCCATCTCCGCCCGCACCGCCTCGAGCCCGCCGCCGCGCCAGGTCTGGTGCAGGGCGGGCAGCTCCCAGCAGCCGGTGGCGCGCAGCGAGACCCCGCGGTGCCCGGTGCGGCGCAGCTCGCCGCGCACGACCAGCAGCCAGGAGTGGAAGACCGTGGCGGCGTAGGGGCCCTGGGCGTCCTCGAAGAAGGTCGCGTCGACCGGGCCGGTGCCGTCGTCGAGGGTCAGGAAGACGACCCGCCGCCCCGAGCGGATCGGCGGGGTCTGGGTGGCGACCTTGACCCCGGCGACCAGCAGCTCGGCCTTGCTGCGCTGACCGAGCAGGTCGCGGCTGCGGGTCACCCCGAGGGCGTCGAGGAAGGGGCCGTAGGTGTCGACGACGTGCCGGCTGGCATCGAGGCCGAGGATCTCCAGCTCCGCGCGCATCCGCTCCTCCCCGGTCATCTCGGGCAGCCCGGAGAGCTCGCCGTCTCCGGGGGCGTCCCCGAGGTCGAGGGCCAGCTGGACCGACTCCACGGGCTCCGGGGGCGGGGCCGTGCGCGCCTGGGCCGAGGAGCGGCCCCAGATCCCGTCGCGGCGGCCCCCCTGGTCGGTCCCGAGGTCGGCAGGGCGCCGGTCGCCACGCAGGTCGCGCTCCCCCACCGACTCCGCACCGCGCTGGCGCTCGCGCACGTCGGCGTCGCTGGAGTTGCGTGCGGCAGCCGCGTCGGCCACCGCGACCGAGCGGGCAGGGGTGCGGGAGCGCCCGGCCCCACGACCGGCCCCACGACCGGCCCCACGCCCGGTCCCGCGCCCCCGGGCGGCGCGGTCGACCGCACGGCCGTGCCGGTCGAGCTCGGCCACCTGCAGCAGCAGGTCGCGACGGGTGACGGCCCCGCGTCGGCGTACGTCGGCGCCGGAGGTGTCCTCCAGGCCGTAGGTCGCGTCGAAGCCACCGGCCAGCACCAGCCGCTCCACGACCGGGCGGGAGACCCGCGCCCGGTGCCAGAAGTCGCTCAGCGAGTGGTAGGGCCGGGCCGCGACGATCCGCTCGACCTCGGTCTCGCTGATCCCCTTGACCTCCGAGAGGGCCAGGCGGATGCCCCAGCGCCTGGTGCCCTCGGGCTGCTGGTCGGTCCACCACGGCGCCCCGGGGCCGGGGCCGGGCCCCTCGTCGAGCACCTCGACGGCGTACTCCCTCCCGCTGCGGCCCACGTCGAGACCGAGCACCTCGATGCCGCAGTGCCGGGCGTCCTCGAGGATCAGGCGCTTGGGGTACATGCCGGGGTCGTGGGTGAGCACCCCGGCCAGGAAGTGCGCCGGCCAGTGCGCCTTGAGCCAGGCCGACTGGAAGGTCGGCAGCGCGAAGGCGGCCGCGTGGGCCTTGCAGAACCCGAAGGAGGCGAAAGCCTCCAGCACCGACCAGACCTCCTCCACCACGTGCATGGGGTAGCCCCGGCCCAGGGCGCGGGGGAAGAACCACACCCTGGTCTCGGCCATGCCCTCGCGGTCACCGAGCGCGCGGCGCTTCTCGTCGGCCTCCGCGAACGTGACACCGGCGAAGCGGCTGATGATCTCGATGACCTGCTCGTGGAAGACCACGACGCCGCGGGTGGGGCCCAGGATCGGGCGCAGGTCGTCGTGGAGGTAGCGCGCGGCCTTCCACCCCTGCTTGACCTCGAGGTAGGGGGTGATCATGTCGCTCTTGACCGGCCCGGGACGGAACAGCGAGATGTCGGTGATGACGTCCTCGAAGGTCTCGATGCCGGACTTGCCGACCAGCTCGCGCTGGCCCGGCGACTCGATCTGGAAGATCCCCAGCGTCCGTGCGGTCGAGATCATCTCGTAGGTCGCGGGGTCGTCGTGGGGCACCTGCTGCTGGTCGTCGAGGTCGACCTCGACCCCCTCGACGCGGCGGATCTCGGCGACGGCGTGGGCCATCGAGGACTGCATCCGGATGCCGAGCACGTCGAGCTTGAGCAGCCCGAGGTCCTCGACGTCGTCCTTGTCGAACTGACTCATCGGGAACCCCGCGAACGACGCCTCCACCGGGGTGCGGTCGAGCAGCGTGGCGTCGGAGAGCAGCACGCCGCACGGGTGCACCGCGACGTGCCGCGGCAGGCCGTCGAGGCGCTCGACGAGCTGGAACATCAGGTCCAGCCGCTGCTCCCCCAACCCGCTGGCGCGCAGCTCGGGCAGCTCGCGCAGCGCGGTGCGGGCATCGCGCGCGCGGATGTGCGGGAAGGCCTTCGCGATGGCGTCGGTCTCCAGCGGCGGCATGCCCAGGGCGGCACCGACGTCGCGCACGGCGTGCCGCACCCGGTAGGTGTCCATCATCGACACGCACACGCAGCGCTCGCCGCCGTAGCGGTCGAGGATCGCCTCGTAGACCTCGGTGCGGCGTGCGGACTCCACGTCGACGTCGATGTCGGGCAGCGCCTGGCGCAACGGCGAGAGGAAGCGCTCCATCAGCAGCTGGTGGCGGATCGGGTCGACCCCGGAGATGCCGAGCAGGTAGGTCACCAGGCTGCCCGCGCCGGAGCCGCGGGCCGCGACCCGGACGCCGAGCTCCTTGATCAGGTCGGTGACGTCACCGACGGTGAGGAAGTACGACGCGTAGCCGAGGTCGCGGATCACCCCGAGCTCGTCGTCGAGGCGCTTCCACACCACCGCCAGGCCGCTGCCGCCGTAGCGGCCGCCGATCGCCCCCTCGCAGCGGGCGCGCAGTGCCGTGTCGGCGTCGGGGTGGTCGGTGGAGAGGGAGAACTCCGGGAAGTGCACCTCCCCCAGGCCGAGGTCGCCACGGGGGTCGAGGGCGCAGCGCTCGGCCAGCGCGCGGGTGCGGGCCAGCAGCCGCGCGGCGTCGGAGGGCCCGCCGCCGGCGGCGTGCGCGACCTCGTCGGCCACCTGGCGCATCTGGCGCCCGGACTTCAGGTGCCCCTCGGCGTTGGTGCGGTCCACGTGGCGCCGGTCCAGGGCGACCAGCCGGCGGGCGGCGTCGAGGACGTCGGCCGTGGCCGCGTCGCGGCGCTCGGCGTAGCGGACCTGGTTGGTCAGCACCGTGGGCAGGCCGACCTCGGCGGCCACCCGGGCCAGGTGGGCGGCCCGGGTCGCGGAGCCGGGCAGCCGGTGGTGGACCAGCTCGACCTGCAGGCAACCGGTCGGCACCAGGGCGCGCCAGCGGGCCAGCTCGGCGCGGACCAGGTCGTCGCGGCGCCCCTCCAGCGCCGGCCCGAGGACCGAGCCCGGGCCGAGCAGGACGACCACGTCGCCGGAGCCGAGCAGCGCGGCGACCTCGGGGCTCTCCGGGTCGAGCACGGGCGTGCCGCGCTCGCCGGCGAGGTGGGTGGCCGAGAGGATCCGGCACACCGCGGCCCAGCCGCCGCGGCCGCCCCCGGGGCCGGCCGCGTGCGCGAGGAGAGTCACCCGCGGCAGGCGCGGGTCGCGGAAGGCGCCTCCGCGCACCGGCGTACGACGGCGGCTGCCGGGCTCCCCTGCCGGGCCGTCGCCCGGCGCGGTCGGACGGTAGGCGAGGTCCACGCCGAGGACCGGGGAGATGCCGGCGACCTGGCAGGCCTTGGCGAACTTCACCGCGCCGTAGGTGCCGTCGCGGTCGGTGAGCGCCAGCAGGTCCATGCCGTGCTCGACGGCCCGCTCCACCAGGCGCGGGGGCAGCGAGGCGCCGTGGCGCAGGGAGTAGCCGGAGGCCACGTGCAGGTGGGGGAACGGGTCGCGCACGGCTCGCTCCTTCGTCTCGTCTCGGCTCGACCCCGGACAGCTCCTCGACCGCTGCTCGCACGCCTCTCAGGGACCCGAGAAGCGTCGAACACGTGTTCGAAGAGGGCGTCAGCGTAACCCCGCTCGAGCGCGGCCGGTCAAGTCCTTGACGGACTGTCGGAGGTCGGGAGTACCGTCGTCATCGTTCGAACATCCGTTCGATCGCACGAGGGTCGAGGGAGCCCCGGGCCACGCGCCCGGGAGGAGGACGGTGAGTGAGGATGCGACGCTACGACGAGCCCGTGGAGGTACGCCGCGGCCCGGTCCCCGGCTGGCCCGGCGAGGGCCCGGCCCAGCTGCTGTGGCGGGGGCGGCTGTGGAAGGTGCGCGCCGTGGTCGCGCACTGGGTGGAGACCGGCCCCTGGTGGCAGCACGCCCACGTGCACGCGGTCATCGGCTCCGAGGAGAGCAGCGCTGAGGGCAGCGCTGGGACCAGCGGAACCGACGGGACCGCCCTGCTCGAGGAGCTGCTCGGCGAGCGGGAGGTCTGGCGGGTGGAGGCCGGCCGCGGCCCCGGCCGCCCCGAGCCCCAGGGACTGCCGACCACCGGGGTCCTCGAGCTGACCCACGACACCGCCGAGGGCCGCTGGCAGCTCGTCGGCTGCACCGACTGACCCGCTGACCGACCCGCTGACCGACCCTGAGACCTGGAGAGACAGATGTCCCCGCAGACCCCGTACCTGCTGCCCGCCACCACCCACTCCTACCTCGCCCGCGCGGCGGAGTCGCTCGCCGAGGCCACCGCCTCGCGCGACGTCCCGACCCGCTACGCCTGCGCCCACGTCGCGGCGCTGCGTGCCGCGGCGGCGCTGCTCGCCGCCCGGGCGCGCCCCCGGCCGACCCGCGGACGACGCCAGAAGAACGCCTGGGTGCTGCTGACCGAGGTCGCCCCCGAGCTCGCGGAGTGGGCGACGTTCTTCTCCGCCGGCGCGGCCAAGCGCGCGGCCGCCGAGGCCGGCTCACGACGTGCCGTCACCGAGCGCGAGGCCGACGACCTGGTGCGCGACGCCGACCGGTTCCTCGCCGTCGTCGAGCAGTCGCTCGGCCTGGTCCCCCACGCCGTCGGTGCCGGCACCGTCCTCCCCACCGGCAGGCTCGTCGAGCACCGCGCCGGCTGACGCCGAGAGTCACTCGCGCACGGCCGAGACGTCACTCGCGCACGGTCGACGTACGAGCGGGGAGCCTCAGACCGCGCCGCGGTCGACCCGGGACCGGGTGGCGCGCAGGTGCTCGGACGTGCTCGGGTGCCACATCGCGACCAGCAGCGCCACGATGAGGGCGATCGCGAGGTAGCTCAGCACCAGGAACGTCGTGGGCGGGTCGACGCGCATGCCCGAGCCGGTCGCCACGACGGTCATCACCAGCAGCACGGTCAGGCAGACCCGCGCCCAGTGGTGACCGTGGGCGTAGAACATCGCGAGCACGGCGATCAGGGCCGCGACCGTCACGAACAGCACGGCGGAGACCGCGAAGAACTGCGGCACCGCGATCGGCCGCTCGTCCATCAGGTAGTCCAGGCCGCGCTGCGCCACGATCTCCCGGGCGTCGCGGTGACCCTCGGCCCAGTTGAGCACCATCCGCTCGCGCAGCAGCCCCACGAGGGCGACGCTGAGCAGGCCGAGCCCCAGGAAGCTCGCCAGCAGCGCCAGCGAGATCCGGTGCGCCGCAGGCGCCTCCACCGGGCGGTCGTCGAGGTCGGTGCTCACGGCCCCGACTCTACGACCCGAGACTCGATGCACCCACAGGGTGCCGACTCCGTCCACGACGTTGTGCAGGTGTTGGGGGGGCGAATTCAGCCGGTCGTCGCAACAGGTGGATCTGACGGTCCGGACAGTAGTGCTTCGAGTTCTTCCGCGGGAGTGCGCCACTTCAGTGTCTTGCGGGGGCGTGCGTTGAGCTGGGCTGCCACTTGGTCGAGCATCCCAGGCCCGTAGAAGGAGAGGTCTGTGCCCTTGGGCAGGTACTGACGCAGCAGACCGTTGGTGTTCTCGTTGCTCCCGCGCTGCCAAGGGGAGTGGGGGTCGCAGAAGTAGATGGAGAGTCCGGTCGCTTCGGCGATCTGGATGTGGTTGGCCATCTCTGAGCCCTGGTCCCAGGTCAGAGATCGACGCAACTGCTCGGGCAGCGTGGCCATCTTGGCCACCATCGCTTCTTGGACGATCTCGGCCGTGTGACCACCGGGTAGGTGCAGCAGCATCACGAACCTGGTGGTGCGCTCGACCAGCGTCCCGACCGCGGATCCGGACTCGGTCGAGCCAAGGATCAGATCGCCCTCCCAATGGCCCGGCACTGCCCGGTCCTCGACGTCTGCGGGTCGTTCGCTGATCATCACCATCCCGGCGAACCGCTGGCGACGTTGATCGGGTTGGCGATGGGGCTTACGCAGCGTGCGCCCGGTGCGCAGGTGGCGTGTCAGTTCCCGCTTCAGCCCGCCTCGGGACTGCACGTACAACGACTGGTAGATCGTCTCGTGCGACACCCGCATCTCCGCATCGTCAGGGAAGTCCTGCCTGAGCCGTCGCGCGATCTGCTCAGGGCTGTGGTCCTTGCGAAGTCGATCTTGCACCTCGTGCTGGAGTCGCTGGTTCGTGGCCAGCTTCGCGACTTTCGGGCGACAAGCCCGCTGATCAGCCTTGCTCTGTGCGTTGACCGCACCGTAGTTGCCCTTTGCCCCCCGAGCGGTGGCATTGCGGGTCAACTCCCGGGTGATCGTCGAGCGGTGTCGACCCAGCCGCCTGGCGATCTCTGCAGGTCGGACCTTCGCGGCGTGCAACGCCTCGATGCGACAGCGCTCCTCGTAGGTCAACGACCTCGTCGGCTGGGCCAGTCTTGGTTTCACTCCGCCAGATTCCTCGAGCCAGCGCCACACCACGCGAGTTGACACGCCCATCGCTTCGCCGGCGGCATACGGGGAGGGAAATTCCGCCACGAGGTCCCAAAACGCCCGCTCGACGCTGCGCCGCACCCGCGGTCTGCCTCCAACACCCATGCACCCTCCTGGGGCCTAGATGTTGCGACGACCGCGTGAACCCAAGGGGCACATCTCCTGCACAACGTCGTGGAGCAGGCGGTCGCCGGGTCTCGACGCCCGCTCGTCGCTGGCGCTCCTCGCTGCTCGACCACCTGTGGGTGCGCGGTCTCGACGCCCGCTCGTCGCTGGCGCTCCTCGCTGCTCGACCAGCGACAAGGGTGCGGTGCTGGCTAGGGTGCGGGCATGAGCGAGCACCCGGGCATCGCCCGCTTCCGCGCCGAGCACGAGCGGCTGGGTGGGACCGGCCGGATCGTCACGCTGCCGGACTCGGTGCACACCGCCGCGCTGGCCGCGGAGGCACTGGGCTGCGAGGTCGGCGCGATCGCCAACAGCCTGCTCTTCGACACCGGCGAGGGGCCGGTCCTGGTGCTCACCTCCGGCGGCCACCGGGTCGACGTCACCGCCACCGCCGCACGGATCGGGGTGCCCAGGCTCAAGCGTGCGAGCCCGGAGTTCGTCCGCGAGCACACCGGCCAGGTGATCGGCGGGGTCTCGCCGTTGGCGCACCCGGCGCCGGTGCCGACGTACCTCGACCGCCACCTCGCCGCGTTCGGGGAGATCTGGGCCGCGGCCGGCCACCCGGCCGCCGTCTTCTCCACGACGTACGCCGAGCTGCTGGCCATGACCGGCGCCACCGAGGTCCACGTGGGGCCCGAGGACGCGTCGGCGTGAGCCGCGTCGTCGTCGTGGGCGGCGGCCTCGGCGGCATGGCCGTCGCCGCCCGCCTGGCCAAGTCCGGCCACGAGGTCACCCTCCTCGAGCGCTCCCCCGACCTCGGCGGCGCCCTCGGCTCGGTGAGTGAGCAGGGCTTCACCTGGGACGCGGGGGCGTCCTACACCCTGCTGCCGGCGGTGCTGCGCGACCTGTTCCGCAAGACCGGCCGCCCGTTGGAGCGCGAGCTGGACCTCGAGCCGCTCGACCTGGTGCGCGAGCACCGCTTCGAGGACGACACCACCCTGGCGCTGCCGACCTCCCGGGCCGGGCAGCTGCGGGCGCTCGACGCCCTCGAGCCCGGCCTCGGGGAGCGCTGGGCCACCCACGTCGACTCCTACACCGAGGACTGGGAGGTGCTGCGCCAGCACTACTTCGAGCACCCCTGGGAGCGCACCGACCTCCCGGACGCCGTGCGCCGGCGCTTCGACTCCCGCGAGATGCTGCACAAGCGGCTCAAGAGGACGCTGAAGGACGAGCGGCTGCGCGACCTGGCCACCTTCCCGTTCCTGGCCGACGGGCACGACCCCCGCAACGTCCCCGCCTGGATGGGTCTGGTGGCCTACCTCGAGCAGCGCTTCGGCACCTGGCACGTCCGCGGCGGGATGGCCCGCGTCGGCGAGGTGATGGCCGGCCGGCTCACCACCCGCGGCGTCACGGTGCTGCTCGGCACCCCCGCCTGCGACGTCGTGCTCCGCGACGGTCGGGCCGTCGCGGTGCGCACCGACGAGGGCGAGATCGAGGCCGACGAGGTCGTCGTGGCCGTCGACCCGCGCGGGCTCCCCGCCCTGGCGCCGCTCGTCGAGCGCACCATGCCCGCGATCCCGCCGGTGGTCTGCCACGTCGGCCTCGAGGGCGAGGTGCCCGACCTGCCGCACGAGGTGGTGCTGCACGGCGACCCGCTGCTCGTCGTCCGCACCGGCGGGCAGGCACCGGAGGGCCGCCACGCGTGGACGATCCACGGCCGCGGCAAGATCGCCGAGGACCTGCTGCGCGCCCTGGCCCGCCACCGCATCGACGTCCGCGCCCAGCTCGTCCACCGTGTCGACCGCAGCCCCCGCGAGCTGGTGCAGCAGTGGGGCAGCTCCCCGCTCGGGGTGCTCTGGCAGGGCCGCGGCACGGTGCGCGCCCGCCTCGGACCGGACACGCCGATCCCCCACCTGCACACCGCCGGTGCGCACGCGACGCCTGGCTCGGGGCTGCCGTTCGTCGGCCTCTCGGCCGCGCTCGTCGCCGAGCGCATCGGCCCCGCCTGACACCCCCGTCCCACACACAAGCCCACCGACAGGCCCACCGACAGGCCCGCAGACCGGGGCAGGGATCAGGGACGGACGTCGAGCTTCTCGAAGATCTCCAGCGTCGCCTTGGAGCGGTTGAGCGTGTAGAAGTGCAGGCCCGGCGCGCCGGCGTCAAGCAGGTCGCGGCACAGCTCGGCGGCCAGCGCGATGCCCTCGGCGCGCATCGAGACCGGGTCGCCGTCGTGGGCGGCGATCCGGTCGACCACCTCGGTCGGCACCTCGGTGCCGATCAGCTCACCCTGGCGACGGATCGCGGCGAGGTTCAGGATCGGCATGATGCCCGGCAGGATCGGCAGGTCGACCCCGCGCTCACGCACCCGCTCGACCAGGCCGACGTAGTCCTCGGCCCGGAAGAACATCTGGGTCACCGCGAACTCCGCACCCGCTCGCGCCTTCGCGGCCAGCACGTCGGCGTCGTGGTCCAACGACGGGGAGGAGGGGTGCTTCTCGGGGAACGCCGCGACCCCGACACGGAACTCCTCGCGCGCCGTGACCATCTCGACCAGCTCGCTGGCGTAGGTCAGCCCGCCGTCGGTGGGGGTCCACTCCGCCCGCGGCCCGCCCTCGGGGTCGCCGCGCAGCGCCATGACGTGGTGGACGCCGGCAGCGGCGTACTCGTCGAGGATCTCCTCGAGCTCGGCACGGGTGTGCCCCACGCAGGTGAGGTGGGCCATCGGGAGCAGCGAGGTCTCCTGCGCGATGCGCCGGGTGACCCGCACGGTCGTGCCACGGCTGGAGCCGCCGGCGCCGTAGGTCACCGAGACGAAGGTGGGCGCGTAGGGCTCAAGGGCCCGCACGGCCGACCAGAGCTGCTCCTCGCCGGCCTCGTCCTTGGGCGGGAAGAACTCGAAGGAGAAGGACTGCTCCCCCGCCTCGATCAGCTCCTTCAAGGAGCGCCCACGCCCGATGCTCATGCCCGTGAGTCTAGGTCGCGCCACCCCACCCGGACCGGTCACGTCCATCCACCGGCGCCCCCGTACGCTGCTGCGGTGACCTGGGACGCGACCGAGTTCCGCCAGCGCGTCCAGGACGCGCTGGACGACTTCCTCGACCTGCAGGCGCAGCGGCTGGCACCGCTGGGGCCCGACGCCGAGCGGCTGCTGGCCGAGGCCCGCGCCGCGGTCTCGGGCGGCAAGCGGTTCCGGGCGGCGTTCTGCTGGTGGGGCCACCTCGCGGTCGCCCCGGCCGCCGACGAGCTGGCGCTGGCCCGGGCGTGCGCCTCCCTGGAGCTCCTGCACGCCAGCGCCCTGGTCCACGACGACCTGATGGACGCCTCCGACACCCGGCGCGGCCGCCCGGCCACCCACCGCGGGTTCGAGGCCGAGCACCGCGCCGCCGACGGCGGCACGGGCTGGCGCGGCGACCCCGAGCAGTACGGCGCAGCGGCGGCGATCCTGCTCGGTGACCTTCTCCTGGCGTGGGCCGACGAGCTGCTGCGCACGTGCGGGCTGCCGCTGGAGCAGGTGGGCCCGGCGCTGGGGGTCCTGGACCGCACCCGCACCGAGGTGATCGCCGGCCAGTTCCTCGACGTGTCGGTGCAGGCCCGCGGCCGGGCCGACGTCGACGCCGCCATGACGGTGCTGCGCTACAAGTCGGCGAAGTACTCCATCGAGCGGCCGCTGCACACCGGCGCCGCCCTCGCCGGCGCCGACGAGGCGACCACCGCTGCCCTGCGTGCCTTCGGCCTCCCGCTGGGCGAGGCCTTCCAGCTCCGCGACGACCTGCTCGGGGTCTTCGGGGACCCGGCCGAGACCGGCAAGCCGGCCGGCGACGACCTGGTCGAGGGCAAGCGCACCGTGCTGGTCGCCCTCGCGCTCGACGCCGCCCCCGACGAGGAGGCCGTCCGGCTCGACGCCGCCCTCGGTCGTCCGCTGTCGGTCGCCCAGGTCGACGACCTGCGCGGGATCATCAGCCGCAGCGGGGCCCAGCAGCAGGTCGAGGACGTCATCGCCGCCCTCACCGAGCGGGCGCTGGCCGTCCTCGACGGGGCGGGCCTGCGGCCGGAGGCCGACGCCGTGCTGCGCGAGCTCGCCGCAGCCGCCACCCAGCGCAGCGTCTGAGCCGACGCCCGCCGCTACGGCGTCGCGGTCCCCGTCGGCGTGGTGGACACCGTCGGCGTGGTGCGCGGCAGGTCCGGGTCACCGGTCTGCGAGCCCGGGTCACGACCGGCCAGCAGCCAGATGCCGATCACGACCGCGAGCACCAGCACCATCGCGAGCGCGCCCGACGGGCCGCCCCGCGGCGGCTGGACGTTCTCGGGAGCACGGCGGTAGAGCACGGCAGGTGGACCCTCAGAAGGCCATCGACTGGGCCCGCCGCTTGACCTCCGAGCCGCGGTTCTCCCGCAGCGCGTCGATCGGCCGGCCGGGCAGGTCGGCGTCGAGGAAGATCCAGGCGATGATCTCGCGGTCGTCGTAGCCGTTGTCGTGCATCATCGTGATCAGGCCGGGCAGGCCCTTGACCGGCTCGCCGTCCTGGAGGAACAGCGCGGGCACCCGCTGACCGGCCCGCTCCCACGGCACGGCGGCCGCCAGCTGGTGCTCGCGGATCATCGTGCGCACCTTGCCGACGCTCACGCCGAGCTGGTCGGCGACCTCGGACCACTCCAGCCACTCCTCCACGAGGGCGCTGAGGTCGTGGTCGGCCAGGCGGGTCTCACTCATGGCCCCATGGTGTCACTGCCCGGCAACGCCCGACCGGGCGGGCGCCGCGCGCGGGCACCGGGCGCCACGCCGCGCGGCCGGGGGCAGCCCGGCGCCCGGGCGCGGCGACCGTACGATGGACGCTCCGGAACGCAGGAGGGTCCGCAGTGACAGACCGGGAGCCGCAGGGCCAGCTCCTCGACGGCCGCTACCGCGTGGGCCCGCGCATCGCCCGTGGTGGCATGGCGTCGGTCCACGAGGCGCTCGACCTGCGCCTGCACCGCACCGTCGCGGTCAAGATCATGCACCCCGGCCTGGGCGACGGCACCGACTTCGCGGCCCGCTTCGTGCGCGAGGCCCGCGCCGCGGCCAAGCTCTCCCACCCCAACGTCGTGGCGGTCTACGACCAGGGCGAGGACGACGGCACCGTCTTCCTCGCGATGGAGCTGGTGACCGGCCACACCCTGCGCGACACCATCGCCAAGGAGAGCCCGATGTCGCCGGCGCGCGCGCTGGCGCTGCTCGAGCCGGTCGTCTCCGCGTTGGCCGCCGCCCACCGCGCGGGCATCGTGCACCGCGACGTGAAGCCCGAGAACGTCCTCATCGCCGACGACGGCCGGGTCAAGGTCGCCGACTTCGGGCTGGCCAAGGCCGTGGGCACCGACACCCAGCACACCGCCACCGGTGGCGTGCTGATCGGCACCGTGTCCTACCTCGCGCCCGAGCTGGTCTCCGAGGGCACCAGCGACGCCCGGGCCGACGTCTACGCCGTGGGCGTGATGCTCTACGAGCTGCTCACCGGCAGCAAGCCGCACGAGGGCGAGACCCCGATCCAGGTCGCCTACAAGCACGTCCACGAGGACGTGCCGGCACCGTCCCTGCGCGCCTCCGGCGTCCCGTCGTACGTCGACGCGCTGGTCGCCCGCGCCACGGCCCGCGACCGCAGCCAGCGACCGGCCGACGCGAGCGTGCTGCTCCACCACCTGCACCGCGTCTCCCAGGCGCTCTCCTCCGGTGTCTCCGACGACGAGGACCTGACCCAGGACCTCACCCCGCTGCTCGCGGCGATCCCCGCGCCCGCGGCGGGCAGCGCGCCCGTCGAGGAGCACCGCGTCGGTGACACCTCCCCCGAGGTGTGGGAGCCCGAGGAGCTGACCGGCCTCGCCGACCCCGATGGCGACCCGAGCGCCGAGCCCGGCGCGGGCCCGAGCACCGCCGCTGCGGCCGCCGGCCCCACGCGTCCTGCCCGCCCGGCCTCTCGTCCGGCCTCTCGTCCGGCCTCTCGTCCCGCCCCGCGGCCTGCCGGCCGGCGCCGCTGGCGGGGCCCGGTGGTCCTCCTGCTCGCGCTGCTGCTGGCCTCGGGCGTCGGCCTGGGCGCCTGGTGGTTCGGCTGGGCCCGCTACGAGACCGTCCCCACCGTGCTGGGCCAGAGCCGGGCCTCGGCGGTCCAGGAGCTGGAGGAGGCCGGCTTCGAGGTCGACCTCGCCGACGGCGTCTACAGCGAGTCGGTCGACAAGAACCACGTCGTCAGCAGCACCCCGGCACCGGGCGAGCGGGTGCTGCCGGGCGAGACGGTGACACTCGTGCTGTCCCTGGGCGTGGAGAAGTACCCCGTGCCCGGTCTCGAGGGGCTGACCACCGACGCCGCACGGGCCGCGCTGGCCGAGGTCCAGCTCGAGCTGGGACGGGTGAAGGAGAAGTTCTCCGAGAAGGTCGAGTCCGGCCTGGTGATCCGCCACGATCCCGCGGAGGGCAAGCAGCTGCGCCCGGGCAGCGTCGTCGACGTCGTGGTGAGCAAGGGCCGCCGCCCGCTCAACGTCGGCGACTGGGTCGGCAAGGACGCCGACCGCGCCGAGCAGACGCTGGAGCGCAAGGGCCTGGTGGTCGACCGCTCGCAGGAGCAGTACGACAACACCGTCCCCGAGGGCTTCGTCATCGCCCAGAACCCGCAGGGCGGCACGCTGTTCCGCGGCGAGACCGTCACGCTGGTGGTCTCCCTCGGCCCCGACCTGGTCACCGTGCCGAGCGTGCGGGCCCAGGGGGTGGAGTCGGCACGTCAGGAGCTCGAGGCGCTGGGCTTCGTCGTCGAGACCCGGGAGGCCAGCGGCTACCTCGGGCTGGGCTACGTCTTCAGCCAGGACCCGTCGGCCGGGGAGCGCATCCCCCGCGGCAGCACCATCACGCTGACCCTCATCTGAGGCCCCTCCGACGGCACACGAGCGGGCCGGGGACACCGATTTCCGGCGCGGCCGGGCCTGCGGTGAGGATGCTCCGGTGACGTCCCCCAGCACCACCGGCAGCACCTCCGACCGCAACCCGATCGGCACCCACGTCCTGGTCGGCAAGGGCCTGGTGGCCGGCGCGCTGGCCGACGCCGAGCGGCTGGGCTGCGAGACGCTGCAGGTCTTCGTGGGCAACCCGCGCGGGTGGGCGCTGACCCCGGGCAAGCCGGCCGAGGACGAGGCCTTCCGGGTCGCCGCGGCGCAGCGGGGCATCCGGACCTTCATCCACGCGCCGTACCTGGTCAACCTCGGCTCCCCCACCGCCAAGACCTACGAGAACAGCGTGGCCGTCGTGGCGCACAACCTGCGCCGCGCCGCCGAGATCGGCGCCGAGGGCGTCGTGGTGCACACCGGCTCCTACGTGGACACCCAGGCCGACCCCGAGGGCGCTTCGCAGCGGCACGCGGCCGCGCTGCGCCAGGTGCGCGAGGGGTTGCTGCCGATCCTGGAGACCCTCGGCGAGGAGGGTCCCTGGCTGCTGCTGGAGCCCACCGCGGGCCAGGGCCGCTCGCTGTGCGCGGGCGTCGAGGACCTCGGCGACTACCTCGGGGCGCTCGACCACCACCCGCGCGCCGGCATCTGCCTGGACACCTGCCACGTCTTCGCCGCGGGGGCTCCCCTCGACGAGGAGGGCGGCGCCGCGGCCACCGTCGAGCGGATCGGCGAGATCGCCGGACCGGACAAGCTGCGCCTGGTGCACGCCAACGACTCCAAGGACGTGCGCGGGGCCATGAAGGACCGGCACGAGCAGATCGGCAAGGGGCACATCGGCTCCGACGCCTTCGTGGAGCTCTTCGCCCACCCCGCCCTCGACGGGGTGCCGTTCGTCCTCGAGACCCCCGGCTCCCGCGAGCCCGGCGGCGACGTCGACGTGCTCAAGGCGCTGCGCGACGTCGCTCGCCGCGGCGGGACCGGAGCCCGGTGATGCGGCGGTGACCACGCGGCGCACCTCGCTGCTGGCGTCGCTGGCGCTGCTGGCGATGACCGCCTCGTGGGGGTCGACGTTCTTCCTGATCCGCGACCTGCTGGAGCGGGTGCCGACGCTGGACTTCCTGGCGGTGCGGTTCCTCATCGCCGCCGTCGCGATGCTGCTCGTCGCCCCGCGCGCGGTGGCCCGGCTCAGCCCCGAGTCCCGGCGGCACGCGGTGGTGCTGGGTGGGGTGTACGGCGTCGCGCAGGTGCTGCAGACCACCGGGCTGGCGCACACGCCGGCGAGCGTGTCGGGCTTCATCACCGGGATGTACGTCGTCATGACCCCGCTGCTCGCCGCCGTGCTGCTCCGCACCCGCATCGGCGGGCTCACGTGGGTCGCGGTCGCGATCGCCGCCGGTGGTCTCGCGGTCCTGACGCTCGACGGCGTCTCCATGGGCTACGGCGAGGCGATCACGCTGATGTCGGCGGTCCTCTACGCCCTGCACATCGTCGGGCTGGGGGCCTGGTCGGACCCGCGCCAGGCGCTGGGCATGTCGATCGTGCAGATCGTGGTCATCGCCGTGCTGTGCTCGATCGCCACCGTGCCCGACGGCGTCGTGCTGCCGAGCACCCGTGCGGACTGGGCCTCGGTGGTCTACATGGCGCTGGTCGCCGGTGCGGCCGCGATGCTCGCCCAGACCTGGGCGCAGGCCCACCTGCCGCCGACCCGCAGCGCGATCATCATGTCGATGGAGCCGGTCTTCGCCGCGACCTTCGCGGTCTGGCTCGGCGGGGAGCCCACGACCCTGCGGATGGTGGGCGGTGGGCTGATGGTGCTGACCGCGATGCTGCTGGTCGAGCTGGCCCCGCGACGCAAGGTCGAGGGCGAGGTCCAGCACCTGGTCGTGTGACCGGTCACACCCACCCCCCGGTTACCTTCGGCGCATGGTCGTCGTGATGTCCCCCGACGCCACGGAGGAGGACGTGGCGGCGGTCGTCGCACGCGTCGAGGCGGTCGGTGGCGAGGCCAACGTCAGCAAGGGCCTGACCCGAACGATCATCGGCCTGGTCGGTGACATCGAGTCCTTCCACCACCTCAACCTGCGCACCCTGCGCGGGGTCGCGGACGTGCACCGGATCTCCGACCCCTACAAGCTCGTGAGCCGCCAGCACCACCCCGAGCGCTCCACGGTGTGGGTCGGCACCGGGCGCCAGGTGCCGATCGGCCCCGAGACCTTCACCTTCATCGCCGGGCCGTGCGCGGTCGAGACCGCCGGCCAGACCCTCGAGGCCGCCCAGATGGCGCAGGCCGCCGGCGCCACGCTGCTGCGGGGCGGCGCCTTCAAGCCGCGCACGTCCCCCTACGCCTTCCAGGGCCTGGGGGTGCAGGGGCTGGAGATCCTCGCCGGGGTCCGCGAGGCCACCGGCATGCCGATCGTCACCGAGGTCGTCGACGCCCGCGACGTCACCGTCGTGGCCGAGCACGCCGACATGCTGCAGGTCGGCACCCGCAACATGGCCAACTTCGGGCTGCTCCAGGCCGTCGGCGAGGCCGGCAAGCCGGTGCTGCTCAAGCGCGGCATGACCGCCACCATCGAGGAGTGGCTGATGGCCGCGGAGTACATCGCCCGCCGCGGCAACCTCGACGTCGTCCTCTGCGAGCGCGGCATCCGCACCTTCGAGCCGGCCACCCGCAACACCCTCGACATCTCCGCGGTGCCGGTCGTGCAGGCCACCAGCCACCTGCCCGTCATCGTCGACCCCTCCCACGCCGCCGGCCGCAAGGACCTCGTCGTCCCGCTGTCGCGGGCCGCGATGGGTGTGGGGGCCGACGGCGTGATCGTCGACGTGCACCCCGACCCCGAGTCCGCCCTGTGCGACGGGCCGCAGGCACTGCTCGGCACCGAGCTGCGCGAGCTGGCCTCCGCCGTGCGCCGGTTGCCGCCCGTGCTCGGCCGGGTGGACGCCTCCGAGCGGGTCCGCGAGGGCTGAGCCCGCTCCACGCCCGGTGGGCTGGACCGGCGGGTCCACGGACGGCACGGCTACGCTGCCGGCTGGCGGGGACCGGGCCAGGGACGGAGGAGACGATGAGCACGTGCGCGCGCTGCGGCGCCCAGCACCCCGTCGACTCCGTGGGCCGCTACTGCACCAACTGCGGGGCACCCCGCGACGCCGCACCCGGCCCCGGGCAGGAGCCGCCACCGGTCCACCAGGCCCCGCCTCCCCCACGCTTCCCGTTGTACGCCGACGACCCGGTCGAGCAAGGCGGGCCCGGCGACCCCGTCCCGGTGCCCGCGCCGTCCCCGGGCGCCCCGGTCGCCCGGCACCGCCGGCGCACCCCGCTGGTCTGGGTGGGACTCGGCGTGACCGCGCTGCTGCTGGTGGTCGTGGCCGTGGCGCTGCTGACCGGCGAGAGCGTCACCGACCCCGGAGCCCCCGGCCCCGCTGCCGGGACCTCGAGCACCGACGGCGACCCCGCGCCCACCGCCGACCCCGAGCCCCTGGTCGACCTCGTGACCGCGCAGGCACCGCGCAGCGACGCGGACAGCGTCGACATCTCGACGGGTCGGCCGACGTCGTACGAGGCGGGGAACATGGTGGACGGTGACCCCGAGACCGCCTGGCGCGTCGACGGCGATGCCTCCGGCGAGACCCTGAGGTTCACCTTCGACGAGCCGGTGACGCTCACGAGCGTGGGGCTGGTCAACGGCTACGCGAAGACCTCGGTCGACGGGTCCGGCACCGAGTTCGACCTGTACGCCGGCGGGCGCCGCGTCCTGCAGGTGCAGTGGGTCCTCGACGGGGAGGCGGTCATCGACCAGGCCCTCTCCGACGGGGACCGCGAGCTGCAGCGGGTGGACACCGGGGCGGTCGAGGTCACCGTCGTCGAGCTGCGGCTGGTGGAGGTGTCCGCGCCCGGCAAGGGGCCGGCCGCACGCGACAAGACCGCCGTCTCCGAGGTGTCGCTCGAGGGCTACGCCGGCTGAGCGCTACTCGAGGGTCGAGAGCACCGCGGCGGCCCGCTCCGCGTCGGCGCGACTGACGTCGAGGTGGGTGACGAGGCGGACGGTGGTCGGCCCGACCGCGGCGACCCGCACGCCGGCGTCCTGGGCCCGGGCCACGAAGCCGGCGGCGTCGGCCTTCTCCACGACCACGATGTTGGTGTGCACCGACTCAGGGTCGGTGCCGCAGGCCTCGGCCAGCAGCCGCGCGTGAGCGTGGTCGTCGGCGAGCCGCTCGACGTGGTGGTCCAGGGCGTGCAGGCCCGCTGCGGCGAGGATGCCGACCTGACGCATGCCGCCGCCCAGGCGCTTGCGGCGCACCCGGGCCTCGGCCATCGCCTCGGCCGACCCCACGACCAGCGACCCGACCGGGGCACCGAGCCCCTTGGAGAGGCACACGGCCAGGGAGTCGGTCGCCGCGCCGTACTCGCTGAGCGGCGTGCCGGTGGCGACGTGGGCGTTCCAGATCCGCGCGCCGTCGACGTGCACGGCGACCCCGGCCTCGTCGGCCAGGGCACGCACCGCCTGCAGGTCGGCCAGCGGCAGGACGGTGCCGCCGGCGAAGTTGTGGGTGTTCTCCAACGAGATCGCCGCGGTGCGCACGAAGAACGGACCCATGTCGGGCGCGACGAGCCGGCGCAGCACGTCGAGGTCGACCCCGCCCCGCTCGTGGATCCAGGTGCGCATCGTGACGCCGCTGACCGCGCCGTGGGCGCCGAGCTCGGCCCGCGCGATGTGGGCCGAGGCCTCGCACAGCACCTCCTGGCCGGGCGCGACCAGCAGGCCCACGGCCAGCACGTTGGCCAGCGACCCGGTCGGGGTGAAGAGCGCGGCCTCGTGGCCGAACATCGCTGCCACCCGCTCCTCGAGCGCACGGACCGTGGGGTCCTCGCCGTACACGTCGTCGCCGACCTCGGCACGCGCCATCGCGGCGCGCATCGCCTCGGTGGGTCGGGTGAGGGTGTCGGAGCGGAGGTCGATCATGCGGCGACCGTATCCGGCCGCCCGCGCCGCGCTCAGGCCGAGGTGGCTCGCAGCATCTCCGCGACGTGGAAGGCCAGCTCGAGGGACTGCACGCGGTTCAGCCGCGGGTCGACGACCGACTCGTAGCGGTGCGCGAGGCCGTGCTCGTCGAGCTCCTCGCCGCCGCCGATGCACTCGGTGACGTCGTCACCGGTCATCTCGACCAGGATGCCGCCGGGCCAGGTGCCGAGGCTGCGGTGCACGTCGAAGAAGCCCTGCACCTCGCCCACGACGTCGTCGAAGCGACGGGTCTTGTAGCCGGTGGAGGAGGTGAAGGTGTTGCCGTGCATCGGGTCGCACACCCAGGCGACCTGCACACCCTCGGCGGTGACCTTCTCGACCAGGCCGGGCAGGCCGTCGCGGACCTTGCCCGCACCGAAGCGGGTGATGAACGTCAGCCGGCCGGGGGTGTTCTCCGGGTTGAGCTTGGCGGCCAGGGCCAGCGCGTCGTCGGCGGTGGCCGTGGGGCCGAGCTTCACGCCGATGGGATTGCGGATGTGGCGGAAGTACTCCACGTGGGCGGCGTCGAGCTGACGGGTCCGCTCACCGATCCACACGAAGTGGCCCGAGACGTTGTAGGGCTGCTCGGTGCGGGAGTCGACGCGGGTCATCGCGTGCTCGTACTCCATCAGCAGCGCCTCGTGGCTGGAGTGGAAGTCGACGCGGCGCAGCTCCTCGGGGTCGGCCCCGATGGCCTTCATGAACGACAGCGCCTTGTCGATCTCACCGGCCAGCTGCTCGTAGCGCTGGCCCGCGGGCGAGGTCTTCACGAAGTCGGTGTTCCAGGTGTGGACCTGGCGCAGGTCGGCGTACCCACCGGTGACGAAGGCACGCACGAGGTTCAGGGTCGCCGCGGAGGCGTTGTAGACGTCGAGCAGCCGGTTGGGGTCGGGGATGCGCGACTCGGGGGTGAACTCGAAGCCGTTGACGGCGTCCCCGCGGTACGCCGGGAGGGTGACCTCCTGGCCGTCGACCACGCGGGTCTCGTCGTCGGAGCTGCGGGGCTTGGCGTACTGCCCGGCCATCCGGCCCAGCTTCACCACCGGCACCGAGCCGGCGTAGGTCATGACGACGGCCATCTGCAGCAGGACCCGCAGCTTGTTGCGGACGTTGTCGGCGGTGACCTCGGCGAAGGTCTCGGCGCAGTCACCGCCCTGCAGCAGGAACGCCTCGCCACGGGTGACCGCGGCCAGCTTGTCGGTGAGGTCGTCGCACTCGCCCGCGAAGACCAGCGGGGGCATGGTGCGCAGTCGGGCCACGGCGTCGTCGAGGGCCCCGCGGTCGGGGTACGTCGGCTGCTGGAGGGCGCCGATCGCGTGCAGGCTCTCGAGGGTGGGGATGCTCACCGATCCAGGGTACGTCGGGTGCCGCTCCCGCTCCGACTCCGCGGTGCGACGTGGACAGGCCGGCGGCCCCCGCGGGACCTACTCTCGCAGCGCGTCGGGGTCGCGGAACCCGGTCTTCTTGGCGCGGATGCCGCGGTTGGTGAGCCAGGTCAGCACCCACAGCACCACGCCGATGGCCAGCAGCACCCCGGCGATGCGGTACTGCACGTGGTCCTCGGCGACGCGGGCCCAGGGGCCGACGAGGAACGCGGCGCTGGCGGCACCGACGTACGGCGTCCAGCGCGGCGCGTCGAAGCCGTCCTCCTCGCCGCGGTCGCGCCGGCGCAGCACCAGGCAGGCGACGTTGACCACGGCGAAGACGGCGAGCAGCAGCAGGCCCGTGGTGCCGGCGAGCGCGGAGACGACCTCGGTCTCCGAGCGCAGCCGCACGAACGTGATGAGCCCGAGAGCCATGAGCGTCGTGAAGGCGATGGCCGCCCACGGGGAGCGACGGCCGGGCAGCACCGCCGCCAGCGAGCGGGGCAGCACGTCCTGCTTCGCCATCCCGTAGACCAGTCGGCTGGCCATCAGCATGTTGATCAGCGCCGTGTTGCCGACCGCGCAGATCGTGAGGAAGGGGAAGACGTCGTCGATCGGGAGCCCCGGTGCACCGACCCGCACGACGTCGAGCAGGATGCCGGCGTCGGGGTTGGCCGGGTCGGCGATGTCGCCCGGCGGGATGACGACGACCACGGCCAGGGCGACCAGGACGTAGACGCCGGCGCAGATCCCGAGGCCGGTGAGCAGGATGCGCGGGAAGGTGCGCGAGGGGTCCTTGACCTCCTCCACCATGTTGACGGAGTCCTCGAAGCCGACCATCGCGAAGAACGCCACCGTGGTGGCGATGGTGATCGCCAGGAACGCCGACTTCTCCCCCGGTGTCTCGAAGACCACCACCCGGCCCAGGTCCCCCTCGCCGCTCACCGCCGCCCAGGCCCCGATGGCGATGATCGCGGCGAGCGCGACCACGACCACCGAGGTGAGCACCACGTTGAGCTTCACGCTCTCGCCGACCCCGCGCAGGTTGACCGCCGCCAGGACCAGCATGAAGCCGAGCGCGACGGCGAGCGTGGCGCCGGTCCCCGTGGGGACACCGCCGACGAGGCCGTCGAGACCCAGCAGCAGGTTGGAGGCCACCAGCCCCGAGGACGTCGAGGCGCTGGTGATGCCAGAGCAGACGACCGCGAAGGCCACCAGGAAGGTCAGGAAGTGGGTGCCGAAGGCCTTGTGCACGAACAGCGCCGCGCCGGCCGCCTGCGGGTACCGCGTCACCAGCTCGAGGTAGCTCAGGGCCGTCAGGCCCGCCACGGCGAACGCCACGAGGAACGGCAACCACGCCACGCCGCCCACCTGCGCGGCCACGTCACCGGTGATGGCGAAGACGCCGGCCCCGATGATGTCGCCGACGACGAAGAAGAGCAGCAGCCGCGGGCCGATCGCCCGCTTGAGGGGACCCCCTTGCGCCGCGTCGCTCCGGTCGTCCACCTGCGTGGCGCTCTGGCTGCTCATGGGGACCCTCCCTGCCCGGAGCCGATCCCGGCCCGCTCAACCGCAGATGCTCTCCCGCGCACCGGCACGGCAAACCACCCCTGGTCGCGTACGCCCGGGTGCTGGGCTCGAGCCCCGCCCTCGGCGTCCTCGCCGGGACGGCTGGGTGGCGCTCAGCCGTCGACCCGTCGTCGCGCGCAGGCGAGCAGGTCGTCCAGGTCCAGTCCGTAGGTCGGGGACTCGCCGTCGGCGTACGCGCCGAGGTGCCGGCCCGCGCGTTCGAGCAACCGCTGGGCACCCACGGCGTTGCCTCGCTCGGCGTGGGTGAGGGCCACGCAGACCTGGGCCAGCCCCTGCCACAACGGCCGCTCGTGCTCGGGGCAGGACTTCCAGCGCACCTCCAGCGCCTCGTGCGCGGCGAAGGGACGGCCCTCGTCGAGCAGCGCGCGGGCGTAGGCGATCGTCGCCTCCGGTGGTCGGGGCGTCTCGTCGATCGGTGGCAGGCCGGGCGATCCGTAGGGCAGCGGCCGGCCCAGCCGGTCGCGCGGCCGCGCCTGCTCGGCGCGGCCGTCGGCGTTGCGGTCGCGATCGGCGGCGGCCATCAGCCGAAGAACACCTCGGCCTCGGCGTACTCCGCCGGGCTGACCAGCTTGAGCTCGCCGGTGCCCTCGGCGAGCGGCACCCGGGCGATCTTGGTGCCGTGCAGCGCCATCATCGTGCCGAAGTCGCCCTCCGCGACCGCGTCGGCGGCGTGCAGCCCCAGCCGGGTGGCCAGCCAGCGGTCGAAGGCGGTGGGCGTGCCGCCGCGCTGGATGTGACCGAGGACGACCGCGCGGGCCTCCTTGCCGGTGCGCTGCTCGATCTCGCGGGCCAACCGGTCGCCGATTCCTCCGAGCCGGACGTGGCCGAAGTCGTCGGTCTCCCCTGACTGCAGCGTCATGTCGCCGCCCTCACGCGGGACGGCGCCCTCGGAGACGACGATGATCGGGGCGTACTCGGACTCGAAGCGCGCCTCGACGTGGCGGCAGACCGCCTCGATGTCGAAGGGCTGCTCGGGGATGAGCACCGCGCTGGCCCCGCCGGCGATGCCGGAGTGGAGTGCGATCCAGCCCGCGTGCCGGCCCATCACCTCGACCACCAGCACCCGGTGGTGCGACTCGGCGGTGGTGTGCAGGCGGTCGATGGCCTCGGTGGCGATGTTGACCGCGGTGTCGAAGCCGAAGGTGAAGTCGGTGCCGGAGAGGTCGTTGTCGATCGTCTTCGGCACCCCGACGACGTTCACGCCCAGCTCGGCCAGCTTGGTGGCCACGCCGAGGGTGTCCTCGCCGCCGATCGCCACCAGGGCGTCGACGCCGTCACGGGCGAGGTTGTCGGTGATCTGCTGGACGCCGTGGTCCAGCTTGAACGGGTTGGTCCGCGAGGACCCCAGGATCGTGCCGCCGCGCGGGAGGATGCCGCGGCACTCCTCGATGCCCAGCGGCATCGTCAGCCCCTCGAGCGGGCCCTTCCACCCGTTGCGGTAGCCGACGAACTCGAACCCGTGCTCGCGCACCCCCTTGCGCACGACGGCGCGGATGACGGCGTTGAGGCCGGGGCAGTCCCCGCCTCCGGTGAGCACACCGACGCGCATGGTTCCTCCTGGGGTCCGAGTGACGTCTGACGCGACCACCTAACCATGCCCGGCGGTGGTCGAGCAGGGCGTTGCCGCGGCGCGGGTTCAGCGGCCCCTCGACGTGTCCCTCGCCAGACGTCCTCGGGAGTGGCCCGGGAGCGATAGGGAATTGTCCCGATGGCGTCACCCACCCCGACGCACCGACCGTGGAGGCATGAGCCGACTCCCCCACCACCATCGACCCGTCTCACCCCGCTCCCGCGGCCTGGCCGCCCTCGCAGTCCTGGCACTCGCGGCGTCCACCGGCCCTGGGACGACACCCAGCGCCGGCGCAGCCACCGGCCCGGCGGCACTCACCGTGTCGCCTGCCACGACCGCAGGACCGGCTGCCGCCCCTGCCGCGAGGCGGGCAGGGACCGGCAACCTGATCAGGAACGGCAGCGCCGAGAAGACCAAGGGCGAGCCCGACGACTTCAGCCGCGTCGCGATCAAGGGCTGGTCGGTGAAGAAGTCCGAGCAGTTCACCGCCGCGAGGTACGCCCCCGAGGCCCCGGACCCCCAGGCCTACGGTCTGCGCCTGTCCAAGAACTCCCCCGGTCCCGCAGGCCGCGGCAAGAACCACTTCACCGGCGCCTACCACACGTCATCGGCGGACACTGGCCGGGCGACGCAGCGGATCGACCTGAGCCGCCACCGCTCCCTGATCAGGAAGGGGGCACAGTTCGACCTCCGCGGATGGCTGGGTGGGTACGCCGGCAACGAGGACCGGATGCAGGTCACGCTCACCTGGCTGGACCGCAAGGGCAAGAAGGTCGGGAAGTTCGCCCGTCTCGCGCCGGTCACCCTGGCCGATCGCGACATCCTCACCCCCGGCGAACCCGGCGACGAGGTGACGCTGCTCGCCGAGCGCACGGCCTCGGGCACCGTCCCGAAGCGCGCGAGGAAGGCGAAGGTCGTCCTGAAGGCCCTGCGCGGCGACTCCGGAGTCCGGGCCGCCTACGCCGACAGGCTCTCGCTGAAGCTGCAGCCGTGACGCACGGCAGCAGAGCGCCCGGTACCCACCGGCGCATCCGGGCCGGCGCGTGCTGCGTCGCGCTCACCGCGTCGCTGATGGCATGCGGTGACCAGGGGGATGAGGTCGTGGGAGACCCGCCGGCCGGCTCGGACCAGTCCGGGACCGGAGCGACCGCTGACGGACCCTCCAGCACGGGCCCGTCGACGTCCACGTCAGCCGACGGTGGTGACACCCGCGTGGTCGTCGACGGCAAGGCGTACCGGTTCGCCTTCCACGGCCTCACCATCGACGAGGGTGCTGCAGCGATGAACGGCGTCAGCGAGGTCTGCGACCCCGCCTTCATGGGCGCAGCCTTCCGAGCCGAGGGATACCTCGTCGACGACTCCGACGACGTGGTCGTCGACAACAGCATCCTTGCCGGCCGCATCCGCCTGACCCTGCCCACTCCCGGCCACGAGGGCGAGATACCTGCCGAGGTGAGCGTGCTCATCGTCGAGGACGCCATCGACGGGGAGGACACCCTGGCCAACGGTGTGCCCGGCGAGTTCACCGTCGACGGCGACACCGCCTCGGGTCGCTTCGAGGTGCCGCGCCGCGGGGCGTCGGGTGACACCTACGCCGTGGAGGTCGACGTCACCTGCCCTGGGTGACGCCGAGCCGTCGAGCCGCCGAGGTACGCGGAGCCAACCGTCAGGGGTCGGCGGCGAGCCCCTCGCGGAAGGCGACCCCGGCGGCCTCGGTGCGCGACCCCACCCCGAGCTTGCGCAGGACGTTCGACACGTGGACCGAGACCGTCTTCTCACTGATCCCGAGGTCGCGGGCTATCCGCCGGTTGGTGTGACCCACCGTGATGAGAGCGAGCACCTCGCGCTCGCGCACGGTCAGCGCCTCGGGCCCGTGGACCGGTGTGCTGTGGCCGGCCAGGACCAATCGGTGGAACCGGGCCAGGCCGAGCGCCAGCTCGAGCAGCGGTGGTGACCCCAGCTCCTCCGCGATCGACACGGCCTCCGAGAGCGCCTCTCGCGCCGGCCCCGACCTGCCCGCCAGGGCATGGGCCTCTCCGAGCCGTGCCAGGCAGTAGCACCGGGCGTGCCACCACCCGTCCACACGCCGCCAGGCGTCGGTGGCGTCGAGCCAGGCGTCCGGCCCTCCCCGCACCAGCCGGGAGGCCTCGGCGCGCGCCGTGGCACCCCAGGCGGTCGCGTGCACCAGCGCTCTCGTCGGTCGGGTCCGCACCGCGTCCAGCAGCTCGTCCACGAGCAGACGCGTCTCCTCCGCCGGCAGGCGCGGGGCACGGTCCACGGCCGTGCGCAGGGCGACGGCGCAGAGCTCGTTGACCGTGGCGTCGTGGGAGACCTCCACGAGCTGCCGCCACGGCGACAGGGCCTTCCCCGCGGAGTCAGGGTCGTCGACCAGCAGCGCCAGCGAGGCCGCCACGACGGGGTAGTGCGGGTCGTCCTCGCCGTGGTGCTCCCTGGCGAGGCGGAGAGAGCGGGCGGCCTCGTCGGCGAGTCCACGGAAACCCAGCAACCGGGCATGAAGCGTGTAGAGCCAGGCCGTGCCGCCGGTGTCACCGTCCACCTCCACGATCTGGCGCGCAGCATCGTCCCACCTCCCGGAGAGGAACAGCGCGGAGGCGGCGTTGCCCGCGATGCCGGACCCCCACTTGCTGAACACGCCTCCCTCCCGGGCGCACCGCACCCCTTCGAGGGCGACAGCAGCCCCCTCCGCCAGCCGGCCGGCACGGATCAGGATCTGGGAGCCGTACATCGCGCTGCGGGCGACCTCCTCGTGCAGCTCGTGACGCACCCCGAGCTCATGGGCCTCGTCGATGCTCGCGAGACCCGCCTCGAGGTCGCCGAGGGAGGCCAACGACATGCCCAGCAACGTGCGGGCCCTCGCCTCGAGAGGCCGCGCCGTCACCGTGCCCGCGACCTCGGCGGCCTCACGGGCGAGGTCTCGCGCGGCACGCACGTCGATGCGCAGGTGCAGATGCGCCGCACTGGCCAGGGCCTCCGCGCGTACGGCGCTGGGCGGACTCTCCGGCACCAGCTCGAGGGCGCGACGACTGGCATCCAGCGTCTCCTCGGCGTGGGGCACCACGGTGCCCAAGCAGATCGTCAGCCGGGAGTACAGCGCCCCCAGCTCCGCGGGTGTCCCCTCCGGATCAGCCCTGTGCTCCTCCACCGCGCGCTCCATCAGCGCGATCGCCTTGGCGTTCTGGCCGGCCAGGTTCGCCATCGACCCCTGCCACGACAGCACCTGCCAGCGCCGCCGGCCGACCAGTCGCGCGGCGTCCGGGACGTCGTCCCACAGCTCGACTGCCCGATCCAGGTGGAGCAGCGCCGCGTCGAGGGCGTGGGAGGCATCGGCCTCCTCCGCAGCGGTGACCGACCAGACCAGCGCGCGGTCGGGCTCGCCGGCCAGGCCCCAGTGGTGCGCCAGCTCGGCTGCGGGCGCGGTGCTGGCCAACCCGGGCTCGCCCTCGAGGGCCTCGGCCAGCCGGGCGTGCACCCCCTGGCTCTCGCCGGGCAGCAGTGCGTCACCCGCGGTCTCGGCCAGCAGGACGTGGCGGAACCCGTAGGACACGCCGTCGCCGTCGGGGACCAGGATCTGCGCACGGACGGCGGGTCGGAGCCGGTCCGCCACCACGTGGGGCGCGAGCCCGAAGGCGCGGCAGAGCAGGAGGTGGTGCACCCGTCGCCCGGCGGCAGCACAGAGCCGCACCAGGTGCTGGGTCTCCTCCGGGAGCGAGAGCAGCGTGGTCTCGAAGAGGTCGCGCAGTCGGTGCGGCACCTCGTCGGGTGACCCCGGGTCCTGCACCGCCAGCTCGCGCACGAACAGCGGGTTGCCCTCCGACCGTGCGAGCACCGACCGGACCACGGCCCGCGAGGGCTCCTCCCCCACCAGGCCACGGAGCTGGATGCCGACATCGTGCTCGGAGAGCCCCACCAGGTGCAGACGATCGACGTGGTCGCCTCGGCTGGTCTCCGACAGCAGGGGCGCCAGGTGCCTCTCCAACGCCGGCCCAGGCTGCCGCTCGGTCCCGATCAACGTGACGCGCTGGCCGGCCAGTCGCTGGGACAGCACGCAGAAGAGCGCCAGGGTCGTCGGGTGTGCCCAGTGGAGGTCCTCCACCACCACCAGGACCGGTGCCGGTTCAGCCAGTCGACGCAGGAGCTTGCCCACGCCGTCGAAGAGCCGCGCCTGGGCGCCCGGGCCCACCGGGTCCACAGGATCGCCGGCCACGAAGGGCCGCGCCTCGGGGACGACCGCGCGCAGCACGCCCGGCGGCAGCCCGGACAGCTCACCGAGGCGTTCGACGCCGAGCTCCTCCGCCAGTCCGCCGAGGGCGTCCACGAACGCGTCGTAGACGATGCCCTGGACCGGGAGGCATCGCCCGACCAGCACCCGATGACCCCGCTCCAGCGCGCGGGCCGCGGCCCGCTCGACGAGGGTCGACTTCCCGATGCCCGCCTCACCGGTGACGAGCGCGGTGCGCGACGCCCCTCGCTCCGCGGCGGACAGCAGCTCGTCGAGGCGATCGAGCTCCCGGGCACGACCGGCGAAGCCGACGTGGTCCGATGCCATGCCCCCGACCCTAGGACGGCGGCCGGGCAGGCGGGTAGGGCATCTCGCGCACGTGGACGCGCCTGCGGCCATCCTCGACAGGTCGGGGGCACTACCCTCGGCGCCATGACCTTCTCGATCGTCGCCAGGTCCGCCGGTCCCGATCCCGAGACCGCCTCGTGGGGGGTCGCGGTGGCCTCGAAGTTCCTCGCGGTCGGCAGCGCCGTCCCGGCGGCGGTCGCCCAGGTCGGCGCCATCGCCACACAGGCGCACGCCAACGTCGCCTACAAGGGCCTCGCCCTGGCCCACCTCGACGAGGGCGCCACGGCCGAGGTCGCCCTGCAGCGGCTGCTGGAGGAGGACGAGGGACGCGACCACCGCCAGGTCGGCATCGTCGACGTCGAGGGCAATGCGGCCAGCCACACGGGCAGCGCCTGCCTGGACTGGGCCGGCAGCGTCACCGGCGACGGGTACGCCATCCAGGGCAACATCCTCACCGGCGAGGAGGTCGTCTCGGCGATGGAGGCCGCGTTCCTCGCCAGCGACCCCGAGGCCCCGCTCGCCCAGCGGCTCCTCGCCGCCCTCGAGGCCGGCGACCGGGCCGGCGGGGACAGCCGCGGGCGCCAGTCGGCAGCCGTCCTCGTCGTACGCGAGGGCGCCGGGTACGGCGGCATGGACGACATCGAGGTCGACCTGCGGGTCGACGACCACGCCACGCCCGTGGAGGAGCTGCAGCGCCTGCTGGGGCTCAACGACCTCTACCTCACCGCCTCCACCGAGGAGGAGAAGGTCCCCATGACCCCCGAGCTGCGCGAGGAGCTCGAGGGCATCGCCCGAGCCGCCGGGCACCGCGACCTCGAGGGGTGGGTCGGCGCGGAGAACTACGAGATGCGGGTGGCCGAGGACCTCTCGTGGGTCGACCGACGCATCCTCGCGATCGCCCGCGGTGAGGAGGCGGCCCAGTGAGCGTCCTCGCCATCGACGCCGGCACCACCGGGGTCACCGCCGTCGTCGTGTCCGCCACAGGCGACATCGTCGCCAAGGGCTACCAGGAGTTCGCCCAGCACTTCCCGAAGCCCGGCTGGGTCGAGCACGCGCCCGAGGAGATCTGGCAGGCGACCCTTGAGGCGACCCGCGACGCCCTCAAGCAGGTCGACGCCTCCGAGCTGAGGGGCATCGGCATCACCAACCAGCGCGAGACCGTGCTGCTCTGGGACCGCGAGACCCTCGGCTCCCCGCGCCGGGCCATCGTCTGGCAGGACCGTCGCACCGCCGACATCTGCCTGCGCATGCGCGAGGACGGCCACGAGGAGCGCATCACCGAGCTCACCGGCCTGCGCCTGGACCCCTACTTCTCCGGCACCAAGCTGCGCTGGCTCGCCGAGCAGGAGCCGCGCACCTGGGCGCTGGTCGAGGAGGGCCGCTACGCCGTCGGCACGGTCGACTCCTACCTCATCGCCCGGATGACGCGCGGGCTCCACCACGTCACCGACGTGTCCAACGCCAGCCGCACGCTGCTCTTCGACCTGACCACGGGTGACTGGTCCGAGGAGCTGTGCGGTCTCTTCGGCGTACCCCAGGACGCGCTGCCGGACCTCGTCCCCAGCTGGGGAGACATCGCGGTCACCGACCCGCGTTCCTTCCTCGACCTCGAGCTGCCGATCGCGGGCATCGCCGGCGACCAGCAGTCCGCGCTCTTCGGTCAGACCTGCTTCGACCCCGGCGACGCCAAGTGCACCTACGGCACGGGGTCGTTCATCCTCACCAACACCGGTCGCGAGCTGGTGCGCTCCGACGCAGGTCTGCTCAGCACCGCCGCCTGGCGCTCCCCCGACGGCGAGCTGACCTACGCCCTCGAGGGGGCCATCTTCGTCACCGGCGCCGCCGTCCAGTGGCTGCGTGACGGCCTGCAGATCGTCGGCTCCGCCGCCGAGACCCAGGCGGTGGCCTCCACCGTGGACTCCTCCGACGGCGTCGTGTTCGTGCCGGCCCTCACCGGCCTCGGAGCCCCGCACTGGGACCCGCACGCCCGCGGCACCATCCTCGGCCTGACCCGCGGCACCACCCGGGCCCACCTCGTGCGCGCCACCCTCGAGGCGATCGCCTTCGAGGTCCGTGACGTCATCGAGACCATGCCCGCCCGCGACACCCTCAAGGTCGACGGTGGCGCCTGCGCCAACGACCTGCTCTGCCAGCTGCAGGCCGACCAGCTCGGCGTCACCGTGGAGCGGCCCCGTCTGACCGAGACCACCGCCCTGGGCGCGGCGTTCCTGGCGGGTCTCGGCACCGGGGTGTGGGACTCCACCGACCAGCTGCGCGACACCTGGCAGCTCGACCGGGCCTTCACCCCCGCTGGCGACCGCGCCGCCGCCGACGCCGCGCACCGCCGCTGGACCGAGGCCGTCGAGCGGTCGAAGGGCTGGGCGCAGCTCTGACTGGGTGTGTCCCTATTGGTGCCGCGCGACAGGCACCAGTCCTGGGTCAATGGACAAGGAGCCGATGAGTGACGGATGAACCCTGCCGGTCACCAGCTCTCGGCTGCCCTGAGGAGGCGCTCGATGGTTCCCTTGGTTCGAGAGGTGGCAACACCACCGGTCTCCTTCTCGATCTCTGTACTCACGCTGCCCGCGGTGCCCCTCTCCTTGCGGATGATTCCCAAAGCGACCCCGCTGGCTACGTGAATCACGACGACGTCGTCACGCGCATTCGTCCAGGGCAGAGACCAGGTGGGTTCTCGACGAACCCCATCGAAAAAGGTGAAGGTCTCCCGGTACGTCCGGTGATCCGTGTGGCCAGTGAAGTGGTCAGCATCCAGCACCTCTCGCAGCGCCGCGACACTCTTTACCAGCGCGGCGTCGGCGTACCCCGAGCACTGGGTGAGCGTTCTGGCCGCAACACTGACAACGCACGCCGGGTCGTCCGCGACGATCAAGGCGGTGCCATTGGTCTGGAATGACTTCACCCGCTGCGCACCGGCCTCGAGCAAGGATCTCTCGAACTGTTCGCGGGTGGGTGAGCCACGGTGTCCTAGGTTCAGGCTCCGGTAGAAGACCGCGTGCATTCCCTGTCCTCCTCTTGGTCCCGCCAACCATATGGAGGGCGGGGCGTTCGTTCACCTCCCTGCCGAGGCGATTCCGACACTTGGGAGGCAAGAGTCCCGCCCGCACATGTCGCATTCCGCGCAGCTCACAACCGCGGGTGGTCAAGCTGGGACCGCGACAGGACGCCGGCGGGCTTGTTCTCGTGACATGTGGCGCAGCGTCGTGGCAATGCACGCGCCCTGGAGCCAACCGGTCGCCGAGGTGGGGGTGTTCTCGAATGACTTCGCCAGGCGGCGGGAGCGTCCGAGGCGGCCGTGGGCGACCACGACGCGCCAGGCGTGCCAGATGGGGCGAAACATTGGCTGCTTGTCTTCCCATCCGACCCGGCGCACCTCGAGGTCATGCTGCCGACCGAGCGTGCGCGCGGCGGCCGCGGTGACCCCACGGTCCACCAGGACCAGCTCGAGCCGCGCGGTGACTCCCTGCTGGGTCAGCTGCTCCAGCATCAGCTCGCTGGCCCGGTTTTCGTGGGTTGAGGCAGGCACCACAAGCGCGCCCACCGGGAGGCCGGTCACGTCGACTGCGACAATGCGCTTGGCACCCTTGGTACGGCCGTACGGACCGCCGCGGTCGTGTAACGTGAAACCGCCGTTGGACGCCCCGCGCGCGAGGATGGGTGTCGATGACCACCATCGACGGCGTCGCCTCGGGACGGCCGTCCATCTCACGTACGGCCTGGTGCAGCACCGTCAACGCTCGCGACCAGGTGCCGTTGCGTGACCAGCGACGGAACTGGGACCAAACCCGAGTCCATGGCCCGAATGATGCCGGGAGGTATCGCCACTGGCAGCCGGTCTGGGCGATGTACAGCATCGCGTCCACCACAGTTCGCAGGTCATCGGCGTACTTGCGCCCGCGCTTCTCCGGCGCGTTGAACACCGGCTCCAGCAGGTCCCATTGGTCATCGGTCAGGTCACTTGGGTACGACATGCTTCGCACGGTGCCTACGGAAACCGTCCGTGCAATTGGGACACACCCAGTGAGCCTGCGGGCCACCGGCGTCTCCGACCCGTCGACCGCTCCCGATGGCCCGTTCGGGTCATCCGCCGACGTCGTCCGGTCTGAACCGCCCGCCGCAGGCCCAGACCGGCGGACAGCTGCCGGGCGCGGACCTACCGTCCTGTCGTGGCTCCCTCCGACCCCGTCCGGCAGCGGCCCGCGCTGCCGTCGTTGACGGGCCTGCGGTTTGTCGCCGCCGCAGCCGTCGTCCTCCACCACACCGTGGGCTGGCAGACGCCCGTGGCGGGCCTGGGATACCTCGGGGTCTCCTTCTTCTTCGTGCTGTCCGGCTTCGTGCTCACCTGGGCAGGCTCGATGCGGTGCGGGGCACGCTCCTTCTGGCGTCACCGGTTCGCACGGATCTATCCCCTGCACCTGGTCGTGCTCGTCTTGGTGCTCACCCTTCCGGCAAGCACGCCTGACGACACCGGGGACGTCCTCCAGCACCTCCTGCTGGTCCAGGCCTGGAGTCCCGGCGCTGCCATCAGCGTGAACCCGGTCAGCTGGTCGCTGTCGGCCGAGGCATTCTTCTACCTGCTCTTCCCCCTCCTGCTCCCGGTCCTGGACCGGATGAGTACCGCGGGTCTCGTCCGGGCGAGCGTGCTTCTCTGGCTCATCCAGGCGGAGCTGGCAGTTCTCGTCCTCGGCACTGTCCCTCGGGGGCACTTCCTCACCTACGACCTCCCGCTGTTCCGGCTGCCCGAGTTCGTCATCGGGGCCGCCGCGGCGCTGCTCATGGCGCGGGGCTACTCGCCCTTGACCACCGCGCGCCGCGCCTGGTTCACAACGGCCGCCCTCGGGTGGGCGGTGCTGATGGGCGTCCAAGTCTCCACCACCACCGGGATGCCATGGTCCATCGCGGCAAGTCTCTCCCTGCCCTCGACGGTGGGCGCCATCTGCTGGGCTGCGGCGAGGGATGCGGACGGGAGGTCACCACGAGTGCTCGCCTCGGCCGCCGCCCAGCGGTTGGGGGCCTGGTCCTTCGCGGTGTACCTGGTCCACTGGCCGTTGCTCGACCTGCTGGCCCGTGCCCTGGGCCGCGCCGAGGTCGGCGGGCTGGACTGGTGGTGGACACCGATCGTCCTCGCCGCGAGCACCGCCCTGGCCGCCGCCGCACATCACTGGATCGAGCGGCCGGCAGGGCAGTGGGTACGACGCGCCGGCCGACGACACCGCACGACCTCGACCGCGTTCGTGGAGCCCGTCAGCTCGTGAGCCGCTCCAGCGCGGCGGCCGCGTCGTCCCGGGCGGCACGGGCCTCCTCGCGGACGGCCTGCGCCTCGTCGCGGGCCTCCTCGGCGTCCTCGAGCGCGTCGTCGACGTCGTCGGCGTCGTTCTCCAGGTCCGCCAGCCGGCGCTTGAGCTCGTCGATCTCCGCCTGCAGCTCCAGCGCCCGCGCCTCGAGTTGCTCGACCTCGGCCTGCGCCTCGGCCCAGGCGGTGTCGGCGTCCTCGAGCTTGCCCTCGGCCTCGGCGAGCGACTCCTCGGCGGCGCGGCGGGCCTTGGCGTCCGCGTCGGGGTCGGGTACGACGCTGAGCGTCGGTCGCGCCGCGGGCGGCTCGGCCGGGGCGGGGGCGGCCTCGAAGCCCAGGGCCTCGGGGAGCGCGACGGCCGCGGCCACGTCGACCGCGTCCACACCGGTCGAGGCCAGCGGGGCGACCAGCAGGCCGCTGCGGACAGCCCGACCGCAGTCGGCGTCGAGCATCGCCGCCGTCAGCGTCGCCTCGACCTGGTCGGCCACGGCCTGGGTCACCTTGAGCCCGTGCCTGCGGGCCAGGGCCCGGGCCGTGGTGGTCACCGCCGCGGTCAGCTGGCGTCGCTGCTTGGTGAGGGACCGCAGCTCGTCGGCCGACATCGAGGCCTGTGCCTCGCGCAGGGCGGAGCCGACGGCCAGCACCTGCTCGACCTGCTCGGTCTCGTGCCGCACCAGCAGGTCGACGACCCAGGCCGCGGTCGACGGCTTGCGCAGCGACTTCAGCAGCGGGGCCAGCTCGGTCCCCTTGTGCTGCTTGACCAGAGCGTCCCGGGACGGGGTGAACTCGGCCAGCGGCAGTCCGTAGAGGCGTTCGGCGAGCCCGAGCAGCTGCGGGGTGGGGTCGCCCTCAGTCGTCGGGGTCATCGAGGCCCTGCTCGATCGCCCACCGGGTGAGCTCGACCCGGTTGTGCAGCTGGAGCTTGCGCAGGGTGTTCTGCACGTGGTTCTGCACCGTGCGGTGGGAGAGGACGAGCCGCTCGGCGATCTGCTTGTAGGACATCCCGGTGGCGACCATCCGCAGCACCTCGGTCTCCCGGTCGGTCAGCTGCGGCCGGTCGGGGTCGTCGGCGACGGGGTCGGAGAGCCGGCGGTACTCCCCCAGCACCAGCCCGGCCAACCCCGGGGTGAAGACCGGGTCGCCGGCGGCGGTGCGCCGCACGGCCTCGATCAGCTGCTCGCGCGAGGCCGACTTCACCAGGTAGCCCGTGGCACCGGCCTTCACCGCGGCCAGCACGTCCTCCTGCTCGCCGCTGGCCGAGAGGATGAGCACCCGGGCCGACGGGTCGTGGCGCAGCACGGTCTCGGTGACCTCGACGCCGTTCGGGCCCGGGATCTGCAGGTCGAGCACGACCACCTGCGGCCGCGCCGCCGGGAACCTCGCCACTGCCTGGTCGCCGTCGGCGGCCACGGCCACCACGTCGAAGCCGGCGTCGGCCAGGTCGCGCTCGACGGCGTCGCGCCACATCGGGTGGTCGTCGACCACCATCACGCGCAACGGCTCGTTCACGCGTCGGACCCTAGAGGATGCCCCGGCGGCACCAGCGGCAGCCACCGGCCCCGCCGGTGGCCCAGGGCACCGGAGACCGGGTCGTCGGCGATCTCGAGGTGGCCGATGCGGCAGGTGACCTCCGCGGACCAGCCGACCTCGCGCTCGTCGACCAGCTCCACGCCGGCCCAGGTGCCGGCCGACACCAGTCGCGGGCCCCAGGCGGTGTCCTCGAAGTCGGCCACCCGGAACGGCCCGCCCGGGGCGGGCGCCGTCCCCGCGAAGGCCTCGGCCAGGCCCCGGTCGCTCCAGGCCAGCACCTGCACGACCGCGCGCCCGGTCTCCCGCAGGGTCTCGGTCAGGTCGGCGTCCGGGTCCAGCAGGCCGATCACGTGGGACGGCTCGCCCAGGGCCACGACGAGCGAGGACACGGTCAGCCCGGCCCGGTCGGAGCCCGCCGACCCGGAGCCGGCCGTCCACAGGGTGACCGCCCCGCCGAGCCGACCACGGAACCGGCGTACCGGGTCGGGGTGGGGGTCGGCGAAGGGGTGGGTGTCGTGGATGGTCACGGTGCCTCCCTCGGCAGGGTCAGGGTCCACTCGGTGCCCCACGATCCGGTGGCCACGTCGGCCCGGCCACCGAGGTCCTGCAGCCGGCCGACCACCGACCCGGACACACCGAGCCGCCCCGCGGCGTACGCCTCCGCGAGCCGGCCCTCGGGGATGCCGGGACCGTCGTCGCGCACGGCGACCGACACCTCGTCGGGCAAGGACTCCAGCAGCACCCAGGCCGTGGCCGCGGGGCCGGCGTGCCGCGAGACGTTGTCGAGGCAGGCGCGGACCGCGGCGACGACCTCGGTGGCCCGGTCGGAGTCCAGCTCGACGGGGTGCCCGGGCAGCGAGACCACCACGCTCATGGACTCCAGGTCGGCCAGCGCGGCGGCGAGGTCCACGCGGGACGCAGGGGCCCGTGCGGAGACCCGGTCCTGGGCACGGATCAGGGCCCGCAGCGCCTCCTCCTGCTCACCGGCGGCCCGGCCGAGTGCGGCCGCCTCGCCCCCGAGCTCGGCGCCGCGGCGCTGCACGAGGGAGAGCACCTGCAGCACCCCGTCGTGCACGGCACGGGCCAGCCGCGCGCGCTCCGCCGCCGCGGCCGCCTCCCGCTCGGCGCGATCGCGCTCCACAGCGGCCCGCTGCAGCGACTCCACGAGGTAGCCGACCACGGGTCCGCCGACGACGAGCAGGAAGATGTTGCCGTAGGTGCCCTGGGTGACCTGGTCACGGATCAGCAGGTCGGTGCCCCCGACCAGCAGTCCCGCGACCAGTCCGCCGCGCCAGCCGGCCCGCGCGGCCCAGGCCAGCATCGGTGACATCACCCAGTAGCCGGCCAACGTCGCGTCGAAGCCGTCCGGCTTGACCACCGGGGTGAGGGCCAGCGCCGCCAGGGCCACCGCCAGGTCGACCGCGAGCAGCCGCCAGGTGCGGCGGGAGACGTCGGCGTAGGCCCAGGTGACCAGCAGCGACCAGAGCACGACCCCGGCGACGACCAGCCCGCCCAGCAGCGGGCGGACCATCTCCTCGGCGGTGTAGAGCCCGACACCGAGGGTGTTGGCGACCAGCACCAGCCGCAGCACCGCCAGCGCCCGGAAGAGCCGGTCCTCCACGACGCGGGCTGCCGGGTCCGCCCCCGTCGCGGGGGGCACGGAGCGGGCGCCGGTCAGGACGCCTTCCGCTCCTCGTCGGTGGCCGCGGCCTGCGCGGCCTCGCTCTTGGAGAGCTCCTTGGCCCGGGTGGCGTACATGTCGACGTACTCCTGGCCCGAGAGCCGCATGATCTCGTACATGATCTCGTCGGTGATCGAGCGCAGGATGTAGCGGTCGTTCTCCAGGCCCTCGTAGCGGGAGAAGTCCAGCGGCTTGCCGAAGCGCACCACCGGCCGGGTGAACGAGCCGAACTTCTTGCCCGGGGGCGCCACCACGTCGGTCCCCACGACGGCGACGGGGATGACCGGCACGCCGGTCTCGAGCGCGAGCCGGGCGACGCCGGTCTTGCCGCGGTAGAGCTTGCCGTCGTGGCTGCGCGTGCCCTCGGGGTAGATCCCGAACAGCCCACCCTCGCCGAGGACGCGCTTGGCCGAGAGCAGGGCCCCGGCCGCGGCGTCGGCGCCCGCGCGGTCGATCGGGACCTGTCCGGAGCCGGAGAAGAAGGTCTTCTGGAGCCAGCCCTTCAGCCCCTTGCCGGTGAAGTACTCCGCCTTGGCGACGAAGGTGACCCGGCGGGGCAGGGTGAGCGGCATGAACAACCAGTCGGCGTAGGACAGGTGGTTGCTCGCGAGGATCGCCGGACCCTCGGCGGGCACGTGCTCGGCGCCCTCCGTCTGCGGACGGAAGACGACACGCAGGAGCGGCCCGAGGGCGATCCACTTCAGGAACCAGTAGAACACCCCGCCAGCCTAGGGCAATGCGGCAGGATCGCGGCATGACCGCCGCGCCCCTGCACCCCCTGGCCAGCCCGTTCGCGACCGACGCCGACCCCGACGCCACCGGCGGCCGCCGGATCGGGGTCCTGCTCAGCCACGGGTTCACCGGTCAGCCGGCGTCGATGAAGCCGTGGGCCGAGGCGCTGGCCGAGAAGGGGTACGCCGTCGAGGTGCCGCGCCTGCCCGGGCACGGCACCACGTGGCAGGACCTCAACACCCGCACCTGGGACGACTGGTACGCCGAGCTGCGGGCCGCCCACGACCGGCTCGCGGCCCGCACCGACGTCGTCGTCGCGGCCGGGCTGTCGATGGGCGGTGCCCTGGTGCTGCGGCTGGCCGCCGACACCCCCTCGCTGGCCGGCGTGGTCGTGGTCAACCCGGCCGTGGCCACCAAGCGGCTGGACGTGAAGCTGCTGCCGGTGCTCAAGCACCTCGTCCCGTCCTTCCCCGGCATCGCCAACGACATCAAGAAGCCCGGTGTCGAGGAGCACGGCTACACCCGCACCCCGCTCAAGGCCGCGCACTCGATGATGCGGGCCTGGAAGCCGCTGGTCGCGGACCTGCCCCGCATCACGGTGCCGCTGCTCTACCTGCGCTCGACCGTGGACCACGTCGTCGACGAGGCGTCCGAGCCGCTGATCACCCGCGGGGTGTCGGGCGAGGTGAGCGTGGTGCGGCTGTCCGAGAGCTACCACGTCGCGACGCTCGACAACGACCTGCCGACGATCGTGGAGGAGTCGGCCGCTTTCGTCGCGAGGGTGACCTCGTAGGCTCTTTCCCGTGCAGCGCGAGGGAGACGACGAGGCCTGGCGGTCGATCGTCGAGAACTTCGGAGAGCGGGCCGAGCTCGACGACGAGCACGGCCCGGCCCCGGCCACGCCCCCGGAGCAGCCGGCCCGCCCGGATCCCTACGCCTGGGCCGTCGCCGACGAGCCGGAGGAGCCCGCCGAGCTGGCCGAGTCGGCTCCGGCGTACGCCGAGGACGACGACACCTACGTCCCGCCCGACCCGCCCCCGCTGCCCGTCCCCGAGCCCGACCGCGGCATCGCCTGGGCCGGTGTCGTGGGATCGCCCCTGCTGCTGCTCGTGTCGCTGCTCTTCGGCATCGGCCTGCCCTCGTGGGTCGGCTACCTGATGGTGGCGTGGTTCGTGGGCGGCTTCTGCTACCTCGTGGCCCGGATGCCCAAGGAGCCCCGCGACCCCTGGGACGACGGCTCCCGGGTCTGAGCGGGCGCGTGGGGCTGATCGCCGTTCGCGGCTTCGCACTACTGCTGTGGGGAGCCCTGGCCGGGTGGGCCGTCGCGAGCCGAGGGATTCCCGGTGACGTGCTCGGGGTCGTCGTCCTGATCTGGCTGTTCACCGTCGCCTGGAACATCGACCAGCCGCCCGCCACGCACGCTCGGTTCGCGTTGGACTGGGCTCCGCTGGTTCTGGTGCTCGTCGCCTACACCTACACCAGGGGCATGGCGGACGAGCTCGGCATCGGTCCGTTCCTCCAGTGGCCGGCCACGGTGGACTCCTGGATGGGGGCGGGAGCAACCCCTACAGAGCACCTCCAGGCAGCCTGGTGCGCGCCGTCGTGCACCGTTGAGGGCGGCTCGCTATCGGATGCGTTGTTCTCACTGACCTACCTCAGCCACTTCGTGGTCGCCTACGGGCTCGCGACGTGGTGGTACCTCACGGATCGACGGGCATGGCGCGCTTGGGTCCGGCGATTCCTCGCCCTGTACGTGGGTGGCTTGATCGTCTACGTGGCGCACCCCTTGGCACCGCCGTGGATGGCAGCACAGCAGGGTGTCCTCGATCCCTCGGTCTCGCGCATCACCGGACGAGGCATCTCTGACCTCGGGATCCAGCTGTCGCGCGTGCTGGAAGGCCGTCGCGAATTCCGTCGCTGCCATGCCGTCACTCCACGCAGGCACGGCGGTGCTTGTGAGTCTCGTGCTTGCTTCCCGCGCAACCCGCTGGTGGGGGCACCTCTGGCACCTGTACCCCTTGACCATGTGCATCGCACTGGTCTACTTCGCCGAGCACTATGTCGTCGACCTGCTGGCGGGAGCTCTCCTGGCTGCAGGGGTGCACCACGTGCTCGGGCGCTGGGAGCGACGCTCGGCCTAGCGGGTACGCCGCGGTCGTCGCGCGCGGGTGCGACGCGGTCGGGCGCCCCGACCGAGCCCGTCGCGGACCATGCTGGCCGCGCCGACGGCGCCCGCCTCGGGACCGTGCGCCGCCCGGATGACGGGCGGGACGACCCGGTCGGCCGCACCGACCAACGAGCGGGCCAGCTCGTGGCGCGCTGGCTCCAGGAGCAGGTCCCCGGCAGCCGAGACTCCCCCGCCGACCACGACGACCTCGGGGTCGAAGGCGGCCACCAGGTTCGCGAGGCCGGTGCCGAGCCAGGTGCCGACGGAGGCGAAGGCCTGCAGGGCGACCTGGTCGCCCTCCGAGGCGGCCTGGGTCACCATCGGCCCGTCGACGAGCGACGGGTCCCCCTCGGCGAGGTCGAGCAGCACGCCGCCGGCCCCCGGCGCGTCGAGCGCGGCGCGCGCCAGCCGGACCAGTGCGTTGCCGGAGGAGTACTGCTCCCAGCAGCCGCGACCCCCGCACTCGCAGTCGCGGCCGTCCGGCACCACCTGCATGTGCCCAAACTCGCCCGCCATGCCGTTGCGCCCCCGATGCAGCTGGCGGCCCAGCACCACGGCACCGCCGATGCCGGTCCCGAGCGTGACGACCAGCGCGTCGCGGGCGCCGACCGCCGCGCCGTACGCCGTCTCCGCGCGGGCCGCGCAGTTCGCGTCGTTGTCCAAGAAGACCGGCACCTGCCAGCGCTCGGCCAGCCGGGCCCTGACCGACTGGCCGTGCCAGGGCAGGTGCGGGGCGAACATCACCCGCTCCCCCGCGGCGTCGACGAAGCCCGCGGCTGCCAGGCCCACCCCGGCGACCCGGCGGCCGGCCGCCACCTCCTCGACCGCCTGGGTCAGCGCGTCCTCCACGAGCTCCACCTCGACCCGGCGGCCCGGGGTCAGCCGGCGCGCGACGCCCAGGACCTCGCCGTCCGGTGACACCTCGGCGGCCACGACCTTCGTGCCGCCGACGTCGACGCCGATGACGACCGACATCTCAGCCCGCCCCGCCGGTCAGTGCCGGGCCAGGTCGGCGGCGCCGATGAGGCCGGCCCGGTTGCCCAGGCGCGCCTTGCGGATCTCCAGGCTGGGGCGGTGCCCACGGCCGGTCAGCTGGGCCGAGAACGCCTGGCGGACCGGTTGCAGCAGCAGGTCCCCCGCCTCGCTGACACCGCCGCCGATGACGCAGACGGCCGGGTCGAGGATGGCGGCCAGCGAGGCGATGCCCTCGCCCAACCAGTGCCCGAGCGTCGCGAGCTGCTCGACGGAGAAGGGGTCGCCGGCCCGAGCCGCCTCGGTGATGAGCGGGCCGGTGATCCGGTCGGCGTCGCCGCCGGCGAGGTCGAGCAGCCGGCGGGCGAGCAGGGAGCCGCCGCGCGCCTCGCTCCGGGCCTCGCGCACCATGGCGGAGCCGGAGGCGTACTGCTCCCAGCAGCCGTGGTTGCCGCAGCCGCAGAGCACCCCACCGGGCACGACGCGCATGTGGCCGATCTCGGCACCGACCCCGAAGGCGCCGCGGTAGAGCGCGCCGTCCAGGACGAGACCGCCGCCGACCCCGGTACCCACCGTGACCAGCAGCAGGTCGTCGACGTCGGCACCCGCACCGAAGCGGAACTCACCCCACGCCGCCACGTTGGCGTCGTTCTCGATCACCACCGGCAGCCCGAGGTCGCGCTCAAGCTCCGCGCGCAGGTCCACGTCGCGCCAGGCGATGTTGGGCGCGAACATCACGGTGGAGCGGCTCTTGTCGACGTACCCCGCCGCCCCGACACCGACGGCGCTCACGTCGTGCTCGGCGGCCAGACGTCGCACGAGGTCGCACACGGCGCGCTCGATGGCCTCCTCGTCGGTGGCCGGTGACTCCACCCGGAGCTCGGCCAGGATCGCGCCGTCCTCGTCCACGACACCGCCGAGAATCTTGGTGCCGCCGATGTCGATGCCGCAGGTCAGGCTCACTCGTCGGTCCCTCTGTCGCTGTCTGCCCCGGGGTCGGGCTGGTCGTCGCCGTGGGGCACGTCGTCCCACGGCTCTGCGTCGTCGAGGTCGATCCGCTCGACCCCCTGCCGCCGGGCGCCGGTGCCGCCCTGCTGGGCCGCCATGACCCCCGCGGCCGCCTGCATCAGCGAGGTCGCGGCGGTGGTCAGGTGCGCCCGCACCTCCGGGCTCAGCTCCCGCACGACGTGGATGGTGCGGCAGACCGGGCAGTAGCGGCACTCCGGACTTCCGTTGGCGAGGTTCTCGCGGAGGTTCTCGTCGAGGTGCTCGTGCACCTGGTGGGCCGTGCGGGCGGCCTGCTCGGCGATGCCCGACACCCCCTGGGCCCAGTCCTGCGCCCAGTCCTGCCCCTGGTCCTTGGCCCAGTCCGAGAGCGCCCCGAAGAGCTTGGCCGCCTCCTCGGCGACGCTCCCCACGTCCTCGCCCGGCTCCTCCGCCGGCCCCTGGTCACCGGGCCCGCGCGGCGGCTGCTCGCTCATCGCCGTGCCTCCTGCGGCCGTCGTACGTCGGCACCGGTCGCCTCGGGCTCGGCGAAGCGGACCCGGAGCTGACCGTCCTCGACCCGGGCACCCGCGACCCGCAGCCGCGCGAGGCCCGAGGGCAGGGTCAGCAGTCGCCGGTAGGAACCCACCGTGACGACCAGCTCGTCACCGTTGCGCGCCAGGTCGACCTCGGCCCGGGTCACGAAGGGCAGCGCCAGGCGCAGCACGGCACCCCGCTCGGTGCGGGTGACCTGGAAGGGCCCCTCGCCCCGCGGCGGCGCGAGCGGGTCGGAGCCGGCGTACACCTCGGTGGCGAGCGTGTGCAGCGCCTCCACCCCGACCGGCTCGACCGGACGGTACTCCGAGCGCCACACCGGCAGACCGGCGAAGGACTGCGAGACCTGGGCGAGCACGGCGTCCTGCGCGGCCACCCAGCCCTCGCGCCAGGCGTCGCCACCGGCCGGGAAGACCCGGTTGGCGACGACCCCGTCGACGCGGTAGCCGAAGAGAGAGAGGTTGGTGTAGCTGCGGCGGGCCTCCGCCAGCACGACGGTCTCGGGGGTGAGCACGAGGCGCACGCTCGCCTCCGGCCCCGACAGCAGGGCGCGGACCTGGTCGAGCTCGGCATGCAGCCGCTCGATCGCGTCGAAGACGTCGTCACCGGGCATGGGGACCCCGGCCGCCCTGGTGAGGACGGGCTTGAGCGCCTTGACGATGCGTCGCTCCGCGGGCAGCACCCGGTGCATGTACCAGCCGAGTGCCTCGGGCAGGGCCAGCAGGCGCAGCGTCTCGGCCGTCGGGGCGCAGTCGACGACCACGACGTCCCACCGGCCCGACATCGCCTGCAGCCGCAGCTCGAGGAGCGCCAGCACCTCCTCGGCCCCCGGGATGACGGTCAGCTCCTCGGCCGCCACCGGGTCCACCCCCGCGACGTCGAGGACCGAGAGCAGGTAGCGCTGGATGTCGGCCCACGACTGCTGGAACCGCAGCTGCGCGTCGACCTGCTGGACGAAGAGCCGAGGCGCGACCTCGGTCGGCTCCGGCCCGACGGGCGCGCCGAAGGCGTCGGCCAGCGAGTGCGCGGCATCGGTCGAGAGCACCAGCGTGCGGAGCCCGTCGGCGGCCGCGAGCGCGGCCGTGCCGGACGCGACCGTCGACTTGCCGACGCCGCCCTTGCCGGTGAACAGGAGGATGCGCACGCAGCCGCCCTCAGGCCAGCTGCTCGACGCGCTTCTTGAGCCCCTTGAGCGCGGTGTCGATGAGGATCTTCTCGCCCTTGCGCTTGAGCATCCCGATGAGCGGGATCGAGACGTCGAGCGCGAGTCGGTAGGTGACCTCCGTCGAGCCGCCCACCTCCCGCAGGACGTAGGCGCCGTCCAGCGCCCGGAGCATCTTGCCCTCCACCAGGGTCCAGGTGACCTCGCGGTCGCCGTCCCAGGTGTAGGCCAGGGTGTACTCGTCCTTGATGGGCGAGACGTCCAGGGCGAAGAACACCTGCTCCGCCCGCCCTCCAGGGCCGGTGGAGACCACGTCGGCGGTGGTCACGCCCTTCGCCCAGGCGGGGTAGGACTCGAAGTCGGCGATGACCGCCATGACGTCCGCGGGGGCGGCGTCGATGACGATCGACGAGGTGGTCTGCTCAGCCACTGCGACTCACTTTCCGCGCTGGTTGATGGGGGCTGGAGAAGGAGACCTCCGGCTGCGCGAGCGTACCGGATGGGGCCGGGTCGACCCGACGGCGGTAACGTGCCGAGGCACGTTCGTCGAAGGCCCAGACAGGAGCAGCAGTGCGCGAGTACTCGACGCCCATGACCGTCGAGGTCCCCACCACCGGCAACCTCACCGACGCGGTCCTCCGCAACGCGGCCGAGGCACCCGAGGCGGCCGTGATGAGCCGCCCCGACGGCACGGGCGGCTGGACCGACGTGACGGCCGCGGTGTTCCTCGACGAGGTGCGGGCCGTGGCCAAGGGTCTCGTGGCCGCCGGCGTCGAGCCCGGGGACCGGGTGGCGCTGATGTCGAAGACCCGGTACGAGTGGACGCTCCTGGACTACGCCATCTGGTTCGCCGGCGCCGTGACCGTGCCGGTCTACGAGACCTCCTCGGAGGAGCAGGTCGCCTGGATCCTCGCGGACTCCGGCGCCCGCGCCGTCGTCACCGAGGGCCCCGAGCACACCGCCCGGGTCAGTGCCGTGCGCGCCGACCTCGAGGACCTGCTGCACGTGTGGTCCTTCGCCGACAACGCCGTCGACGTGCTGACCCGGCTCGGGGCCGATGTCGCCGACGACCTGCTCGAGCAGCGGCGTACGTCCGCGACCCCGCTGGACCTCGCGACGATCATCTACACCTCCGGCACCACCGGGCGTCCCAAGGGCTGCATGCTCACGCACGGGAACTTCCTCTTCGAGCTCGGTGTCGCCACGGAGGAGCTCGAGTCGCTCTTCGACACCGAGGGCGCCTCGACGCTGCTGTTCCTGCCGCTGGCCCACGTGTTCGCCCGGATCATCCAGGTGGGGTGCGTCATGTCGCGCACCCGGCTGGGGCACAGCCCCGACATCAAGAACCTGCTGCCCGACCTGCAGTCCTTCCGTCCGACCTTCGTGCTCGCCGTGCCGCGGGTCTTCGAGAAGGTCTTCAACACCGCCTCCCAGAAGGCGGCGGCAGAGGGACGCGGCACGGTGTTCGACCGGGCTGCCGAGACCGCGATCGCCTGGTCCCGCGCTCAGGACCGCGGCCGGGTGCCGCTGCGCGTGCGTGCCGAGCACGCCGTGTTCAGCCGCCTCGTCTACGGCAAGCTCCTCGCCGCCCTGGGCGGCAGCTGCACCTTCGCGGTCTCCGGCGGCGCCCCGCTCGGCGAGCGTCTGGGCCACTTCTACCGCGGGGTCGGCCTGACCATCCTCGAGGGCTACGGCCTGACCGAGACCACCGCCGCGCTCACCGTGAACCTCCCGGGGGCCCACAAGATCGGCACCGTCGGGCGTCCGCTCCCGGGCACGGCAGTGCGCGTCGCGGACGACGGCGAGCTGCTCTTCCGCGGCGGCCAGGTCTTCGCGGGCTACTGGGACAACGAGACCGCCACGGCCGAGACCCTCGAACGCGACGGCTGGTTCCACAGCGGGGACGTCGGGGAGGTCGACGACGAGGGCTTCGTCCGCATCACCGGCCGCAAGAAGGAGATCCTCGTGACCGCCGGCGGCAAGAACGTGGCGCCGGCCGTGCTCGAGGACCGCGTGCGCGCCCACGCGCTCGTGGACCAGTGCCTCGTCGTGGGCGACGGCCAGCCCTTCATCGGTGCGCTGGTCACGCTCGACCGCGAGGCCCTCGCGGTCTGGGCCGACGGACGCGGGCTCAGCGGATCGGCGGAGGACCTCCTCGATCACGCGGACGTCCGCGCCGCGGTGGAGGAGGCCGTCGAGGACGCCAACCGAGCAGTCTCGAAGGCGGAGTCCATCCGCAAGTTCGCCGTCATCGCCGAGGAGTGGACGGAGGAGGGCGGCCAGCTGACGCCCAGCCTGAAGCTCAAGCGGTCGGTGGTCATGCGCGAGTCGCGGGCGCACGTGGAGGCGCTCTACCGCTGAGGTCGGCCTCCGGCCGTCACTCGCTGCTCCCCCGCCCCTCCCGCGCCTCGTCGGCTGCTCCCAGCGGACGGACGACACCCGTGGCATCCGCTGAGGCTCACAGCGGTCCGCAATTGCGGGAAAAGGGCCCATCGGCCCTACCGGCGCTCCTAGCATGGCCGTGGAGGGGGGCGCTGCCGCGCCCCTGTCATGACGTGCGGACATGGGGATGGGGCCCCACGTCCCTGCAACGAAAGGTTCGTGATGGACCGTCGCAGGATGCTCCTCGTCGCCGCTGCCGTGGTGGCCGCCCTGGGGACCGCGTTGGTGTTCCTCTACGTCCGCGGCGCCGACAACCGGGCCCAGGAGAAGTTCGAGACCACCGACGTGCTGGTGGCCACCGTGCAGATCGAGCGCGGGGAGCGCATCGCCGACGCCGCCGCGGCCGGCAAGCTGGCCCGGCAGGCCGTGCCGCAGGGCCAGGTCCTGCCCGGTGCCCTGGTCACCACCGAGGGGGTCGACCAGAAGCTCGCACTGACCGTCATCTACCCCGGCGAGCAGATCGTGCCGCAGAAGCTGGGCGACACCGCCGTGGACGAGCCCCGGCTGCAGATCCCGGACGAGGGCGACATGGCGATGTCGATCAACCTCACCGACCCGGCCCGCGTCGCCGGGTTCGTCAACCCCGGCTCCGAGGTCGCGATCTTCATCAACGGCAGCGACCCGACGACCGGCCAGCCCTACTCCCGGGTGCTGCTGACCCGTGTGAAGGTCATCGCGGTGGGCTCCACCACTCCCGTCACGACCACGACCACCACCAACGGCCAGGGCGGCGAGGCCGGCCAGCAGGTGGTCGAGTCGCTGCCGCGCACCCTCATCACGCTCTCGGTCAGCCAGGTCCAGATGCAGCGGGTGCTGCTGGGACAGCAGCAGGGTGAGCTGTCCTTCGCACTGCTCACCGAGGACTCCAAGGTGACCCTCGCCCCGCCCACCACCTCCGACTCCCTCTTCCAGTGAGCTGATCCGATGCCCGTCGCCGTCGACACCGAGACCAGTGCGGTCACCGCGCTGCTGTCCGGCATGCCCCCGGGCAGCCAGGGCGTCGACTCGGTGGACCGGATGCGCGCCTGGTTGGGACAGCACGGCGACGAGTACGTCGTGGTGCTGGGCCCCCACCTCGACCTCGACGACTGCCTGAAGGTCTGCGAGGACCTGCGGGTCAGCCGGCCCACGGTCAGCGCCGTGCTGGTGCGGGACAAGCTCGACACCGGTGTGCTCGGCAGTGCCATGAAGGCCGGAGCGCGCGACGTCGTGGCCGTCGACGACACCGAGGCCATCCGCTCCGCCGTCGACCGGGCCCGCGAGCTCTGGACGGCGTTGAGGGGCCCCAGCGGCGCGCAGCAGCTGGGTCGGGTCGTGACCGTCTTCTCCCCCAAGGGTGGCGTGGGCAAGACGACGATGGCGGTCAACCTGGCCCTCGCGCTCACCGAGCGCGGCGCCCGACGGGTCTGCCTGGTCGACCTCGACCTGGCCTTCGGCGACGTCGCCATCACCATGCAGCTCTTCCCCACCCACTCCATCGAGCACGCCATCGGCTCCGAGGACTCCCTCGACGCCGCGCAGCTCGACACGCTGCTCACCCGCCACGCGGACTCGATGATGGTCCTGGCGGCCCCCTCGCACCCCGACGTGCGGGAGCGGGTCTCCCCCGTGCTGGTGGCCAAGATCCTGCGGACGCTGCGGGAGAGCTTCGACTTCGTCGTCGTCGACACCGCACCGTCCTTCGACGAGCAGGTCCTCACCGCGCTGGACGAGACCGACGAGTGCGTCATCGTGGCCACGCTCGACGTGCCCACCCTGAAGAACGTCAAGGTCGCCCTGGAGACCCTCGACATGCTCGACATCGCCCGCGGGCACCGGCACCTGCTGCTGAACCGCGCCGACGACGCGGTGGGCATCACCGGCGACAAGGTCGAGCAGATCCTGGGCATCCCCGTCTCGGCGTCGGTCTCGTCCGCGGTCGAGGTCGCCGCCGCCACCAACGCGGGCACGCCCATCGTGGTGGCCACGCCCTCCCACCAGTCCAGCCAGGCCGTGCGCGCCCTCGCCTCGGAGATCGCGGGGGTCCCCCTCATCGGTCCCGAGGACGACGAGTCCGGCCCGGCCCCCACCCACAGCGACGAGCAGGAGGCCGCCGAGCGCGGCCGGTCCCGCTTCCGGCTCAGGAGGTAACCCATGAGCAGCCTCGCCGACCGCCTCGCGGCCGCCCGTCAGGCCGAGCAGGCCGCCGCGGAGGGCGACCGCCCGCAGGGGGACGACGCGTCCACCACCGACCCGGCCGCCTCCACCGAGGGCTCCGCCGGCGCCACCACGCCCGCGCCGACGACCTCGTACGCCGCCGCGGCCGCCGCTCGCCGTACCGCTCCCGAGCCACCCGCCCGGTCCCGACTGTCCTCGCAGAAGGGCGACCGCATCGAGGAGCTGAAGCAGAGCGTGCACACCGAGCTGCTCAAGCAGCTCGGTCCCCAGCTCTACGACGCCGACATGGACCAGGACCAGCTCGACCAGCGGGTCCGTGCCGTCCTCGCCGACGTGCTCGGTGCCCAGGACCGCCCGCTCTCCAGCAGCGACCGGCAGCGCGTCACGCAGGAGATCAGCGACGACATCCTCGGCTACGGCCCCATCGAGCCCTACCTGCGCGACCCCGACGTCTCCGAGGTGATGGTCAACGGGCACAAGGACATCTGGCTCGAGCGCAAGGGCAAACTCGTCCCGGCCGAGGCGACCTTCGCCGACGAGGCACACCTGCGCCGCACCATCGACAAGATCGTGTCCCGTATCGGGCGACGGGTCGATGAGTCCTCGCCGATGGTCGATGCCCGCCTGCCCGACGGCAGCCGCGTCAACGCCGTCGTCCCGCCCCTGGCCGTGGACGGCTCCGCGCTGACGATCCGCAAGTTCGCCGCCGACCCGTTGACCGCGCTGGACCTGATCTCGTTCGGCTCCCTCACCCCGCAGACCTGCGACTTCCTCGAGGCCTGCGTGCGCGGCCGCCTCAACGTGATCGTGTCGGGCGGCACCGGCGCCGGCAAGACCACGACCCTCAACGTGCTGTCGTCCTTCATCCCCGGCGACGAGCGGATCGTGACCATCGAGGACGCCGCCGAGCTCCAGCTCAAGCAGGACCACGTGGTGCGACTGGAGTCACGCCCGGCCAACATCGAGGGCAAGGGCGCGGTCAGCATCCGTGACCTCGTCAAGAACAGCCTGCGCATGCGGCCCGACCGCGTCATCGTCGGCGAGGTCCGCGACGCCTCCGCCCTGGACATGCTCCAGGCGATGAACACCGGTCACGACGGCTCCATCTGCACGCTGCACTCCAACGGCCCCCGCGACACCCTGTCGCGCATGGAGACGATGGTGCTGATGGCGGGCATGGACCTGCCGATGCGGGCCATCCGCGAGCAGGTGGCCAGCGCCGTGGACCTGATCGTCCACCAGTCCCGGCTCAAGGACGGCACGCGCCGCATCACGCACATCACCGAGGTGGAGCGGATGGAGGGCGACGTGATCACCCTCCAGGACATCTTCGTCTTCGACTCCTCCCTGGGCTTCGACGCCGACGGCCGCTCGCTGGGCCGCCTGCGTCCGACCGGTCTGCGCCCGAAGTTCCTGGAGAAGATGGCCTACTCCAACGTCACCGTCGACCCGATGGTCTTCGCCACGGACCGCATGTGATGACCCCCCGTCTCGCGCGCCTCTTCGCGGCGGTGCTCGGCCTGGCCTGGGTGGTGCTGCCCACCGCGGCCTGGGGTGCCGGCGACGAGGCCTCGATCTCCTACGTCGAGCCCGCCGCCGACGGCACGGTGCAGGTCATCGTGTCCCTGCCACCCGACGCCTCCCCCGACCTGGGCAGCATCGAGGTACGCATCGGCGGCGACCGGGTCGACGCGGAGGCCGAGCCCGCCGGCACGTCGGGTGCCGTGCGGCGTACGGCCGTGCTGGTGATGGACACCAGCAACTCCATGGCCGGGGAGAAGATCGAGGCCGCCCGCTCGGCTGCGCTGGCCTACGTCGACGGGCTCCCGGACGACGTCTCGCTGGGCATCGTCACGTTCGCGAAGTCGGTGGCACAGCCGCTGGCCCCCACGCAGGACCGTGCCGCCGCGCGCACCGTCATCGGGGACCTCTCGCTGTCCGGGCAGACCGCGCTCTACGACGGCGTCCTCAGCGCCGTCGACGTGGCCGGGACCGACGGGCAGCGCACGCTCGTCGTGCTCTCCGACGGCGCCGACACCACCGACACCACGCTGGAGACGGTGACCGCCGCCGTCGAGGCGGCACAGATCCGTCTCGACGTCGTGTCCCTGGTGGAGCGACCGGCCGACGACCTCACCACCCTGGCCACCGCTGGCGGTGGCCAGGTGATCCCGGCGACGAGCGAGGCGCTGACCCGCACCTTCGCCGCCGAGGCCGACGCGCTCGACCGCCAGGTGCTGGTCACCGCCCAGGTGCCCGACGGCCTGGACTCGGTGGACCAGACCGTCGCGGTCAGCCTGACCACCAGCTCCGGCACGGTCTCTGCCGAGGCCTTCGCCGCGGTCGCAGAGTCCGTGGCGGGCGGCACCGGTGTCGACGACCAGCTGGTGCGCTCCGGAGGGTGGGCGCTGCCGGGCTGGGCGATGTACGCCGGGGTGCTCGCCATCGGGCTCGGGCTGGTCGTCCTGCTGGTGGCCCTGGTCCCCCGCCCGGCTCCGGCCCCGACCGCCGCGGACCGGGTGGCGTCCTACACCGCTCGCACGAGCGGTGACGCCGACCAGGGCGCTCCGCGCCTGGACACCGAGCAGGCCATCGCCCAGGCCAAGGACGCCGCGGCCCAGGTGCTGCGCCGGACCAAGGGCCTCGAGGCCACCATCGCGCATCGGCTCGAGGGCGCCGGCAGCGAGCTCAAGCCGGCCGAGTGGCTGCTGGTCCACGCCGGGATCGTGGTGGTCGCCGGCATCTTCGGACTGCTGCTGGGCGCCGGCAACGTCGTCCTGGGGCTCGTCTTCATCCTGCTCGGCGTCCTCGGACCCTGGGTCTACCTGGGCATGCGTCGATCCCGGCGGCGCAAGGCCTTCAACGCCGGCCTGCCCGACACGCTGCAGCTGATCAGCGGCTCGCTGTCGGCCGGCCTCTCGCTGGCGCAGTCGGTGGACACCGTGGTCCGCGAGGGCCCCGAGCCGATCTGCACGGAGTTCCGCCGGGTGCTCGTGGAGACCCGGCTCGGCGTCACCATCGAGGACGCGCTGGAGGGTCTGGCCGAGCGCTTCGACAGCAAGGACTTCGAGTGGGTCGTGATGGCGATCCGCATCCAGCGCCAGGTCGGTGGCAACCTCGCCGAGCTGCTGGACACCGTCGCCGGCACCATGCGCGAGCGCGAGTACGTCCGTCGCCAGGTCAACGCCCTGGCTGCGGAGGGCAAGCTCTCGGCGTGGGTGCTGGGGCTGCTGCCACCGCTGTTCATGGTCTACCTGCTGCTGACCAACTACGACTACGTCAGCGTGATGTTCACCGAACCGCTCGGGATCGTCATGATGGTGGGAGCGGGGCTCTGGCTCGCAGTGGGAGTGTTCTGGATGAGCCGTCTGGTGAAGGTGGAGGTGTGAGATGACCCTGCTGCTCGTGCTGGGGGTGCTCCTGGTCCTCGTCGCCATCCTGCTCGTGGCCTCGGCCACCACCAGCGACGCCGAGGCCTCCGGGGTCGGCAAGTCGCTGGCGGTGCTGCAGGCGATGACCAGCGCCCCGAAGGAGCTCACCGACGAGATCGACCGGCCCTTCTCCGAGCGCGTCTGGGAGCCGCTCCAGGCACGCACGCTCGGGCTCGGCCGGAGGCTCTCCGGCGCCGACTCCGCCGATCGGATCCGACGCAAGCTCGACCTCGCCGGCAACCCGCCGGGCTGGACGGTGGACCGCGTCACCTCCGGCAAGATCGTCGGCGCGGTGGCCGGGCTGGTCGTCGCCCTGCTCTTCAGCCTGATGCTGGGCGCCGGCACCCCCGTCCGCCTCGCGGTGGTCCTGGGTGGGCTGGTGGTGGGCTTCTTCGGCCCGAACCTCTACCTCTACCAGAAGGCCTACGACCGCTCCCTGCAGATCCAGCGCGACCTCCCCGACGCGATCGACCTGATGACCATCAGCGTCGAGTCCGGGCTCGGCTTCGACGCCGCGGTCCAGCAGGTCTCCCGCAACACCGAGGGCCCCCTGGCCGACGAGTTCTCCCGGGTGCTGCGCGAGATGCAGATCGGTCAGGGCCGGGCCGCAGCGCTGCGGGCAATGTCGGACCGCACCAACGTCGCCGACCTCAAGAGCTTCGTGAGCTCGATGGTCCAGGCCGACTCCTTCGGCGTGCCGGTCGGCCAGGTGCTGCGCGTGCAGTCCAGCGAGATGCGGGTCAAGCGTCGTCAGCGAGCCGAGGAGAAGGCGCAGCAGGTGCCGGTGAAGATCACGGTCCCGCTCATCTTCTGCATCCTGCCCTGTCTCTTCGTCGCGGTGATGGGGCCCGCGGTCATCAGCATCATGGACAGCTTCTAGGCCCGCACCGGAGCCACATGATGAGGACCCCATGAGGATCGCCCCCGACCTGCGCATCGCCGCCGCCGCGCGCGGCTTCGTGCTGCTCGCGCTCGGGGGCCCCATCCTCTGGGACCGGAACGTCTCCGCGGCCGTGCTCCTGACGGCGCTCGGGACGGGTTGGCTGCTGGCCCTCAGCCTGGAGCTGCGGGCGCCTCGGCTGCGGGTGCCCCTGGTCGTGCTCGACGCCGGTTTCGTCGGGCTCGTGGTCGGCACCGACCTGTCGTCGCAGGCGGTCCTGGGTGCCCTGGCGGTCCCGCCCTTCGTGGCAGGACTCTGGCGCGGCCTGCGTGGGGTCCTCCTCGCGCTGTCGGCGGAGCTGACCGCAGTGGTGGTGGTCGGGGTGGCCTCCGGCGGAGCCCTCAGCGCCGAGCAGTCGTTGACCGTCTTCACCTGGGTCGCGATGGGCCTGGCGCTGGGGATGGTCGCGACGTTCGTCCGCGGTGCGTTGCGCGACGACGACCCGACCGCCCCCTACCGGCACGCCTCCGACCTGCTGCGCGAGCTCAACCACCTCTCCGTCGGCCTGTCCTCGGGCCTGGAGCCGCGCAGCCTCGGTGGGGTCATCCTCAGCACGGTCCTGGACGACATCCCCGCCGCGGCCATCAGCATCCACGTGCCGCTCGACGACCACCTCGCTGTCCTGGCCGCGAAGTCGCTGTCCGGCGGCGACCTGGACCGGTGCGCCGACTTCGCCGCCGCTGCCTGGGCCCGCGACCAACCGGTGGTCGAGGACGGTTCCTTCGCCTTCCCCCTCGAGGGCCACCGCACCACCATCGCCGTCGTGAGCGGCGCGGTGCCGTCGGGCTCCAGCATCGGGCCGGACGAGCTGCGCCACCGCGTCGGCCGGCTGCAGCTGGCGCTGGAGGAGCAGGCGGTCCAGCTCGAGACGGGGCTGCTCTTCGAGGCGTTCCGCGACACCGCGACCGCCGACGAGCGGCAACGCCTCTCACGGGAGATGCACGACGGCGTCGCCCAGGACATCGCCTCCCTCGGCTACCTCGTCGACGCGCTGGCAGCCCAGGCCCCGACGCCGGAGGCGGAGTCCCAGCTGGGCATGCTGCGCGAGCGGATCACCGCGATCGTCTCCGAGGTGCGTCGCTCGGTCACCACGCTGCGCACCACGGTCGGCAGCAGCGAGTCGCTGGGCACCGCGATCGTCGGTGTCACCCGCAACCTCAGCCAGAGCTCGGGCATCCCGATCGAGGTCACGCTCGACGAGCAGGCCCAGCGCCTGCGCCCCGAGGTCGAGGCCGAGCTGTTCCGCATCACCCAGGAGGCGCTCAACAACGCCGTGAAGCACGCGGAGTGCCGCACGATCCGGGTGCACTGCCAGGTGGCGGCGCCGTACGCCGCGATCACCGTGGCCGACGACGGCAAGGGCCTGGGCGAGGCGCGTTCGGACTCCTACGGCATGGGCATCATGCGTGAGCGGGCCCACCTCATCGACGCCGACCTGGCGATCGAGGAACCACCCGGCGGCGGGCTGACCGTCAGCGTCCGGCTCTCCGCGGAGTCGGGACACCCGCCGGCCGCACCCACCCCCGAGACGAAGCAGGTGAGCACCACCCGATGAGCGAGAACATCTCCGTGCTGCTGGTCGACGACCACGAGCTGATCCGCGCCGGGCTGGCCGGCGTCTTCGACCTCCAGCCCGACATGACGGTCGTCGGGCAGGCGGGCTCGGTGGCCGAGGCCCTGACCCGCTTCGAGGAGCTGCGACCCGACGTGGTCGTCACCGACCTGCAGCTCGGCGACGGCACCGGCCTCGACATCGTCCGCACGCTGCGCCGCGACCACGACGACGTCGGGCTCATCGTGCTCACGATGCACTCCGGGGACGACCAGATCTTCGCCGCCATGGAGGCGGGGGCCTCCGGCTTCGTGGGCAAGGACGCTCCCTCCCCCGAGGTGGTCAAGGCCGCCCGGCACGCCTCGGTCTCCCCCCGCTCGTTCATCTGCAGCGGGCTGGTGGGGGCGATGATGCGCCGTGGGGCCGCTGAGTCCACCCGGCTGACCGACCGCGAGCACGAGGTCCTCGTCCTGCTCGCCGACGGCCTCGGCGCCGCCCAGATCGGCGCGCAGCTGTACATGAGCGAGTCGACCGCCAAGTCCCACATCGCCCGGATCTACCAGAAGCTCGGAGCCGCCAACCGCGCCCAGGCGCTGGTCACCGCGATGCGGATCGGGCTGCTCTCCAGCGTGCAGCGGCAGCCCGACGCCTGACCGACGGCCCGCTCCCACCCCCGTCAGCCGGGGCGCACTAGTCCGGAATGACTACTCCGGTCCGGACCTTCATGGGATGAACCTCCCGGGAGGTCCACAGGAGAATGGAGCCATGAGGCTCCTCGTCGGGGGCCGAAGACCACAGGGAGAAATCACATGCTCGAGTTCCTGCGCATCATGCTGGACGCCCGCTTCGAGGACCGCGACGAGCGCGGCGCCTCCGCCGTCGAGTACGGCCTGCTGATCGCCGGCATCGCGGCGCTGATCGTCGTCGTCGTGTTCGCCTTCGGCGGCGTGGTCGGGGACATCTTCTCCGACACGAGCAGCTGCATCTCTACCGGCGCCACCGCGACCAGCTGCTGATGGCGAGGCGCCCGGTCGACCGCGAGACCGGGGCGTCCTCCGTCGAGTACGGCCTGCTGATCGCTGGCATCGCCGCCGTGATTGTGCTGGTGATCTTCCTCTTCGGCGAGGAGGTCGCCGGGTTGTTCGACGACACCTGCGAGACCGTGGCCAGCACCACCTCGCAGACCTGCTAGCGGACCTGCCGCCTCGCGGCCGTGTGGCCCTCGCCCCGTCTCAGGACCGGGCGAGGGCCACACGCACGAGCAGGGTCGGGTGGCTGCCGAACCACCACTGAGACCAGGCCGGCGGCGTCGGGTCGGCCAGGGACCGCAGGGCCAGGCGACGCTGCAGGGCCACGAAGGCCTCCGGGTCCCCGGTCACCCGCAGCGCCTCCACGTCCGCGCGCAGCTCGATCGAGCGGCTGATGCCGTTCTGGACCGGGAGGGCCAGCAGGCCCCCCACCACGAGCAGCGCCACCATGGTCGGCACCGTCGCGGGCTCGCTCGGTCGCCTCCGCATGAGCAGCAGGCCCAGGAGGCCCGCCGCCGCGGCGGCCCCGCTGGCCCCGAGCAGGGTGCCGACGAGCACGTCGTCGTGCCGGGCGTGCGCGAGCTCGTGCGCCACGACGGAGAGGGCCTCCTCGCGCGGCACGTCGTCCACGAGGTTGTCGTAGAGCACCACCCGCCGGCTGCCGGCAAACCCGGAGACGTAGGCGTTGAGCGTGGTCGTGCGCCGGGAGGCGTCTGCGACCAGCACCTCGTCGACGGGCACGCCCTCGGCCTCCGCGAGCGCGAGGACGCCCGTGCGGAGCTCCCCCGGCGGCAGCGGCGCGAAGTCGTTGAACAGCGGCTCGACGACGAGCGGGTAGACGAAGCTGCCCGCGATCACCAGACCGGCGGCCATGGTGCCCACGACGGCCGGCCAGGCGCGGCGCCAGCGACGCGCGCAGCCCACGACCACCAGGGCGAGCAGGCCGGTCACCACGATGTCGAGGGCCTCGGAGACCACGAGGTCACGGGCGAACCCCGCCCACGACTGCTCCGACAGACCGGCCGCACGCACGTGCCGACGGGCCAGCACGGAGAACGCCGTCGTCGCGGCCCGGCTCGCCACCTCGATGCCGGCCACGACCGCCAGCACCTGGAGCCACCAGGGCCACGGCAGCCCGCCGACCCAGCGGCGCACCCGGGCGGAGGACGCGAGCAGCACCACCACCACCAGGTTCACGGCCGTGGCGGCCCAGCCCCACCGGCGCAGCACGCCCGAGAACTGCTCGGCTCGTGAGACCTCCATCGGGGTGAGGACCTCCCCCACCGGCACGGCGGCCGGTGTGCCTCCCGGCACCGGCGACCAGGGCACGAGCAGGACCGCCAGCAGTACGAAGACCGTGGTCGAGACCAGCGCCACGGCCAGGGCCACCCGTCGCTGGGAGCTCATCCAGCTCATCGTGCCGCTCGTCGCAGCTGCTGCTGCCAGGTGGCGGTCACCGCCGCCAGGTCGGTGTCCGCCGCGGCCAGGGCGACCCCCACGTCCTCGCCCTCGGAGGTGCGTCGGTAGACCTCGACCAGCCCCTCCTCGCCCACGATGGAGGCGAGCGCCCGGCAGGCCAGCCACGCCGCCTCGTACGCCGCACCGAGGTGCGGAGCCGTCAGGTCGAAGTCGGACTCACTGGGCAGCCGTCCCGGAACGCCGTCCTCCCGCACCAGTGCCAGGACCTGCGCGGCGGTGCGGGACAGCGGCAGGTCCACGTCGCGCAGGGCGACGTAGTCGGCGAAGCCCTCGACCAGCCACACCGGCGCCCGGCTGGTCGGTGCGCCGGTGACGGCGTGGACCGCCTCGTGGGTCATGACCACCTGGGCGCCCGTCCGGCGCAACCGCCCCAGCTCGGCGGGGTTGACGAAGACGTGGACGGGCGAGGAGGCCGAGAGCAGGCCGTCGACCGAGGCGGTGACGGCGGCCACGTCGCGGTAGGTGCCCTCGGGCACCCCCAGCAGTGCGTCGAGGCCGGCTGCGTCGGCGGGCACCTCGACCACGAGTGGACCCGTCGAGGCTCCCAGCACCCGCGCCGCCTGCGGCACGGCGCGCCGCGCCAGCATGGAGTACGGCGCGGGGTCGGCGCCCGCGGTGACCACGAGCGTGCCCGCGCCCCGGTCCACCAGCACCGGGCCGGTCAGCCACAGCGGCACCCGCCCCCCGGTGAAGCCCGTGGTCCCCAGCGTGCCGTCGACCGTGCGCAGGCCGACCTCGACCTCGCTGCGGGCGACCCCGCTGTCGACCCCTCCCCACGACCAGCTCAGGTCGGCCCGGACCGCCCAGGCACCGCTCCCGTCGGGCACCCCGACCACGTCGACGTAGCGCAGGTCCAGGTCGCGGACCCGCAGCCGGCGGGCGTTGTCGGCAAGGGACTCCAGCAGGTCCTCCGATGCGGCGTCACCGGTCGGAGCGAGGGCGGCCGCTGCCCCCGCGTCGCCGTCGGCCAGGGCGTCCTCGAGACCCTCCAGTACCCGGGTGGCGCCGGCCGGGTCAGCGGCGTTCGTCGACGTGGTCGGCGGGGCGGCGACGTAGGGCCCCTCGACGACACGGCCGATGACCAGCACCGCGGCGAGCACGCCCGTGACCACCAGGGCCAGGACGAGGCGCGGGCGACGGCGCCGCGCAGTGGGCGCGGCGTCGGTGAGGTCAGCCAGGGCGGACAGCGCCGACGTACGGCATGGAGTGCAGCGGGGAGACCCGCACGCCCTGGCTGGGGTTGGCCGCGTGGACGATCATGCCGTTGCCGATGTAGATGCCGACGTGGCTGATCGGGCTGTAGTAGAAGACCAGGTCGCCGGGCTGCAGGGCGCTGGCGGCGATGCGCGGACCGGAGGAGAACTGCGCACCCGAGGAGTGCGGCAGGCCGACGCCGGCCTGGCCGTAGGCCCGCATGGTCAGCCCTGAGCAGTCGAAGGCGCTCGGGCCGGCGGCGCCGTAGACGTAGGCCTTGCCGACCTGGGCCATGGCGTACTGGATGGCGGCCGCGGCGCGGCCCGAGGCCGGCACGGAGGACGGGACCCGGTCGCTGTCGCGCGAGAGGACCTCTTCGCGCTCCTCGGCCTCCAGGCGGGCCAGGAGGCTCTCGGCCTCGTCGAGCTTCGACTCGATGGTCGACTTCTCCTCGGCCAGCCGGTCCTTGAGCCGCGTGACCTCGGCGGTGCGCCGGGTGGTGGCCTGCAGCCGGATGCCGAGGGCCTTGACCTCCGAGGCGTAGGAGTCGAAGAGCTGGTCGGTGAGGCTGTCGTAGGCAGACATCGTCGACATCTGCGACAGGAACGCCGACGGGTCACCCGACAGGGCGACCTGACCGACCGCCGAGAGCCGGTGACCCTCGTAGGTGCGGACCACCGCGTCGCGGACGCGGTTGCGCACCGCGCGCATCCGCTTGTCCTGCCGGGCCTGGTCGGAGGTGACCGCCTTCAGGTCGCGCTTGAGCTCGCCGAGCTCGAGACGGGCGTCGTTGTAGCGCTCGGAGGCCTGCTCCGCCTCGTGGTAGAGCCGGTCGACCCGGGACTTCACGTCGTCGATGTCCGGCTCGGCCTGCGCCGGCGTGGACGGCACGAGGCCGACGAGTCCCGCCAGCAGTGCGGCGGAGAGGAAGGTGGCGAGTCGAGAGCGACGCTGCAGCACGAGCGAGTGGTCTCCCTTGCTGTGACGACGGCGCTCGCGCGGACCCGGCCGGCCCGCTGGTCACGAACGCCCCGCGTGACGGTAGTCGGTGGGACGGAGCCCGGCCAAACCTCCGGGGCATGTCGCACGACGATTTCACGCTGGGCCGACCGATCCCCTGCCACAGCAGGGTCCTGGTGTCACTCCCGTCACACCCGCCACATCGACGGCGCCGCCGACGTGCACGGCACGAGTACGTCAGGCGGTGGCGATGTCGGAGCCCGGGAGGTCGGACCCGGAGGCGTCCGGCCCCGGCCCGTCGGTCGGGGTCACCAGCCGCAGCGGCGGCACCAGCCCTCCGTCCGCGAGGGCGCCCAGCAGCGCCCGGTCCTCCTCGTCGAAGCCCAGCTCGGGTGGGGGGCCGAGCAGCACCGTCACCACGCAGTCGTGGCAGGCCAGCCCGCGCACCACGCAGGTGTCGCAATCGATCCTCGTCGTCATGCTCCGCACGCTCGCAGCGAGCACCGACAGTCCGCGCCGCCCACGTCCCGACCGGCGTGTCGCGTTCCACGCCGTGGGTCCCGTACGCGTGACACGATCCCCCGGATGTCGTCCCCGATGCGCCGCGGTCTCGCCTGGGCCGTGTGGACCCTCCTGCTCGCGGGCGTCCTGCTCACCACGATCTCGACCCGGTACGTCGTCAACGACGTGCTGTCGGCCAACCTGGGCGCCTGGCGCCTCGCGACCACGGGGATGCCCTGGCTCGACGGCTTTCCACTGGAGGCGATCGAGACCAAGCCCGGGCAGCACCTGTGGGTGCGGGAGTCCCTGCACGGACACCAGGTGGTGTTCCGCTCCCCCGGCGCGATCGCTGCCGGCATCCCGGCGTACCTCTGGTCACGAGGCACCGCCCCCGAGGACTTCTCACTCGTCCCCGCCTCGGTGCTGGCTGTCGTGCTCACCCTCCTCACCCTGGGTCTGATGGCTCGGGCACTGCTGCCCCACCTCGGGCACGCCGCGACCATGGTCGCCGTCAGCGCGCTGGCGCTGGCGACCCCCGTCTGGGCGGTGTCCGCCGACAGCCTGTGGCCGCACACCGTCACCCTGCTCGGCATCGCCGGGATGGCCTGGGCCGCCTCCCGGTCCCCCGCGGGATCGTGGGGGACCGTCGGCGCCTTCGGAGGCGTGGCGCTGTGGGGGCGCCTGCACGCGTCCGTGGTCGTGGCCGTCCTGGGGCTCGTCGTGGCGGCGCGCCGGCGTGAGCTGCGTCCCGCGGTGGCCGCGGGCCTCGTCAGCGGCGCGTTCCTGGCCGGTGCGACGGCGTGGAGTCGGTGGGTGTACGGCGAGTGGGATCCCGCCGGCGGCTACGCCTCGGTCGACGTCTACGCCTCCAGGGCCGCCGAGGGGCAGCGCTGGGACCAGCTGGCGAACCTGGCGGGTCTCTGGGTCTCCCCGGGACGAGGGCTCCTCGTCGTCACCCCCTGCATCCTCCTGCTGCTGCCGGCGTTGGCCCGCCACTGGCGGGGACTGCCGGACTGGGCGACCGCCCTGCTCCTCGGAGGGCTCGCGTACTCGGTGGTGCAGGGACTGATGAACGTCTTCGCGGGTGGGACCGGCTTCTACGGGTACCGGCTGATGCTCGAGACGATGGCGTGCGCGTTCCCCGCTCTGACCCTGAGCGCCCATCGGGCCGGCCGCGTGGCGCGAGCGCTCCTGCCCGGGCTGCTGGGAGCCCAGACCGTGGCCGTGGCGGTCGGCGCCGTGCGGGAGGCCTACTCCGTCGATCCGGACGAGGCGTGGCGCAGCAACGCACTGTGGTGGGCGGTCACCGACGTCCCTGCCACAGGAGCGGCTCTCGTGGCCGCGGCTCTCGTCGCCACGATGGCGGTCCGGGTCCTGGCGCCGCAGTGGTACGTCGGTGGCTCAGCCGCCCAGCAGTCCCAGCAACGCGGCTGAGGCGACCGCGCGGGCACCGGCCCGCTGGCAGCGCGCCTGCACCTCCCGGTCGTCGCTGACCACGAGCACGACCCGTCCGCGTGGCTCTGCCTCGACGAGCTGCCCGATCACCTCGTCGGCGATGACCCCCTTGGGGCTGAAGAGCACCTTGACCCCGCGCGGCTGGGACGTCGGGGGCCGGGTGTCGGCGTCCGCACCGTCGAAGACGACGGTCGTCTCGGCCCCGGTGCGGGCCACGAGGGGTGCCATCGCCGTGAGCAGCCGGGTGCGTTGGGCCTCCAGCGAGGAGCCCGACCAGGCACCCATGGACACGTTGTAGCCGTCGACGACCAGTCGGGACCGGGGCAGTGAGAGGTACTGCTCGAGCAGCGCGGGCCCGACCTCCGGCACCGCGCGGGGACCGGGCACCTCCGGAGCCGCCAGGGACTCCTCGACCCGTTCACCGGGGCTGGTCGTGACCGGGGGCAGCGCCAGCTCACGGCGCAGGCCGGCGGCCGCGTCGAGGATGGTGTCGAGCAGGACCCGGGTGCGTGCCGTGGCCTGCTCCTTCTCGCTGCGGCCACCTCGTCGGCCCTGACGCGCCTCGGCCTCGAGCCGCTCGACCTCGGCCCGCAGCCGACGGACCTCCTTCTCCCGGGCGGCGAGAGCGACCTCGGCCGCGGCCCGACCCTCCTCGGCGGCGTGCGCCGCGGCGACGGCCTCCTCGTCGACGTCACGTCGCTGGGCGCGGGCCTCCCCCAGCTTGCGTCGCAGCTGGGAGACCTCGGCCTTGTACCCCTCGACCTGCTGGCGGTACGAGGCGCGCAGGTCGCGCAGCTCGGCCTCGGCCTGCTCCGCCCGCTGCTGCCACCGCTCCTCGCGCGCCTGGACGACGGCCTCCTGCTGCTGCGCGGCGTGCTGCTCGACCTCGCTGACCGAGGTGTCCAGGCGGCGGGTCCAGCCCTGGGGCCGCACCAGCCAGTCCAGGGCGGCGGCCTCGAGGGAGTCGTGCATGGTGCCGTCTCGCAGCGCGACCAGCTCGTCCTGCCGGCGTACCGACACCTGGTGGGCGATCCGGTCCCGCAGGTCCTCGTCGGCGAGGCCGGCGGTGATCGCCTGGCCCCCCAGGCGGGCGCGTCGCGCCGGCGCGAACCCGGCCACCTTGCGCAGCGCCGCAGGCAGCTGGGGCACCTCGGGCAGCACGTCAGCGACCAGGGTGAGGACCCTGGTGCGCACCGCCACCGGCAGCTCGTCCAGCCGGACCGTCCCGCTCACCTGCACTCCCCCTCACGACTCGTGTCCGCTCAGCGTAGGCCGCGCGTCGCCACCGCGTTGTCGGCGCACCGATCTAGCGTCGTCCCCATGACCAGCAGCCGTGCAGGAGCCCTGTGGGAGGGCCAGCGCAGCTTCGACGAGCTCGGCCGACCCCTGCGCGACCTCACCTTCTGCGTGGTCGACCTCGAGACCACCGGCGGTTCCCCGACCTCGGGGTCCATGATCACCGAGATCGGGGCGGTCAAGGTGCGCGGCGGGGAGGTCCTCGGGGAGTTCCAGACCCTGGTCGACCCCGGTACCGAGATCCCGCCCTTCATCGCCGTCCTCACCGGCATCACCAACGCGATGGTGGCCGGGGCCCCGCGCATCGAGTCCGCCCTGCCCGCCTTCCTCGAGTTCGCCGCCGGGAGCGTCCTCGTCGCCCACAACGCCCCCTTCGACGTGGGGTTCCTGCAGCACTTCGCGGCCCTGCAGCAGCGGCCCTGGCCGCGCTTCGAGGTCGTCGACACCGCGCGACTGGCCCGCAAGGTCGTCACCCGCGACGACGCCCCCAACTGCAAGCTCTCCTCCCTGGCCCGCCTGTTCGGGGCCGGCACGACGCCCAACCACCGGGCGCTGGCCGACGCTCGGGCCACGGTCGACGTGCTGCACGGCCTCATGGGGCGCCTGGGCGGTCAGGGCGTGCACACGCTCGAGGAGCTGCAGACGTTCACCTCGCGGGTGAGCGCGGCCCAGCGCCGCAAGCGGCACCTCGCCGAGGGACTGCCGCACTCCCCCGGCGTCTACCTGTTCCGCGACCAGACCCAGCGCGTGCTCTACGTCGGCACCAGCAAGGACCTCCGCACCCGCGTCCGTTCCTACTTCACCGCCTCCGAGACCCGGTCCCGCATGGGTGAGATGGTCGGGCTGGCCGCCTCGGTCACCGGCATCGAGTGCGCGACCCCGCTCGAGGCGGCGGTGCGCGAGCTGCGACTCATCGCCGAGCACAAGCCGCGCTACAACCGCCGGTCCAAGCACCCGGAGAAGACCCACTTCGTCAAGCTCACCCGTGAGCCGTGGCCGCGGCTCTCGCTGGTCTCCAAGGTCCTCGACGACGGCGCCGACTACCTGGGTCCGTTCTCCTCCCGCCGCGCGGCCCAGTCGGGCCTCGACGTGCTGCACGAGACCTTCCCCGTGCGCCAGTGCGCCGACCGCATCGGCCCGCGCACCCGGCGCACCCCGTGCGTGCTGGCCGAGATGGGCCGCTGCCTCTCGCCGTGCGACGGCTCCGCCGACGAGGCGACGTACGCCGCCGTGGTCCGTCAGCTGCGCGACACCCTGCTGCGCCGCCCCGACGCGGTCGTGGAGCAGATCAACCGGCGGATGAACGCCCTGGCCGACGACGAGCGCTTCGAGGAGGCCGGCGTGCACCGGGACCGGCTCGCCGCGTTCGTCCGCGCAGCGGCCCGCACCCAGCGCGTCGGTGCCCTCAGCGGCTGTTCGGAGGTCGTCGCGGCCCGCCGCGAGGACGACGGCCGTTGGGCCGTGCACGTGGTGCGGTTCGGCCGGCTGGCCGCCGCGGGGGTGATCCCCGCCGGAGCCGACGCGGTGGCCTACGTCGAGCAGCTGCGGGCGAGCGCGGAGACGGTCCGCACGGCCCCGGGTCCCGCTCCTGCCGCCACCGTCGAGGAGACCGAGAGGATCCTCGGCTGGCTCGAGCAGCCGGGCATCCGGTTGGTCGACGTCCTGGGCGAGTGGGTCTGCCCGGTCGCCGGTGCCACCAAGGAGCTGGCCGTGCACGAGCGCGTACGCCGGTCGCGGGACGCGCTCGCGGGTACGGTGACCCCGTGATCACCGCCATCGTGTTCGTCAACGCCGAGGTCGCCCGGATCCCCGAGGTGGCCGAGGAGATCGCTGCGATCGACGGCGTCTCGGAGGTCTACTCCGTGACCGGTCAGGTCGACCTGATCGCGCTGGTGCGCGTGCGGCAGCACGAGGACGTGGCCAACGTCGTCGCCGACCGCATCAACAAGGTCCCCGGGGTCACCGACACCGAGACCCACATCGCCTTCCGCACCCACTCCCGTCACGACCTCGAGGCCGCGTTCTCCCTCGGTCTGGACTGACCGCGCCGTGGTCTCCCGGGCTGCTCGGGTCTGGTTGCCCGCGCTCACGCTGCTCGGCGTGCTGGTCGTGGCCGTGGCCCGGGCCGCACGACCCCTCACGAACCCCGACACCTACTTCCACCTGCGCTTCGGGGCGGAGTTCCTCGCCGGGTGGTCCTTGCGCGACCCGGGCAGCGTGTCGACGTCCGCGACCCGGGACTGGCTGCCGACCCAGTGGCTGCCGCAGGTGCTCATGGCGGCCATCGAGGAGCGGGTCGGCCTGCCGGGTGTCGCCTGGCTCTCCGGCCTGCAGCTCGTGGCACTCGTCCTGGCCGTGGCCTGGGTCTGCCGCCGGCGCGCCGACCCGGTCGTGGTCGCCGTCCTCACCGCGCTCGTGCTGTGGGCCTGCTGGCCCGCCCTGTCGATGCGTCCGCAGGTGCTCAGCTACGCGTTCATGGCCCTCACGGTGCACGCCTGGTGGCAGGCTGCCCTGACCGGGAGCCGCCCCTGGCTCCTCGTCCCGCTCACCTGGTGGTGGGCGATGTGGCACGGCATGTGGCCCTTCGCCCTGGTCGTCGGCGCGGTCGGCGTCGTGGCCGCCGGTCTGCACCGTGGCCTGCGGTCCCGCGAGCTGCCGCGCCAGGCTGCGGTGCTCGTCGCCTGCGCGGTCAGCGCGGCACTGACCCCCGTCGGCCCCGCTCTGTACGGCGCGGTGCTGACGGTCGCGGGCCGCGGACGGTTCTTCTCCGAGTGGGGCGCCCCCGACTTCACCAGCCCGACGGGAGCGGCCCTGATCCTGCTGGCCGCTCCGGCCCTCCTCGTGGTGCTGCGACGCGGTGCCTCGTGGCCGACGTCGCTGTTCCTGGGGCTGGGGCTCGGTCTGGCCCTCTACTCCAACCGAACGCTGCCGCTGGCAGCCGTGACCCTCGCGCCCGTCACGGCCCTGGCGCTGCAGTCCCTGATCCCCGGTCAGCCGACCCCTCCCGGCCGTCGCGAGGTCGGGTGGGGGCTCGGCGCGGCCGTTGCGGCGCTGCTGGTGCTGGCCGTGCTCGTGCCCCGGACCTCGGCGGAGACCCCGGTCCGCGCCGACTGGGTGGAGGACCGGCTCGGCTCGCTGCCGGCCGGCACGACCGTGCTCAACGACTGGGGGGACGGCGGCTACGTCATGTGGGCCTATCCCCAGCTCGACCTGGTGATGCACGGCTACGGCGACACCTTCACCACCGAGGAGCTGGAGCGGAACACCTCGATCCTCGGCCTGGACCGTGGCTGGCAGGACCTCGTGCGCGGGACCGGTGCCGAGGTCGCGTTCCTGCGCACCGACCACCGGCTCACCGCCGCCCTGGAGGACGCGGGCTGGCGCGTGGTCGCGACCTCCGCCGAGGTCGAGCTGCTCGAGGCTCCCGAGGACTGGTGACGGGCCGGCCGAGGTCCGGATCAGCGGCCGGTCGCGGCCACCCAGCGCTCGAGGAGACCGGCGGCGGCTCCGCTGTCGATCGCACCGGCCGCCCGCGCGAGGCCACGCGGCAGCGCGTCGTGGACGGGCACACCCGGCTCGTCGTGGACGGCCAGTGCGGCACCGGCGTTGAGGAGCACGGCGTCGCGCACCGGCCCGGCCTCCCCGGCGAGCAGCCTGCGCACGACCTCGGCGTTGTGCTGGGCGTCGCCGCCGCGCAGGTCCTCGGTCGTCGCGGGCGCGAGGCCGAGCGCGGCGGGGTCGACGCGGTCCTCGGTGACCTCGCCGCCGTGGACCACCCACACGGTCGACGTGGTGGTCGTGGTCAGCTCGTCGAGCCCGTCGTCGCCGCGGAAGACCCAGGCGTCGACCCCGCGGGCGGCGTAGACGCCCGCCATGACCGGCGCCATCCGGGCATCCGCGCACCCGATGGCCTGGGCGGCGGGGCGTGCGGGGTTGCTCAGGGGGCCCAGCAGGTTGAACGCCGTCGCGATCCCGAGCTCGCGGCGGGCGACCGCCGCGTGCCGCATCGCGGGGTGGAAGGTCGCGGCGAAGCAGAAGGTGATGCCCGCCTCGGTCGCCACCTCGGCCACCCGGCTCGCGGGCAGGTCGAGGCGGATCCCCAGCGCCTCCAGGACGTCGGCCGAGCCGGACTGCGAGGACGCCGAGCGGTTGCCGTGCTTGACGACGGTGGCCCCGGCGCCGGCTGCCACGATCGCCGACATCGTGGAGATGTTGACCGACATCGAGCGGTCCCCACCGGTGCCGACGACGTCGAGCAGACGGCCGGGGACCGAGATCGGGGTCGCCCGCTCGTACATCGCGGCCACCAGGCCGGTGAGCTCCTCGCTGGTCTCGCCCTTGGCCCGCAGCGCCACGGCGAAACCAGCGACCTGCGCGGGGGTGGCGTTGCCCTCGAGCAGCTCGGCCATCGCCCAGGCGGTCTGCTCGGCGGAGAGGTCGCGGCCGGCGACGAGGTCGCCGAGGACCTCGGGCCACGTGCTCATGCGGCGGCTCCGGGGCTCAGGCGGAGGTGGCCGGGACCCGCGAGCGCAGCAGGCCCACGACGGTCTCGGCGAGGGCGATCGGGTCCAGCGGGTGCGGCACCGCCGCCTCGGCCCGCGACCAGGTGGCCAGCCAGGCGTCCTGCGGGCGCCCGGTCAGCACGACCACCGGAGGGCACTGGAAGATCTCGTCCTTGAGCTGCTTGGCGATGCCCATGCCCCCGGCCGGCACGGCCTCCCCGTCGAGGATCGCGAGGTCGATGTGCCCGGCGTCCATGTTCTGGATGACCACCGGCTCGGTGGCGACCTCGACGTACTCGAGCTCGGGCAGGTCGGGGTGCGGCCGACGACCCAGGGCCAGGATGACCTGCTGGCGCGTGGTGACGTCGTCGGAGTAGACGAGGACCTTCAGCGGCTTGCGGGAGGCAGTGGAGTCGCTCACGCGGGCCATCGTAGGCCCCTGGTCGCTCACTCCGCCGGGACCCTCGCCGTGCGGGCCGCCTCCTGGGCCTCCAGCCGGTCCAGCCGGCGGTCCTCACGCCGGGCCTCGGCCATCGAGGAGCGCACCCACTGGGTGAACAGCACCCCGAAGAACACCAGGCCGATGAGGTCGCCCGAGCCCCACAGGATGCCGCCCGCGAGGTGCTGGTCCTCCAGCGCGTCGGGCAGCCACGCTCCCATCGGTCCCTCGCGCAGGGCGAGGTAGTGCTCCCCGGCGATGAGCGTCTCCTGCCCCATGATCGTCACCCCGAGGAAGGCGTGGAAGGGCAGCGTGAGGACCGTGATGAGCACTCGGAAGGGGTAGCCGACGCGCCCGGGCACGGGGTCGATCCCCATGAGCGGCCAGAAGAACATCGCCCCGACCAGCACCAGGTGCAGGTGCATCGCCTCGTGCCAGTACGTCGACTCCAGGGTCGCGGGGTACCACCCGGAGTAGTAGAGCGCCCAGGGCGAGACGACGTACGCCGCCAGGACCAGCGGCGGGAAGGTCAGCACCGTCGCGAGCCGCGAGTGCAGCACCGCGAGCAGCCACCGCCGCGGCGACCCGGGCAGCGTCCTCAGCGCCAGCGTCACCGGGGCCCCGAGCGCGAGCGCCAGCGGCACCAGCATCGACAGGATCATGTGCTGGACCATGTGGACGCTGAGCAGCGTCGTGTCGTAGGTCCCCAGACCCGACGAGGTGGCGAAGAGGAACGACCCGAGCCCGATGCCCACGAAGGACAGCGTGCGCGCGGGCGACCAGGCGTCGCCGCGGGCACGGAGCCGGCGTACGCCGAGCAGGTACAGACCACCGAACCAGGCCACGAGCACGATGGGCACCGGCTCGAACGACCAGGCGGTGAAGACCCCCGTCAGGTCCAGGGCAGGCAGGTACTCCGAGGTCGCGGAGGCGTCCGCCAGGGGGGTCCTGAGCACGCTCAGGAGTCTAGGTCGCCCATGTTCGGGGGGTCGGGGTGGCCCTTCGGGAAAGCCACGACATAATGCTCGCGTGGCGACAGCGGCAACCATCCCAGCATCCCGGCTCCACGGGCACCACGACCGACCCAGCATGGTCAGTGTCGGGACGATCATCTGGCTCTCCAGCGAGCTGATGTTCTTCGCGGCACTGTTCGCGGCGTACTTCACGATCCGCTCGGTCAGCCCGGAGCTGTGGGCCCAGAACACCGAGCTCCTCGACGTCCCCTTCGCGGCGGTCAACACCACGATCCTGGTGCTGTCCTCGCTGACCTGCCAGCTCGGCGTCTTCGCCGCCGAGCGCGGTCAGGTCGGCCGCTCGGGGTCGCTCCTCGCCGTCAAGGGCTGGGGCCTGCGCGAGTGGTTCTTCCTCACCTACGTGATGGGGGCGATCTTCATCGGCGGCCAGGCCGTCGAGTACGCCACGCTCGTGCAGGAGGGGGTCACCATCCAGGACTCCGCCTACGGCACGATGTTCTACCTGACAACCGGCTTCCACGGGATCCACGTGACCGGCGGCCTGATCGCCTTCCTGCTCGTGCTGGGGCGCACCTACCTGGCGCGCAAGTTCACCCACGAGCAGGCGGTCAGCGCGATCGTCGTCTCCTACTACTGGCACTTCGTCGACGTGGTGTGGATCGGGCTGTTCGCGACGATCTACCTCGTCAAGTGACCTTGAACTGCCTCCTTAGACTGACCCCGGACCAAGGACTCTTGACGTGCGCATCCTGAACCTCACTGCCGGCCGACTGTCCCGCCACCGTCGCGGGCCGATCGCGGGCGCGCTGCTGCTCCTGCTGGGGCTGGTCACCGCAGGCGGTCTCTGGACCGCCGTGATGACCCCGGCCTCGGCCGAGAAGACCCAGGACCTGGCCAGCCAGGTCGAGGAGGGTCGCAAGCTCTTCCTCGTGGGCTGCTCGACCTGCCACGGCACCAACGGCGAGGGCATCACCACCGACCGCGGCAACAACCTCGGTCCCTCGCTCGTCGGCGTCGGCGCCGCTGCGGTCGACTTCCAGGTCGGCACCGGCCGCATGCCGATGGCCCAGCCCGGCGCGCAGGCGCCCCGCAAGGAGGTCGCCTACAGCGAGGAGGAGACCGCCGCCCTGGCCGCGTTCGTCGCCACGCTCGGCCCCGGTCCGGCCATCCCCGACGAGAGCGACTACAGCATCGAGGGCCTGGACAGCGCGGCCCAGGAGGCCGCCATCGTCCGCGGTGGCCAGCTGTTCCTCACCAACTGCACCGCCTGCCACAACTTCGAGGGCTCCGGCGGCGCCATGCCCCGCGGTGGCTACGCCCCGAAGATCCGCGGCGTGGAGCCCAAGTACATCTACGAGGCCCTGCTGACCGGTCCGCAGACCATGCCGACCTTCAGCAACGGCAACCTGACCCCTGACGAGAAGCGCGACGTCATCGCCTACCTCGGCTCCCTCGACGACGCCGCTGCCATCGGTGGCTTCACGATGGGTGGTCTCGGCCCGGTGGCCGAGGGCCTGTTCGCCTGGGTCGTCGGCATCGGCGCGCTGGTCGGGTTCGCAGTCTGGATCGCCGCTCACACGACGCGGTCGAACAAGAAGAAGGTGGAGGCGTGAGCAACGAGCTGCCCGGCCACGGCGGGAGCAACCTCCCGGCCGAGGAGCCGATCCCCAACCCGGGTCTGCCCGAGCACACGTGGCGCCCCACCGACATCGACGAGGCGGCCGCCAAGCGCGCCGAGCGTCAGATCGCCTCGATGTACGTCTTGTCGATGGTCTGCGTCGTGCTGTTCGTGGTCACCTACTTCGTCGCCGACGTCGGCGACAACTGGAACACCTTCCTGGGCCTGGGCGCCTCCACGGTCGGCCTCGGGGTCTTCCTCGGCCTCGCGCTGCTGCTGATCGGCGCCGGCACGATCCAGTGGGCCCGCAAGCTGATGAGCGACCACGAGATGGTCGAGATGCGCCACCCCGCCCGTTCCTCCGACGAGGACCGCGAGGCCACGCTGACCGCTCTGTCGGCCGGCGCGGAGGACTCCGGCATCGCCCGCCGTCCGCTCGTGCGCAACACGCTGCTGGCCTCGCTCGGCCTGCTCGGCGCGCCCGCCGTGGTGCTGCTGCGCGACCTGGGCCCGACCCCGAGCCAGGCCGCCGAGGCCGACTACCCCGGCGCCGGCCTCGAGAAGACCGTGTGGACCGCGGGCATGCGCGTGGTCCGCGACGTCGTCGGCACCCCGATCAAGGCCTCCGACCTGGAGATCGGCGACCTCGTCAACGCCGAGCCCGAGGCGATCTTCCCCACCGAGGAGAACGGCTACCCGACGCTCCACGGCGCCGAGCTGCTGGTCGCCAAGTCCAAGGCCGCGGTCATCGTGGTCCGGATGGAGCCGGAGAGCATCATCCCGGGCGAGGGACGCGACAACTGGTCGGTGGACGGCATCGTCTGCTACTCCAAGATCTGCACCCACGTGGGCTGCCCGATCTCGCTCTACGAGCGCACCACGCACCACGTGCTGTGCCCCTGCCACCAGTCGACCTTCGACCTCGCCGACTCCGGTCGCGTGGTCTTCGGCCCGGCCGGCCGGCACCTCCCCCAGCTCCCCCTCGCCGTCGACGAGGAGGGCTACCTGGTGGCCCAGTCCGACTTCACCGAGCCGGTGGGGCCGACGTACTGGGAGCGCGACCACAAGGACATCGGCGACCAGGGAGAGGCTGACCTGTGAGCATCGACACCAGCAAGGTGGCCACGAGCAACAGCTCGGCCGCCACCGCGAAGAAGCCCGGCAAGGGCGGGGCGGTGGCCAACTGGGCCGACGAGCGCCTGGGCCTGGGCACCGCGATGAAGAAGAACCTGCGCAAGGTCTTCCCGGACCACTGGTCCTTCATGCTGGGCGAGATCGCCCTGTGGAGCTTCGTGGTCCTGCTCCTGACCGGCGTGTTCCTCACGCTGTGGTACCACCCGAGCATGGCCGAGGTCGTCTACGACGGCTCCTACGACCCGCTGCGCGGCGTGCTGATGTCCGACGCGATGGCCTCGACGGTCCACATCTCCTTCGACGTGCGCGGTGGACTGCTCATGCGGCAGATGCACCACTGGGCCGCGATGATCTTCATCGCCTCGATGATGGTCCACCTGCTGCGCGTCTACTTCACCGGCGCCTACCGCAAGCCGCGTGAGCTCAACTGGGTCATCGGCTCGCTGCTGCTGCTCCTCGGCACCCTCGAGGGCTTCACCGGCTACTCGCTGCCCGACGACCTGCTCTCCGGCACCGGTATCCGCGCCGCGGACGGCTTCATGAAGTCGATGCCGGTCGTGGGCTCCTACATGAGCTTCTTCCTCTTCGGCGGCGAGTTCCCGGGCGAGCAGATCATCCCGCGGCTCTACACCGTCCACGTGCTGCTGATCCCGGGCATCCTGCTGGCGCTCATCGGGGCCCACATGCTGCTGCTCGTCTACCACAAGCACACCCAGTGGCCCGGACCCGGCCGCACCGAGGAGAACGTCGTCGGCTTCCCGATGCTCCCCGTGTACGCCGCGAAGGCCGGTGGTTTCTTCTTCATCGTCTTCGGCGTCACCGCGCTGATGGGCGGCCTGCTCGGCATCAACCCGATCTGGAAGTACGGCCCCTACGACCCGACCAAGGTCACCGCCGGTTCACAGCCGGACTGGTACATGGGCTGGCCCGACGGCGCGCTGCGCATCATGCCGGGCTGGGAGTTCCACTTCTTCGGCTACTCCTTCGCGCTCAACGTCTTCCTGCCGATCATCGTGCTCCCGGGCCTGATGTTCACGATCCTGCTCCTCCTGCCCTTCCTGGAGGCCTGGATCACCGGCGACAAGCGGGAGCACCACCTGCTGGAGCGTCCGCGCAACGCGCCGACGCGCACGGCCCTGATGGTCTCGCTGATGACGTTCTACGGCCTGATGTGGGCTGCCGGCGGCAACGACCTGATCGCGATCAAGCTCAACGCGAGCATCAACCAGATCACCTACTTCATGCGGGTGGCGGTGTTCGTCGGGCCGGCGATCGCCTTCTGGATCACGCGGCGTTGGTGCATCTCCCTGCAGCGTCACGACCAGGAGAAGCTGCTGCACGGCTACGAGACCGGTGTCATCCTGCGCTCCCCCGAGGGCGGCTACTCCGAGCGTCACCTGCCGATCAGCGAGGCCTCCGCCTACACGCTGACCGCGCGGGACCGCGACGAGGTCTACTCCCCCCACGGCGAGACCGACGCCTCCGGCGTCGACGCTCCGGGTGGGCGCCTCAACGGGCTGCGGGCCAAGCTCTCCGAGCTCTGGTTCGCCGACAACGTGCAGAAGCCGACCGCGCAGGAGCTCGAGGAGGCCCGGCACCACGCCGAGCACGAGCACGAGCTCACGGCGTCCTTGGACGGCCACGCGGCCGACGGCCACCAGTTCGACGGCCACCACGCCGTCGAGGGTGAGACGCTTCGCGGGTCGTAGACGCGCCAGCGGCTACGACGATGCTGGTCGAGCGAGCGGCACGGCTGAGCGTGCGAAGCCGTGACCCGCGTGTCGAGACCCAGTCGCGACGCTGACTCAGCAGCACGAGACTTCAGCCCCCGGTCCGATCGGACCGGGGGCTGAGTCGTTTCCGGAGCGTCGCTGCGCTCCTACAGCGCAGAACCCTCGCGGTACTCCTTGAAGCTGGCGTTCCAGTCGCCGTACCCGTTGGTCAGCGTCATGTCGTCGCCCTCGGTGCCCACGGTCTCGACCACGTCCCCGCGGCGGGTCATCGCGTAGAGCCAGCCGGCGTCGGCGGTGGACATGCCGGTGCAGCCGTGCGAGACGTTGGCCCTCCCCTGGCTGCCGACCGACCACGGTGCGGCGTGGATGAACTCACCGGAGTACGTCAGGCGCATCGCCCACTGGACGTCGTCGATGTCGTAGGCCTCCGAGGAGCCGGCGGAGATCCCGACGGTCTCGGAGTTCATCCGCTTCTCGTCGAACTTCTCGATGATGACCTTCACGCCGTTGCGGGTCTCGAAGCCCGGCTTGCCCGTCGTCACCGGGAGGGTGCGCAGCAGCTCGCCGTTGGAGAAGACCTTCATCTGGTGGGTCCGGGCATCGACCCGGTAGACGTGTGCGTCGCCGACCTGGAAGTCGATCTCGCGGTCGTGCTGCCCGTAGACCCCCTCGCCGGCGGCGACGCCGTTGACGTCGAGGTCGACGTGCACCTGCGTACCGGCCTTCCAGTACGTCCGCGGGCGCCAGTGCGCCTCGGAGTCGCTCACCCAGTGCCAGGTGCCCGCCTGGCGGGGGGTCGACTGCACGTGCATGTGTCGCTCGAACTCCGCCCGGTCGGTGACGGGGACGTCGAAGGTGACGACCACCGGCATACCCACGCCGACTGTCTCGCCGTCCAGGGGCGCGATCGAGGCGTAGGTCTGCTCGGCGAGCGAGAGGTCCGCGGTGGTGAAGCGCGCCACCCGGGTGACCTCGTCCCCGGCAGCCGTGCGACCCACGCTGCGCACGGTGTACGCCGCGCCCGGCTCGAGCCGCTCGTCGGCTCGCCAGGTCGCGCCGTCACTGGCCAGCTCGCCCTCCACGGCGCCGGCCTCGGACGAGACCGTCACCGTCTCCAGGGACGCGTGCTCGGCCCGCACAGCGAGCACGGTGTCCACCGGTACCTCGCTCGCGCCGCGGCGCACGTTGAGCCGCAGTCGCGGCTGGGCTGCCGGCTCTGCGGTGGCCCCGGTCGAGGGGTCGCCGGAGTCCTGCTGGGACCCCGGCAGGGCCGAGCCGCTCTCACAGGCACTCAGGCCCGCGCTGACCAGCGCCAGGAGGCTCAGGGACGCCACGGCGGCGCCGGGACGGCGGACGGATCGGGCGGTCATCGACAGGTTCTCCCCACGAGGTGTGCGACGGCGAGGACGGCCGGTGCGGACGTCCCCAGGGTAAAGGCGCAGGCCCGGAGACGACGAACTCCGCGCCTCCCCCGAAGAGGAGACGCGGAGCGCGTGCGAATGGTTGCGGTGCAGACCGCAGAGATCCGTGGCGGACCTCAGTGAGCGTGCTCACCCCGGTAGTACTCGAAGACCAGGCCGCAGGTGGCCAGGGCGCCGAGCACACCGCCGATGATGAACAGCCACCAGGCGGCCATGGCCAGGCCGAAGACCATCACGCCGAGCGTCGCGGCGGCCCACAGCGGCCACCAGGAGTACGGCGGGAAGAAGCCGAGCTCACCGGCACCGTCGGCGATCTCGCCGTCGAGCTTGTCCTCGGGGCGCGGCTCCATCTTGCGGGCGTGGAAGCCGAGGTACAGCGTCACCATGAGGGTCAGCAGCCCCGTCATGGTCAGGGCCGACGTGCCGGTCCAGTCGGCACCGGTCTCGCCGGCACCGGTGATGAACCAGTACGACGGCGTGACGAGCACCAGGAAGATCGTGGTGATCGCGAAGATCCAGGTCTCAGCCTTCATCAGGAGTTCTCCCCCTCGGAGGTCTCGCCCCGCACGACGCCGTCACGGCCCGTCATGTCCGGCGCGTCGGCGAAGTCACCGTTGGCGGCAGCCTCGTTCTGGTCGAGGTCGAGGGCGGCGATCTCCGGGTGGTGGAGGTCGAAGGCCGGCGACTCGGAGCGGATGCGCGGGATGGTGTGGAAGTTGTGCCGCGGCGGCGGGCACGAGGTGGCCCACTCCAGCGACCGGCCCCAGCCCCACGGGTCGTCGACACCGACGAGCGGAGCCTTCCGCGAGACGTAGAGGTTGTAGAAGAACGGCAGCATCGAGAGCGAGAGCAGGAACGCGCCCACGGTCGAGACCTGGTTGAGGAAGGTGAAGCCGTCCTCGGGCAGGTAGTCGGCGTAGCGACGCGGCATGCCCTCGACACCGAGCCAGTGCTGGACCAGGAACGTCAGGTGGAACCCGACGAAGAGGATCCAGAAGTGCAGCTTGCCCAGGCGCTCGTCGAGCATCCGGCCGGTCATCTTCGGCCACCAGAAGTAGAAGCCGGCGAACATCGCGAACACCACGGTGCCGAAGACGACGTAGTGGAAGTGCGCGACCACGAAGTAGGAGTCGGAGACGTGGAAGTCCAGCGGCGGGCTGGCCAGGATGATGCCGGTGAGGCCACCGAAGAGGAAGGTCGTCAAGAAGCCGACCGACCACAGCATCGGGGTGTCGAAGGACAACGACCCGCCCCACATGGTGCCGATCCAGTTGAAGAACTTCACGCCGGTCGGCACCGCGATGAGGAAGGTCATGCCGGAGAAGAACGGCAGGTCCACCGCCCCGGTGACGAACATGTGGTGGGCCCACACCGCCACCGAGAGGATCGCGATGCCGAGCGTGGCGCCGACCAGGCCGACGTAGCCGAAGATCGGCTTGCGGCTGAAGACCGGCAGGATCTCGGTCACGATGCCGAAGAACGGCAGCGCGATGATGTAGACCTCGGGGTGCCCGAAGAACCAGAACAGGTGCTGCCACAGGATCGCGCCACCGTGCGCGGTGTCGAACACGTGGGCGCCCAGCAGCCGGTCGGCCTCCAGGGACAGCAGCGCACCGGCCAGGATCGGGAACGCGATCAGCACCAGCAGGCTGGTGATCAGGACGTTCCACACGAAGATCGGCAGGCGGAACATCGTCATGCCCGGGGCGCGCATGCAGATGATCGTGGTGATGAAGTTGACCGCACCGAGGATCGAGCCCAGACCGGCCATCCACAGACCCATGATCCACAGGTCACCGCCCACGCCGGGCGAGCGCACGGCGTCGGAGAGCGGGGTGTAGGCGAACCAGCCGAAGTCGGCCGCGCCCTGGGGGGTGAGGAAGCCGGAGGCGGCGATCAGGCCGCCGAAGAGGAACAGCCAGTAGCTGAACATGTTCAGGCGCGGGAACGCGACGTCCGGGGAGCCGATCTGCAGAGGCATGATGACGTTGGCGAACCCGAAGAACAGCGGGGTCGCGAACAGCAGCAGCATGATCGTGCCGTGCATGGTGAACAGCTGGTTGTACAGCTCGTCGTTGACGACCTGCGAGCCGGGCGCGAAGAGCTCGGCGCGGATCAGCAGGGCCATGACGCCGCCGACCAGGAACCACGCGAACGACGTGATGAGGTACATCTTGCCGATCAGCTTGTGATCGGTCGTGGTCAGCATCCGGACCGTGAGCTCGCCCAGGGTCTTGCGTCCGCTCTCCTGAGTCGGGTGGGCCGCGGTGGCGGTCATTCGCCCTCTCCCTCGGTCTCGTCGGTGTCCAGGCCCGCCTGGGTGCGGGCGTCGTCGCCGCCGATCAGCGGCAGGTCGGAGTCGTTGCCCTCGGCGACGAGGCCGGCGACGTAGTCGTCGTACTCCTCGCGGCTGACGACCTTGACCTTGAAGAGCATCCGGGAGTGGTAGACCCCGCACAGCTCGTAGCACTTGCCGAGGTACTCGCCCTCCTCGGTCGGCTTGAGCTGGAAGGAGTTCACCCGGCCGGGGATGACGTCCATCTTCATGAGGAAGCCCGGCACGCCGAAGTCGTGGATGACGTCGGGGCTGTGCAGGTTGAAGCGCGTCGTCTCGTCGACGGGCAGCCACAGCGTCGGGATGTAGGAGGCGGTCCCGACCTCGTAGGCGTACTCGGAGTAGGGGAACTCCTTGTCGGTGTTGTCCTCGTTGGCCTCGACGTCCAGCGCTCCGACACCGTGGTTGAAGGTCCACGACCACTGCTGGCCGGTCACCTCCACGATGTTGTCCGGCACGGGGTCGTCGGCCAGCGCGATGTTCTGCACGCGCACCGTGTGCACGAAGAACACCACGACCATCATCACCGGGGCGACCGTGTAGAAGATCTCCAGCGGCAGGTTGTAGCGCGTCTGGACCGGGATCTCGTCGTCGCTGCGGCGGCGGTAGGCCACCACGGCGTAGCCGATGAGGCCCCACACGATGACACCGGTCACGAGGGCGGCGATCCAGGCGCCCTGCCACAGTGCGAGGGTGCTCTCCCCCTGCTCGGTGACGGGCTCGGGCATGGCCAGGCGCTCCCACTCACCACGCGACTCCGCCGAGCAGCCGGCGAGCAGCAGGACAGGGGCGCTGAGGGCGACGGCGAGGCCCGCACGAGCGGCCCGACCGCGGCGGCGCAAGGGCGCTCCGAAGGGGTGCTGCAGACTCAACGGTGGAGCCTTCCTCTCAAACGATCAGGAGTGCTGGTCACACTACCGCCATCCGGCGACGAGGTCGGGACCAGGGTGGGGGTTGGGACGGCCCGGTCGTAGGGTCGGCGCGTGGCACACGCACACCTCGACGCAGCCGCGGGCGCTCCCCTGCACCCGGCGGCCCGGGAGGTCCTCGAGGCGGCCCTGGCGCGCGGGTACGCCGACCCCAGGGCGCTGCACGGTCCGGGCCGGGACGCCCGGCTGCTCCTCGACAACGCTCGCGAGGCCGTGGCGGACGCGCTGGGCGTGCGGCGTGACGAGGTCTGGTTCACCAGTCCCCTCGACGCGGTCCAGCGCGGCTTCCTCGGCCTGGCCGAGGCTCGTCGTCACGTCGGCACCCGGCTCGTGCTCCCGGGTGTCGAGCACGCCCACGTCCGCCACGCCGCCCGTTGGTGGACCCGCCTGCACACGGGCGAGGTCGTCGAGGTCCCGGTGGACGCGACCGGCCGGGTCGACGAGCACGACCTGGTCGAGCACGCCGGGGGCAGCACCGCGGCCGTCGCCTGCCAGCTGGCCAACCACGAGGTGGGCACCCTCCAGCCGGCCGGCGCCCTCCCGCTCCCGGACGGGGTCCCCCTGTTCGTCGACGCCTCCGCCTCCCTGGGCCTCCTCGACCTCCCCGCGCAGCACTGGGCCGTCGCTGCGGGCGCCGCCACCTCGTGGGCGGGGCCACCCGGGATCGGTGTGCTGCTCGTGCGCCGCGGCACCCGGTGGACCAACCCCTTCCCCGGCGACCCCGAGCCGCAGGACTTCGGTGGGGCGCTGCCCGACGTGGCCGGGAGCCTGGCCGCGGCGGCCGCGCTCCAGGCCACGCTCGCCGAGCGCGAGGAGGTCGACGCCCGTCGCCGACGCCTCGTGGACCACATCCGCGCGGTCGCGGCGACCCTCCCCGACACCGAGGTCGTCGGCGACCCGGAGGACCGACTCCCCCACCTGGTGACCTTCTCCTGCCTCTACCTCAGCGGCGAGGCGCTGGTGCGCGAGCTGGACCGGGCCGGTTTCGGCGTCGCGAGCGGATCGGCGTGCACGGCCTCGACGCTGGAGCCGAGTCACGTGCTGGCGGCGATGGGGGCGCTCACGCACGGGAACGTGCGCATCTCGCTGGGCCGTGACGTCACCGAGCAGCAGGTCGAGGACCTCCTCGCGCTGCTGCCCGACGTCGTGGGCCGGCTGCGCTCCGAGGTGGGTCTGTAGTGGACAGCAGCCCCATCGTGACCCCCGGCGAGCCACGCGAGCCGGACCTGGAGCTCGACTGCCGCGGGATGCTGTGCCCCCAACCGGTGATCGAGCTCGGTCGTCGCCACACCGACGTGCCCGTCGGCGGGGTGGTCGCGGTGGTGGTGGAGGACGTCGCGGCCCGCACCGACGTCCCGGCGTGGTGCCGGATGCGCGGGCAGGAGTACCTCGGGGAGGACTCCGCCCCCGACGGGGTCCCGCGCTACCGCGTACGACGGGTCAGCTGACCCCCAGCCGCGGCTCAGCCCACGAAGGGGCGGACCTCGGCCGCGGCCTCGGCGCCGTACGACGCCTCGAGGCGGGCCACGAAGTCCGACCCGGTGAAGTGGTACTCCTGCGTGCCGACCGTCTCCACGACGTACGCCGCGAGCACGCAGCCGACCTGGGCGGCCCGCTCGAGCCCGACGCCCCACGCGGTGGCCGCGAGGTAGCCGGCCCGGAACGCGTCCCCGACACCGGTCGGCTCCACGGCGGCGACGTCCTTGGCGGCGGGGACCACGATGTCCTCCTCGCCCTGACGCTTGATCCGCACGCCGTCGGCGCCGAGCGTGGTGACCTGCAGCCCGACCTTGGCGAGCACCTCGTCGGCCGACCAACCGGTCTTCTGCTCGATCATGTGCGACTCGTACTCGTTGGAGAACAGGATCGCGGCGCCGTCGATGAGCTCGCGGATCAGCTCGCCCTCGCCGAAGGCCAGCTGCTGGCTGGGGTCGGCGATGAAGGGGTAGCCGCGCTGGCGGCACTCCTCGGTGTGGCGCAGCATCCCGTCGGGGTCGTCGGCACCGATGAGGACGTAGGCGGGCTCGCCGACACGGGAGACGATCGGGGCGAGCTCGATCAGCCGGGCCTCGCTCATCGCGCCGGGGTAGAACGAGGCGAACTGGGCCATGGTGGAGTCGGTGGTGCACACGAAGCGGGCGGTGTGCTTGGACTCCGAGATCCGCACGCTCTCGCAGTCGACGCCGTGCCGCTCGAGCCAGGAGCGGTAGTCGGAGAAGTCCTCGCCGGCCGAGCCGACCAGCACCGGCCGCAAACCCAGGGCCGCCAGGCCGAAGCACATGTTCGGCGCGACGCCGCCGCGGCGGATCTCCAGGTCGTCGACCAGGAACGACACCGACAGCTTGTGCAGCTGCTCGACGACGAGGGAGTCCTCGAACTTGCCCGCGAAGCTCATCAGGTGGTCGGTGGCGATGGAGCCCGCGATGAGCAGCGCCCCGGCAGTGGTTCCAGTGGTCTCAGACACGTGGCGCAACACTACCGATCGGTACAGCTGGGAGTACCCCCCAGTAGCCAATAGCGTCGAGGACATGGCCTCCTACGACGACCTGAGCACCATGGCGCAGATGCACGCCGACGCCGTCTCCACCCGGAGCACCCTGGAGCGTCACCTGGCCCGCGCGGCCGCGCACGCGACCCGGCCGGCACCCTCCATCCACTTCGCCGACTACCCGCGCGAGGTCCCGAAGCGCGACATCGAGATCGGCGAGGCCGCCCAGCGCATCGCCAACGCGCTCTCGCTGCACCTGGACTGACGGCACCCGTCCACTGCAACGACGATGAAGCCCCCGACCGGTCCGGTCGGGGGCTTCGTCGTACGTCGGCTCGAGGGCCTGGCTCAGTGGAAGCTGTCTCCACACGCGCACGAGCCCGTGGCGTTCGGGTTGTCGATGGTGAAGCCCTGCTTCTCGATGCTGTCGACGAAGTCGATCATCGCGCCGTTGAGGTAGGGGACGCTCATCCGGTCGACCACGACGGCCACGCCGTCGAAGTCGGTGACGACGTCACCGTCGAGCGTGCGCTCGTCGAAGAACAGCTGGTAGCGCAGGCCCGAGCAGCCACCGGGCTGCACGGAGATCCGCAGCTGGAGGTCGTCGCGACCCTCCTGCTCCAGCAGGCTCTTCACCTTCGCCGCCGCGACGGAGCTGAGGTTGATGCTGTCGGTACGACGCTCGGTCTCGACCTGCTCGGTCATGTCGTGGTGCTCCCAACTAGAGGTGCGGGGGTCTGGGTCGGTGGTCCGGCCTCGGACCGGTGTCCACCAGGGTCAATGGTAGGCGAGGGTCGGCTATTCCCTCGACCACGTCCGGGCCACCCGCTCCGCGAGCTCGCCCAGCGCCTGCGCCGGCTGCCCCAGGGCCCGCTCCTCCCCCACCAGCTCGACCAGCGAGTACGCCGCCTCGACACCGAGTGCCCGCATCTCCCGTGACCCCACCAGCACCTGCCCGGCCAGTGCCACGCAGGGCCGCAGCGCCCGGGCGGAGATCTCCGCGACGCCGTACGGGACCTTGCCGGAGCGGCTGGAGAAGTCGAAGGCCCCCTCACCGGTGACGACGACGTCGGCCGCCCGGGCACGGGCCTCGAGGTCCACGGCAGCCGCGACCAGGTCGATCCCGGGTTCGCGGGTCGCGCCGAGCAGCATCAGCGCGAACCCCAGGCCGCCCGCGGCCCCGGCCCCCTTCTCCAGGGAGAGCCGACGGTCGGTGGCGACGGCCAGCTGCTCGAGCAGGCCGTCGACGAGCGCGATGCGGCCCTCCTCCAGGCCCTTCTGCGGCCCGAAGGTCTTGGTGGCCCCGAAGAGCCCCGTGAGCGGGCTGTCCACGTCGCTGGCCGCGACCAGACGCACCCCGGCGAGCCGCTCGCGCGCGGGCGCCAGGTCCACGGACGTGACGTCGGCCAGGCCCAGCGGGCCGGCGTCGAGCCGACGGTCCGCAGTGGCACCGAGAGCGTGCAGGAGCCCGGCCCCACCGTCGTTGGTGCCGCTGCCGCCGAGACCCACCACGACGGTGGTCGCGCCGGCATCGACGGCCGCGGCGACCAGCTGCCCCACCCCGACGGTGGTCGCGAGCTCGACCCCCTCGGCGCCGGTCAGGTGCACCCCGCAGGCCTGCGCGCTCTCGACGTACGCCGTGTCCCCGCTGAGCAGGAGGGTGGCCGGCGTCGGCTCACCGAGCGGACCGGTCACCGTGACGACGACGAGCTCGCCGCCGGTCGCGGCGTGCAGCACGTCGACGAAGCCGGGGCCGCCGTCGGACATCGGGGCGAGGTCGATCTCGTCCCCCGGGGAGCGCCGGCGCCAGCCCTCGGCGATCGCCTCCGCCGCCTCGACGGCGGTCAGGGTGCCCGCGAACTTGTCGGGTGCCACCAGAACTCGCATGACCCCATCCTCACGCACGGGTAGGTTCGGGTGTCGTGGCGGAGTCTCGGGCGGGCCTGGTCGTGAGGCCGATGCGCCCCGAGGACGTCGAGGTGGCCGAGCAGATCAGCGCCGAGGCGTTCCTCCAGGTCGACCTGGCCACCCGGCGTGCCACCGACCCCGAGCCGGAGCGCCGCCCCGCCGCACGATCGCAGCGGTGGATCGACCGGACGGCCCGCCTGCTCGCGACCGACGGCCCCGGCTGCTGGGTCGCCGACCTCGACGGGCGCACCGTCGGGATGGCGACCTCGCTGCGCCGCGAGACGCTGTGGGCGCTGGCCACCTTCGCGGTGCTGCCCGAGGCACAGGGCGGTGTGGGCAGGCCCCTGCTCGACGCGGCCCTGCAGCACTCGGTGGGGTGCCTGCGCGGGCTGCTCTCGTCCTCCTCCGACCCCCGGGCGGTACGCCGCTACCAGGCGGCCGGCTTCGACCTCCATCCCCAGATGGTGCTCTCGGGACGCCCCGACACCTCGACCGCCCCGACGCTCGGGGCCGTCCGGGAGGCCCGGTCGAGCGACCGGGAGCTGATGGACTCGGTGGACCGACGGTGCCGCGGCGCCGGACGCGGCTCCGACCACGACCTGCTGGCCGAGATGGCCCCCGCGCTGGTGCTCGAGAGCCGGTCCGCGTCGGGCTACGTCTACGCCGACGACGGCCGGGTCGCGGCCCTGGCCGCGACCGACCGGCGCACGGCTGCGCGGCTGCTGTGGGCGGCGCTGCTGACCGCCACCGGTGACGCGGAGGTCCCCCACGTCACCGGCGCCAACCAGTGGGCGCTCCAGGTCGGACTGGCTGCCGGCCTCACGGTCCGCACCGAGGGCTACCTCGGGGTCCGGGGGATGAAGCCGCCGACGCCGTACCTGCACAACGGCGCGCTGCTCTGACCCGGGCTCCACGACCCGCTCTCCCACGACTCGGTGAGCGCTCGCACACGCCTCCGGCCTAGGCTGGACCCATGAGCACCGTGGACCTGCCGCTGCTGCCGCTGGGACGCGGCAAGGACCTCTCCGCCGAGCGGGGCGTGGAGTGCCCGGGCGACCTGCCCGCCGCCTCCGACCCCGACCTCGTCGCGCGGGCGCAGGCGGCCAAGGAGGCACTGGGCAGTCGCGTGTTCGTGCTGGGGCACCACTACCAGCGCGACGAGGTCATCCAGTTCGCCGACGTGACCGGTGACTCCTTCAAGCTGGCACGGGACGCCGCGGCACGTCCCGACGCCGAGTTCATCGTCTTCTGCGGCGTGCACTTCATGGCCGAGTCCGCCGACATCCTCACCAAGCCCGAGCAGCAGGTCGTGCTGCCCGACCTCGCCGCCGGCTGCTCGATGGCCGACATGGCCCGCCTGACCCAGGTCGAGGCGGCCTGGGACGCGATGGCCGCCGCCGGGGTCCAGCAGCAGGTCGTCCCGGTGACCTACATGAACTCCAGCGCCGACATCAAGGCGTTCTGCGGGCGCAACGGCGGTGTCGTGTGCACCTCGAGCAACGCCCAGACCGCCCTGGAGTGGGCCTACGAGCAGCAGGGGCCGGACACCAAGGTGCTGTTCCTGCCCGACCAGCACCTCGGCCGCAACACCGCCGTGCTGCAGCTGGGGCTCTCCCTCGACGACTGCGTCGTGTGGGACCCGCACCGCCCGAACGGCGGCCTCACCGAGCAGCAGCTGCGCGACGCGCGGATGATCCTGTGGAAGGGGCACTGCTCGGTCCACGGCCGCTTCTCCGAGGACGTCGTCGACGACCTGCGCGCGGCCGACCCCGACATCAACATCCTGGTCCACCCCGAGTGCAAGCACGAGGTCGTCCTCAAGGCCGACCTGATCGGCTCCACCGAGTTCATCATCCAGACGATCGAGGCCGCCCCGGCCGGGTCGTCGTGGGCCATCGGCACCGAGCTGAACCTGGTCAAGCGGCTGGCCGACTCCCACCCGGACAAGAAGATCGCCTTCCTGGACCGCAACGTCTGCTACTGCTCGACGATGAACCGGATCGACCTGCCGCACCTGGTGTGGGCACTGGAGTCCCTGGTCGACGGAGTCGTGGTCAACCGGATCGAGGTCGACCCCGAGACCGAGAAGTGGGCCCTGGTCGCCCTGGAGCGGATGCTGTCGCTGCCCGGGAAGACCGCCAAGGACTGAGCCGACAGCGGCTCGCCCCACCGGCCCCGTCCGAGCCGGCCCGCGTGGCGTGGGTCAGCGCGGCAGCTCGATCCACACGGTCGCGCCGCCACCCGGCGTCTCGTCGATCCCGATCCGCCCGTGGTGGGCGTCGATGATCCGGCGGACCGTCGCCAGCCCGATGCCGTGGCCCTCCACGGTCTCGTGGGCGCGCGCCAGCGGGAGGAACACGCGTCCGCGGTCCGCCTCGGGGACGCCGAGACCGTGGTCGATCACCTCGAGCCGCCAGCCGTGTGCCGTCGTGGTGCCGCAGACCTCGATCCGGGCTCGCTCCCCCGGGGCGGCGAACTTGGCGCTGTTGGCCACGAGGTTCTGCAGGACCGCCCGCAGCTGGACCTCGTCACCGGTCACCGTGGGCAGCGGACCCACCGTGACCTCGGCGCCCTCGAGGGCCACGGCCAGGTCGGCACGGACGTCGGCCACGACCGCCTCGAGGTCGACCTCCCCGCGCCCCATCTGCCCGCCCACGCGTGCGTAGGCCAGCAGGTCGTCGATCAGGCTCTGCATCCGCTCGGCACCGCTCGTGGCGCGGGTGGCGACGTAGGCCAGGGTCTCGGCGTCGAGATCGGGCGACTCCACCTGCTCCTGCAGCAGGTCCAGCGACATCCGGACGGCCGAGAGCGGGTTGCGCAGGTCGTGGGCGACCTGACCGGCGAAGGCGGTCAGCACCTGGTTGGAGCGCTCCAGCTCCGCGTGCGCCGCACCGAGCTCCGCCACGGCGCTGGTCAGCTCCCGGGTGCGCAGCTCCAGTTCGAGCAGGTCGACGACGCGGTCGGCCAGCGTGAGCAGCGCCTGCTCCTGGTCGTCCCCCAGGTCCCGGGGCTCGGTGTCGAAGACGCACAGGGTCCCGATCACGATGCCGCCCGGCGTGCGCAGCTGGTGCGTGGCGTAGAAGCGGACGTCACCGATCTCCCCGGTCACGAACGGGTTGTCCTTGAAGCGTGGGTCCTGCGAGGCATCCGGCACGATGACCGGCTCCTTCTCGTGCAGGACGAGGTTGCACATGGAGTCCTCGCGCGCACAGATGGAGGCGTCGAAGCCGGCCGTGGCGATCTGGTGCTGCTCGGTGTCGGTGATGAGGTTGATCGTGGCCAGCGGCACCTGCGCGACCTGCGCGGCCACCTCGACCAGCGCCACCAGGTCGGCGCGAGGGGGCGCCAGGAGCACGTGGTAGCGATCGATCTCCAGCACACGCTTCTCGTCGCTCGTCACGCTCATGACCGTCCCGTCCTGCCCCACGTCGACGTCCCGCCGACGTCTGCTCGGGGCACAGGCTAGGGAGCGGCCGGCGCCCCGCGCGGCCGAACCGGTCCGAAAGCGACCGGATCGGGGGAAATCACACCCGCGGATCACAGGCCGGGGGCGCCCCACAGGGCGAGCCACCGCGACATCTCGCGCTCGACGGGGAGCTCGCCAGCCAGCAGGTCGCGGAGCTGGATCTCCAGCAGGTTGTCCCGGGCCCGCCCGGCCCCGGTCTGGGGCGCGAAGGGGTAGAACGACCCCTGCTTGTAGAGGTAGACCAGCCCGGCCCTGCGACCTGTGGCGTCCTCGAAGGGCACCAGCGAGCACAGCAGGCCCGGACCGAAGCCGTGGGACTCCAACGTGGTGTTGACCGCGTGCAGGTCGGTGACCAGTCCCTCGACGTCGTCGGGGTCGTCGTCGACGACGAGCCAGGTGAAACCGAACTCGTCGTGCTCGAGGCGTACGTCGGGTGCGTCGGCGGCTCCGCGCAGCAGCTCGACGATCTCCTGCTCGGCCTGGGCGAAGGCGGCCCCGCCCGCGGGGCGGTAGCAGACCGCGCCGAGACCGGTGGGGGCCAGACCCACGGCCGCCCGCAGCGTGATCGCGGCCGAGGGCACCGCGAAGAGCGCGTCGAGGTTGGCCTGCTTGGGGCGGCTGCGCCCCAGGATCGAGTCGAGCAGGCCCATCAGCGTCGCCCGGTCACGGGGTGGGCCGGCCGAGCTCGGCCTGGATGCGGGCCAGCTGCTCGAGCCGCTGCTCGAGGGAGGGATGCGTCGAGGTGAGGGTCCGCAGGGACACACCCTTGATCGCCGGGGCGATGAAGAAGGCGTTCATGGCCTGGCTGGCGCGCAGGTCGCGGTCGGGGATGGCGTTCATCCCCCCGCTGATCTTCTGCAGCGCCGAGGCCAGGGCAGCCGGCTTCATGGTGAGGTAGGCCCCGGCACGGTCGGCCGAGAGCTCGCGGTAGCGCGAGAGCAGCTTGAGCAGCAGGAAGCTGACGGCGTACACGACCATGCTCACGAGCAGCATGAGCAGCCACACCGGCAGCGCGGAGTTGCCCTCGCGGCGGTGCCCGCCGAACATCGCGCCGTACTGCGCGCCCTGGGTGACCATGCCGGCGACGATGCCGGCCGAGGAGGCGACGGTCATCACGAGCACGTCGCGATGGGCCACGTGCGCGAGCTCGTGGGCGAGCACGCCCTCGAGCTCCTCGGCGGTGAGCAGCTGCAGGATGCCGGTCGTGACCACCACGACCGACCGGTCCGGCGAGCGCCCCGTGGCGAAGGCGTTGGGCAGGCTGGTGTCGGCCACGCCCACCCGCGGCTTGGGCATGTCGGCGAGCACGCACAGCCGGTCGACCATGGCGTGCAGCTCGGGCGCCTGCTGGGGGGTGACCTCGCGGGCCCGCATCGCCTTCATGGCCACGGTGTCGCTGCTCCACCACTGGTAGATCGCGATGCCGATGCCGATGAACCCGACGATGAGGGCGAAACCCATCCCTCCGTAGCCGCCGGCGATCGCCATCAGCGCCACCACCAGGGCCACGAACAACCCGCCGAGCAGGAACATGACCGTCGTCATCCGGACGGTCAGCCCGGCGTCACCGACGAAACGAGTACGCGCCATGTCCCCAGTGTCCCTGGCCGTCCCAAGAGGAGCCTGAGGGGCTCAGGCGCGGTCCTCGGGCTGCTCGACCTTCTCCTCGGCCGCCTCGAGGATCGGCCCCGAGCCCGCCGACTCGCCCGACTCGATCGCGTCGGGCGCAGCCTTGCCGCCCTTCATCGCGGCCAGCTCGGCCTCGACGTCGGCCTGGCTGCTCATCGACTCCAGCTCCCGCGCGATGTCGTCGCCGGCGTTGAGGGAGGAGGCGTCGTCGAGGGCACCGGAGGCGATCAGCTCGTCGATCGCGCCGGCACGGGCCTGCATCTGCGCGGTCTTGTCCTCCGCGCGGGCGATCGCGGCGCCCACGTCACCGAACTCGTCGCCGATGCCGGAGACCGCCTCGTTGATGCGGGTCTGCGCCTCGGCCGCGGTGTAGGTCGCCTTGATGGTCTCCTTGCGGGTGCGGAAGCTCTCCACCTTGGCCTGCAGCCGCTGCTGGGCCAGCGTGAGCTTCTCCTCCTCGCCCTGCAGCTGCGCGAGCTGCACCTTGAGGTCGTTGATCTGGCCGGTGAGGCCGGACTTGCGGGTCAGCGCCTCACGGGCGAGGTCCTCGCGACCCATGTCGATGGCCTTCTGGGCCTGGTCGGTGAGCTTCGCGGCCTGCTGCTCGAGCTGGTTGATCTGCAGCTCGACCCGCTTGCGGCTGGTGGCGACGTCCGCGACCCCACGGCGCACCTTGGTGAGCAGCTCCAGCTGGCGCTGGTAGCTGTAGTCGAGGGTCTCGCGCGGGTCCTCGGCACGGTCGAGCGCCTTGCTGGCCTTCGACTTGAAGATCAGGGTGATGCGCTTCCAGAGGCTCATGGTGACGGTCCTTCTCGCACGAGGTCGTGGTCGGTGTCTCTCGGTCGCCCCTCACCCTACGGCTCGGCGGCAACGCGCGGGCACGGGTCCGGACCGCACCGGTAGTCTGGCGTGCGTCCCACGGCGCCTCCGCCGGCGCCGGGACCCGCACCAGTCCCCGCAGCAGACAGGCCCACGTTGTTCCGTCGTTCGAAGTCCGAGTCGGCCCCCGAGACCATCTCCGAGGCGGCCGACGGGTCCACCACTCCCGGCAAGGGCACCCCCGGCAAGGGGCGGCCCACCCCGTCGCGCAAGGAGGCCGAGGCCGCGGCCAGGGCCCGTGCGAAGGTCCCGCGCACCCGCAAGGAGCAGGCCGCCGCGGCCCGTGCCCAGCGGGCGGAGAACTCCGCGAAGGTGCGTGCCGCCATGAAGTCCGGCGACGAGCGCTTCCTGCTCCCCCGCGACAAGGGCCCGGTGCGCCGGTTCATCCGCGACTACGTCGACTCGCGGTTCTCCTTCATCGACGTCATCGTCCCGGTGCTGATCGTGACGATGATCCTCAGCTACTCCGGCAACCAGACGCTCGCCGGCATCGGCAGCACGGTGCTGATGCTGACCGTGCTGCTGGTCGTCGTGGACATGATCCAGCTGCGCTTCCGGGTCCGTCGCCAGCTGGCGCAGCGCTTCCCGGGCGAGAGCACCAAGGGCACCACCTGGTACGCCATCAGCCGGGCCATGCAGATGAAGTTCATGCGGATGCCCAAGGCCCAGGTCAAGATCGGCCAGCAGCTGCCCGAGCACTACCGGTGAGCCCCACGGCCGACGTCTCGGTCCGTGTCGCCTGGGCCGAGGACGCCGCGGCGGTCGCCGCCCTCCAGCTGCGCGCCTGGCCACGGATGTACGCCGACGTGCTGCCGCCCGAGGCGTTCCCGACCGGGCCGGAGGCGCTCGAGGAGGCGACCCGCACCTGGGAGCAGTCGCTGGCCCGCCCCACCGACGCGCGTCAGCGGGTGCTGGTCGCGCTGGAGCGCAACCGGGTCGTGGGCTTCGCGCTCACCGGCCCCGCGACCGACCCCGACTGCGACCCCGTCGCCGACGGGGAGCTGGCCGAGGTCGTGCTGGACCCCGACGAGCGTCGCCAGGGCCACGGCAGCCGGCTGCTGCAGGCGGCCGTCGACACGCTGCGCGCGGACCGCTTCACCCGTGCCGTCACGTGGCTGGTGGCCTCCGACGACGACCTGCGCGGCTTCCTCGACGGTGCGGGGTGGGCCCCGGACGGCGCCCACCGCGAGCTGGACCTCGACGGCGCCGGCGCGGTACGCGTGAAGCAGGTGCGGCTGCACACCGACCTGCGGCAGTGACCGGGCAGTGACCGGGCAGCTGCCCGACCAGGCCCACGAGGCGCACCGCCGCGTGGTGCGCGACAGCCTGGGGGTCGCGGTGGCGACCGGTCTGTACGGCGCGTCCTTCGGCGCCGTGTCGGTGGCCTCCGGGCTCGACGTCGCCCAGACCTGTGCGCTGTCCCTGCTGATGTTCACCGGGGCCTCGCAGTTCGCCCTGGTCGGCGTCCTCGGGTCCGGCGGCCCGGCCGTCACCGGTGCGCTCACCGCCGCCCTGCTGGGCACCCGCAACACCCTCTACGGCCTGCGACTGGCCCCCCTGCTCGCCTGGCGGGGCGCCCGACGCCTCGCGGCCGCCCACCTGGTGATCGACGAGTCCACGGCCATGTCCATCACCAGACCGACACGGGCGCTGGCACGCACCGGCTTCCTGACGACCGGTCTCGGTGTCTTCGTCCTCTGGAACCTCTTCACGCTCCTGGGTGCCGTCGGGGGCTCGGTCATGGGGGACCCGCGGACCTACGGCCTCGACGCCGCTGTGGGTGGCGCCTTCCTGGCGCTGCTGTGGCCTCGCCTGCAGGACACGCAGAGCCGGCGCCTCGCCCTGGCCGCGGCGGCGGTGGCGCTGCTGGTCGTGCCGCTGGTGCCCTCGGGACTGCCGGTCCTGCTGGCGGGGAGCGTCGCCCTCCTGGCCGGGGTGCTCGACGGACGGCGGACCCCCGCGTGAGCGCCTGGGGGGCGGTGCTGGGCGGCGCCGCGGCCTGCTACCTGCTCAAGCTCGCCGGCCTCTCCGTCCCGGCCGCGGTGCTGGACAGACCGCGGGTGCGGGCGGTGGCGGACCGGCTGCCGGTGGCGCTGCTGGCCGGACTGGTCGCGGTGCAGGTCTTCGGGGGCGACCAGCGGGTGCTGCTGGACGCCCGGGCCGCCGGACTGCTGGCCGCCCTCGTGCTGCTGCTGGCCCGGGCACCGTTCCTGGTGGTGGTCATCGGCTCGGCGGTCACGGCCGCGGTGCTGCGCCAGCTCGGTCTGATGACCTGAGGGAGCCCGCCCCGGAGTGCTCCGGAGCGGGCTCCGCACGGCACCGGGCCCCTCCCCCACGGAGGGCACCGGCACCGCTGGGGCCGCACCGTTTCCGTTCGGCGCGGTCCCGGACCCGGGGTCGGTGGGGCCGACCGCTGAGGACGAGCCTGGCAAAGGTCCAGACCACCTGGGAACCCATGGGTCGCCTCAGGTTCCTGCACTGCGACTTTCTGCAGGTCGTGCGACGCTCAGCCGAGGTCGAGCAGCTTCTCCAGCCCCACGGTCAGCCCGGGGCGCCCGGAGATGGCGCGCAGCGACGCGAGGACCCCCGGGGTGAACGACGCGCGGTCCATGGAGTCGTGACGGATCGTGAGGGTCTCCCCCACGCCACCCAGCACGACCTCCTGGTGGGCGACCATGCCGCGGATGCGCAGGGCGTGGACCGGCACGCCGTCGACATCGGCACCCCTCGCGCCCTCGAGCGCGGTGCTGGTGGCGTCCGGCGCCGGGCCCAGGCCGGCCTCCCGCCGGGCGGCCGCGACCAGCTCGGCGGTACGCCGGGCGGTGCCCGACGGAGCGTCGGCCTTGTCCGGGTGGTGCAGCTCGACGATCTCGACCGACTCGTAGAAGCGCGCGGCCTCGGCGGCGAAACGCATCATCAGCACCGCGCCGATGGAGAAGTTGGGGGCGATGAGCACGCCGGTGGCGGGCGCTTCTGCCAGCCACGACTCCAGCCTCGCGAGCCGGGTGTCGTCGAAGCCCGTCGTGCCGACGACGGCGTGGATCCCGTGGTCGACGCAGAACTCGAGGTTGTCCATGACCACGTCGGGGTGCGTGAAGTCCACCACCGCCTCGGCGCCGCGCTCCACGAGCGCGGCGATGTCGTCCTCGGCGTCGATCGCGGCCACGAGCTCGAGGTCCTCGGCCTGCTCGACGGCGCGGCACACCTCGGTGCCGACCTTGCCCCGGGCGCCCAGGACGCCGACCCGCCGGACCGTGCTGCTCACTGCGTTCTCCACGCGGGCCAGCGTTCCACATCGGGCCCCGCCCACGTGACGCAGACCGCCTGCCTGCGACACCGGGGCCGACCCCGCCACCGGACGCCGGACACTTCTGGCAGTCTTGCCCCCATGGTGCTGCAGACCATTCCGGCCCGGATCCGTTGGTCGGTCGACCTCATGGACGTCCAGCCCGGTGACCACGTGCTGGAGATCGGGTGTGGTCCCGGCTACGGCGCGGAGCTGATCTGCAGCCGGCTGGAGACCGGCAAGCTGTTCGCGATCGACCGCTCCGAGTCCGGCGTGGACCGGACCAAGCGCCGGTGCGCGAAGTACCTCGAGGCCGGCCGGCTCACCGTGCGCCAGATCGACCTGGCCACCCTGCGGGTGCCGGTCAAGCGACTGCACAAGGTCTACGCCTTCAACGTCAACCTGTTCTGGGTGCGCGACTGCAGCGACGAGGTGGCCCTGCTGCACGAGCGCGTGCTGCCCGGCGGTGCGGTCTACATCTTCTTCGAGGCCACCCGCCCCGACCAGGTCGCCGAGATCGTGGAGAAGACCTCTGCGGCCCTGAGCAGCGCCGGGTTCCGGGTCTCGGTCGTGCAGCGGAAGGTCCCGGCCTGCGTCGGGATCATCGGACGCCGTTAGGTCACAGCCTGATGATCGCCGTACATTAGGCTGCAGCCTGATCAGGGAGGTCCGATGCCGAACGGTGATCCGCACGCCCCGGTGGACATCGTCCTCACCGTGGACCAACGCGGCAGCCGCGCCGCCCCCGACCACGTCACCGCCCTCCTCGAGGCACTCGCCCCCCTCCCCTCCCGCCTGTCGTTCCAGCGCACGGCCGGCGACGAGGTGCAGGGCCTCGTCGGCGACCCCGACCACCTGCCCGCGCTCCTGGAGGTCGTGCTGCGCGACGGCCGGTGGCGCGTCGGCCTCGGCATCGGTCCCGTCGAGTCCCCGCTCCCGCGGGACGTGCGCGAGGCGCGGGGACCGGCGTTCGTCCATGCCCGCGACGGGGTCGAGGCGGCACGTCACGCCCCCGCCGGGCTCCGGGTGGTCGTCGGGGTGACCGACGACGAGCAGCGGGCCGGACGGGCCCTCGAGTCGGCCCTGTGGCTGTGGGCGTCGCTGCTGCAGCGGCGTACCGACCGTGGGTGGGAGGTCGTCGACCTCCTCGACGCCGGCGACACGCACGACCGGGCGGCACGCCGGCTCGGCATCTCACAGAGCGCCGTGACCCAGCGTGCTCGGGCTGCCGGCGCCGTCGAGGGCGCCCGAGGCCGCGAGCTGGTCGCCCACCTCGCCGCGCTCGCCGTGGACGCAGCCGGGTCAGCCGCCCCCCGGGAGGTCGTGCGATGACCTGGCAGGTCGACGCCGCGGGAGCCATGCTGCTGGTGCTGCTGGCCGCCGCGCTCGTGGCCGCTGCCTGGGCGTGGTCCTCCCGCGGTCGGCGGATCTGGGCACCTGCCGCCCTCGGGCTGCTGGTCACCGCCCTGGGGTGGGCCGGGGCCGCCGACCTCACGCTCCACGGCGACGCCCCCCGCACCCTGCTGGTCGCCCTGGCCGCCGGGCTCGCCGTCCTCGGGGGCGGCCCGGTCACCACGTCGCTGTTCGACCTGGTGGATGCCGACGACGGCCCGGACACCCTGGAGCAGGCCGGCCAGCTGCTGCGGGGCGGCGCCTGGATCGGCGCGCTGGAGCGTGCCGGCGTCCTCGCCTCGCTCGTCGCCGGCTGGCCCGAGGGCCTCGCGGTGGTGCTGGCGCTCAAGGGCCTGGGTCGCTACCCGGAGCTGCGCAACGCCGGCACGGGCGCGGTGGCCGAGCGGTTCATCATCGGGACCTTCGCCAGCGTGCTGTGGGCCGCAGCCTGCGCCGCCTGCGTCGTGCTCGCCTGAGCGGCGAGCAGGACACCCAGACGGGGCACCGGCGCGGGCGCCGGGCGGGCCTCAGGAGGGACCGACCACCGCGAGCACCTCGGGCCGGGAGAAGATCTCGGCCGCCACCGAGGCGACGTCCTCCAGGCTGACCCCGTCGATGTGGGCGAGCACCTCGTCGAGGGTGAGCAACCGGTCGTGCACGAGCTCGGACTTGCCCAGGCGGGCCATCCGCGACCCGGAGTCCTCCAGGCCCAGCACCAGCCCACCCCGGAGCTGGCCCTTGCCACGCTCGAGCTCCTCGGCGGTGATCCCGTCCCTGGCCACCAGGGCCAGCTGCTCACGGACGACCACGAGCACCTCGTCCTGCTTGGCCGGCAGGCACCCGACGGACACCCCGACCAGACCCGAGTCGGCGTGGTGGGAGGCGAAGGCGTAGACGGAGTAGGCCAGCCCGCGACGCTCGCGCACCTCCTGGAACAGGCGGGAGGAGGTGCCCCCGCCCAGGGCGGTGCTCAGGATCGACAGGGCGAAGCGGCGCGGGTCGTTGCGGGCGATGCCCTCCATCCCCAGCACGAGGTTGACCTGCTCGAAGGGTCGCCGGGTGGTCGCGGTCCCCGGGTGCACCGGGGAGAGGGTCCCCTCCCCCAGTCGTGAGACGGGTGACTCGACGCGGTCGAGGAACCCGTTGCGCGCGAAGGCCGCCTCGACCAGCTCCACCACCCGGTCGTGCTCGACGTTGCCGGCGACCGACACCACGATGGTCGCCGGGCGGTAGTGCACCCGGTGGAACTGCGCCACCTGGTCACGGGTGAGGGCGGTGATCGACTCGACGGTCCCCGCGATCGGGCGACCGAGCGCGGTGTGCTCGCCGTAGGCCTGCGCGGCGAAGAGGTTGTGCACCACGTCGTCGGGGTCGTCGTCGTGCATCGCGATCTCGTCGAGGATCACGTCGCGCTCGGCCTCGACGTCCTCGGCGGTGATCGTGGAGTCGGTGATCATGTCGCCGAGCACGTCCACGGCCAGGTCGAGGTCGACGTCGAGCACCCGCGCGTGGAAGCAGGTGTACTCCTTGGCGGTGAAGGCGTTGAACTCCCCACCGACGGCGTCGAGGGCCACCGAGATGTCCATGGCAGAGCGGGTCCCCGTGCCCTTGAAGAGCACGTGCTCGAGGAAGTGCGAGCAGCCGTGCAGCGTCTCGTCCTCGTCGGCGGAGCCGACACCGACCCACACGCCGATGCTCGCCGAGCGCACCCCGGCCATCTGCTCGGTCACGATGCGCAGCCCCGAGGGCAGCAGGGTGCGGCGTACGACGGAGGTGGCCAGGCCGTCGTCGTCGGTCGTCTCCGACAGCGTGGTCGTCGCGCGCATGGCGCTGGACTGGATGGTGCTCATGGGGTCGCTCCGGTCTGTCCGTGGCGGGGAAGCGGCCGACCCGCCCGAGCCGGTGGCTCGGGCGGGTCGGTCACGGCGTGCTGGTGAGGATCACTCCTCGGAGGCGGTCTCCTCCGTGGCGGTCTCGCCCTCGCCCTCGGCGCCGTCGTCCTCGACGACGGGGGTCAGGGAGAGCTTGCCGCGGTCGTCGATCTCGGCGATCTGGACCTGGATCTTCTGGCCCACCGAGACGACGTCCTCGACGGCGTCGACACGCTTGCCGCCGGCCAGCGAGCGCAGCTTGCTGATGTGCAGCAGGCCGTCCTTGCCGGGCATCAGCGAGACGAACGCACCGAAGTTGGTCGTCTTGACGACCGTGCCGAGGTAGCGCTCGCCGACCTCGGGCATGGTCGGGTTGGCGATCGCGTTGATCGCCGACCGGGCGGCCTCGGCCTGGGACCCGACGGTGGCACCGATGTAGATGGTGCCGTCGTCCTCGATGGAGATCGAGGCGCCGGTGTCGTCCTGGATCTGGTTGATGACCTTGCCCTTGGGACCGATCACCTCGCCGATCTTGTCGACCGGGATCTTGATGGTGAGGATCCGCGGCGCGGTCTCCGACATCTCCTCCGGCGCGTCGATGGCCTCGGCCATGACGTCGAGGATGGTCAGGCGGGCGTCGCGCGCCTGCTTCAGCGCGGCACCGAGGACCTCGGCGGGGATGCCGTCGAGCTTGGTGTCCAGCTGCAGGGCGGTGACGAACTCACGGGTGCCGGCGACCTTGAAGTCCATGTCGCCGAACGCGTCCTCGGCACCGAGGATGTCGGTGAGCGCGACGTAGGTGGTCTGGCCGTCGATCTCACCGGAGACCAGGCCCATGGCGATGCCGGCGACCGGCGCCTTGAGCGGCACGCCGGCCTGCAGCAGCGACAGGGTCGAGGCGCAGACCGAGCCCATCGAGGTCGAGCCGTTGGAGCCCATGGCCTCGGAGAGCTGGCGGATCGCGTAGGGGAACTCCTCGCGGTCCGGCAGCACGGGCAGCAGCGCGCGACGCGCCAGCGCGCCGTGGCCGACCTCGCGGCGCTTGGGCGAGCCCACGCGACCGGTCTCGCCGGTGGAGAACGGCGGGAAGACGTACTTGTGCATGTAGCGGCGGTGCTTCTCCGGCGACAGCGTGTCGAGCTGCTGCTCCATCTTGAGCATGTCCAGCGTGGTGACACCCAGGATCTGGGTCTCGCCGCGCTCGAACAGCGCCGAGCCGTGCACGCGCGGGATCAGGCCGACCTCGGCGTGCAGGGGACGGATGTCGGCGAGGCCACGCCCGTCGATGCGGACCTTGTCGCGCAGGATCGACTCGCGCACCAGTGCCTTGTTCAGCGAGCGGAACGCCGCGCCGAGCTCCTTCTCGCGGCCCTCGAACTGGCCGGCGAGACGGTCCAGCAGGCCGTCCTTGATCTCGTCGGTGCGGTCCTGGCGCTCCTGCTTGTCCGCGATCCTCATCGCGGCCGCGAGGTCCTCGCGGGCAGCGGACTCGACCGCCTCGTAGACGTCGTCCTCGTAGTCGAGGAAGACCGGGAAGTCCTGGACCGGCTTGGCCGCGGCGGCAGCGAGCTCGGACTGGGCCTCGCACAGCTGCTTGATGAAGGGCTTGGAGGCGTCGAGACCGGCGGCCACGACCTCCTCGGTCGGCGCCTGGGCACCGGACTGGACCTTGCCGAAGGCGGTCTCGGTGGCCTCGGCCTCGACCATCATGATCGCGACGTCGCCGGCGTCGGTGACGCGGCCGGCCACGACCATGTCGAAGACGGCGTCCTCGAGCTGGGAGTGGGTCGGGAAGGCGACCCACTGGCCGTCGATCAGGGCCACGCGCACGCTGCCGACCGGGCCGGAGAACGGCAGGCCGGAGAGCTGGGTGGACATCGACGCGGCGTTGATGGCCAGCACGTCGTAGGGGGTGTTCGGCTCGAGGGCCAGGACGGTGATGACGACCTGGACCTCGTTGCGCAGGCCCTTCTTGAAGGTCGGGCGCAGCGGGCGGTCGATGAGGCGGCAGGTGAGGATCGCGTCCTCGCCCGGACGACCCTCGGAGCGGAAGAACGAGCCGGGGATCTTGCCCGCGGCGTACATCCGCTCCTCGACGTCGATGGTCAGGGGGAAGAAGTCGAAGTGGTCCTTCGGGTGCTTCCCGGCGGTCGTCGCCGAGAGCAGCATCGTCTCGTCGTCGAGGTAGGCCGTCACGGAACCGGCGGCCTGGCGTGCCAGGAGGCCGGTCTCGAACTTGACGGTACGGGTGCCGAACGAGCCGTTGTCGATGACGGTCTCGACGGCGGAGATCACGGGCTCAGCCGTGTGGGACTCGGTCAAGAGTGGTCCTTCGTGGTTGCAGAGCATCCCGCTGCGTCCCGCGAAAAAGGTGCCGGTCTTCGATCGAGGCCCGCAGCCGCGCGGCACGGCGGCCGACGCTCTGAGAGCCACTACCGAGGACCGAGCCGGGCGAGCGGGTCACTCCTGGTGTGGATGGTTGTTCAGTTGTACGACGCCGAGCCTAGTGGTCGGGGCCGGAAATGCGTCGAAGCGGCCGCCCGGGTCGGGCGACCGCTCCGCCCTGAGGTCAGGCAGTGCGTCAGCGGCGCAGGCCGAGACGCTCGATGATCGAGCGGTAGCGCGCGATGTCGCTCTTGTTCAGGTAGTTCAGCAGGCGACGGCGCTGGCCGACCAGGAGCAGCAGACCGCGACGGCTGTGGTGGTCGTGCTTGTGCTGCTTGAGGTGCTCGGTCAGGTGCGAGATGCGGTGCGAGAGCAGCGCGATCTGGACCTCCGGCGAGCCGGTGTCACCCTCGGTCGTGGCGTACTCGGCGATGATCTTCTTCTTGGTCTCCGCGTCGGTACCGATCGACATACGGGTCTCCTTCCGGCCCTGGTCGTGTGCTGGGGCCTGTTCGCTGCGCGGCGCGCCGGGGCCTGTTCACCCGGGCACTCTGGATCCGCGGCCGTTGGACGGCATCCGGACGAGAATAGGCCCCGCACGGGCGAGGGTGGAAATCCTCGCCCGTGCGGGGCCCGGGTGCCCGCGGCGCGGGTCAGACGTCGTGGTGGGAGGTGCGGCGCTCGGTGACCGACCCGTCGGGGTGCGTGGTCGAGGAGACCGTGCCCGTCTCGCGGCGGCGGTTGAGCGTGACGGCGGTCAGCACCAGCAGTGCCACTCCGACGATGGTCATGATCCAGCCGATCATCTGCAGGTCCACTCCGCTGACGGCGTCCTGCACGGCCAGCGCCAGGATCAGCCCGACGACGACGAGAAAGCCTCCGGCTCCGTAACCCATGATCACTACTCCTTCTCGGGGTGCGGACGCATCGGCGCGCCCGGGGCTGTGGTGCCCACACAGCGTTCTTCCCCGACTGGGCGTCGACACGCTCACCCGGACGGGTAAGAGCGCTGCTCACGCTCTGCCGGGGGCGGGCGGTGGCACGATGCCGTCATGGGCCTGCTCGCGGACTCCCCGATCCCCTCCGGCTTCACCGGCACCCGGCTGGGGGTGTGCAACCTGTGCGAGGCGATCTGCGGGTTGCGCGTCACCTTCACCGACGGCGAGGTCACCGGCATCCGCGGCAACCCCGACGACCCCCTCTCGCGTGGGCACGTCTGCCCCAAGGGCGTCGCCCTCGCCGACGTCCACGCCGACCCGGACCGGCTGCGCCGGCCGGTGCGCCGCATCGGCTCCGGGCCGCAGGCCCGGTGGGAGGAGATGACGTGGGAGGAGGCCCTCGACCTCGTCGCCGACCGGCTGGCGGCCGCCTCGACCGAGCACGGCCGCGACGCCGTCGGCGTCTACCTCGGCAACCCCAACGTCCACTCCCTCGGGTCGGCCACCCACGGCAGCGCGTTCGTGCGCAGCCTGCGCACCCGCAACCGGTTCAGCGCATCCTCGGTGGACCAGGTCCCCCACCAGTTCCTCGCCTGGCAGATGTTCGGCCACCAGCTGATGCTGCCGGTGCCCGACATCGACCGCACCGACCTGTTCCTGGTCTTCGGCGCGAACCCGATGGCCTCGAACGGCTCCATCATGACGGTGCCCGACTTCCCGACCCGGGTCCGCGAGCTGCACGCGCGCGGCGGACGGATGGTGGTCGTCGACCCCCGCCGCACGGAGACCGCGAAGGTCGCCGACGAGCACCTGTTCGTCCGGCCCGGGAGCGACGCCGCGCTGCTGCTAGCCATGGTCCACGTACTGCTGCGCGAGGACCTCGTGACGGCTCCGGCGTACGTCGACCACCTTGACGCGCTCCCGGGGCTGGTGGCCGACTTCACCCCCGAGCTGGCCGAGCGGGTCAGCGGCGTCCCCGCGGCCGACGTGGAGCGGCTGGCCCGCGAGCTGGCCGCGGCCGAGCGGGCGGCGGTCTACGGTCGCCTGGGGGTCTCGACCCACGGGTTCGGGTCGATCTGCCAGTGGGCGGTGACCCTGCTCAACGTCCTGACCGGCAACCTGGACCGCGAGGGCGGGGTGATGTTCCCCGAGCCCGCGATCGACACGGTCGGCAGGCGCATCGTCTCCCCCGGCCACCACGACCGGTGGCGCAGCCGGGTGCGCGACCTCCCGGAGTTCGCCGGGGAGCTGCCGGTCTCGGTGCTGCGGGAGGAGATCGAGACCCCGGGCGAGGGGCAGATCAAGGCGTTGGTGACCATCGCCGGCAACCCGGTGCTCTCCACCCCGGACGGCCGTGCGCTGGCCCGGGCGCTGGACTCCCTGGACTTCATGGTCGCCATCGACCTCTACCTCAACGAGACCACCCGGCACGCCGACGTCGTGCTCCCGGTGACCACCGCCCTCGAGCGCGACCAGTACGACCTCGTCTTCCACGGCCTCGCGATCCGCAACACCGCCCGGTTCACCCCGGCGCTGCTGCCCAAGGAGCCGGGCACCCGTCACGACTGGGAGGTCTTCGGCGCGCTGGCCACGCGGCTGGCGGCGCGGCTGGGCCCCCGGGCGCCGTGGCGGGCACGGCTGCAGCAACGGGTGCGGATGGCTGCCAGCCCGCGGCTGCTGCTACCCCTGCTGCTGCGCGGGAACCGCTACGGCCTGACCTGGCGGGCCCTGCGTCGCCGCCCCGAGGGCGTCGACCTCGGCCCGCTGCGGCCCTGCCTGCCCGAGCGCCTGCAGACCGAGGACAAGCGCATCGACCTCACGCCCCGGCTGGTCGTGGACGACATCGCGCGCCTGCGGGCTTCACTGGACACCGGGCCCACGACGCAGCCCGACGAGCTGCTGCTGATCGGCCGGCGTCACAGCCGTGACTGCAACTCCTGGCTGCACAACACCGCCCGGCTCACCCGCGGCCGTCCCCGTCACCAGCTGCTGGCCCACCCCGAGGACCTGCGGGCCCGGGGCATCAGCGACGGCGACGTCGTGACCGTCACCAGCCGGGTCGGCTCCGTCGACGTCGAGTGCGCCGCCAGCGAGGACGTCATGCCGGGGGTGGTCTCCCTCCCCCACGGCTACGGCCACGCGCTGCCCGGGACGCGGCTCACGCACGCGGCGACGGTGCCCGGGGTCTCGATCAACGACCTCACCGACCCCGAGCGTCTCGACGTGTCAGGGAACGCCGCGCTCAACGGGACACCGGTCAGGCTGAGCCCTGCTCCCGCCGCTCCCGCAGGGTGAGGTAGACCGCCCGGACCCCGACGGCCCGCTCGAGCTCGCGGGTGACCAGGCCGAAGAACTGCTCGCGGTAGGCCTCGTCGGTGACGGTCGAGACGGTGAGGTAGAGCAGCGAGAACGACCCGAGGAACAGCGACACCTTCCCCAGCGGCACCGAGACCTGGGCGAGGTAGGGCAGCGTGTGGATGGCGTCGCGCTCCAGACCGGTCCAGGCCTCCTGCACCCCCACGCCCATGGTGAGCGCGCCGAAGAGCAGGAAGAAGCCGAAGACCGTCGCCGCCAGCAGCAGCACCTGCACGAACTGCACGATGACCAGGAACAGCACGAGGTTGCCCCGCTCGAAGCCCGTCACCGTCGCGCGCGCCACGGGGTCGGCCCCCGGGTCGGCCAGCAGCTCCTCGCACACCTCCTCCAGCGGCGTACGACGGCAGGCGCGGCGCAGGAAGTCGGCGTCGACCGCGTCGTCGGCCCGGTCGACCTCCTCGGGCAGCCGCACCAGCAGGAACGCGACCGCCATGCCGACGAAGAGCAGCACCACCAGCCACAGCGTGCCCGTCTGCAGCGACGCCGCCAGCTGCCAGACCTCGGCGTTGATGAACAGGAACGTCACGAAGATCAGCAGCAGCGGCAGGGCCCGGGTCATCTGGGGCAGCAGCGAGGGCAGCGAGGAGGCCGTGCGCCGCAGCGCCCAGGAGAGGATCGGGCGGACGTGGAGGACCGTGAGGGCGTAGGAGCCCACGGCCACCAGCACGAGCGTGAGCACCACCGCGGGCGCCGCGGAGACCTGGCCGGTCCCCCAGGCCAGGGCGACCCCCGCGGCGGCGGCGACCAGTGCCACCAGGAGCAGCCGCGGGACGGTACGCCGCGGGGACAGCGCGTCGCGGGCCTCGCGACGGCACTCGGGGACGAAGTAGGACAGGCCGTTGGCCAGGAACCACGCGTCCGCGGCGGCCACCGGGTCACCGTCGCGGCCGCCCCGGTCGTGGCGGCCCGGCAGGACCACTCCTCAGCCCGCCAGCAGCTCGCGGGCGCGATCGACGTCGGCCGCCATCTGCGCGACGAGCTCGTCGACGGAGTCGAAGGTGACCATGCCCCGCAACCGCTCGACGAAGCTCACCTCCACCTCGACGCCGTAGAGGTCGAGGTCGGTGCGGTCGAGGACGTAGGACTCCACCCGGCGGGCGCGCTCCCCGTGGAACGTGGGGTTGGTGCCCACGCTGATCGCCGCGGGGTAGGACTCACCGGTGTCCAGCCGGGTCAGCCGGCCGGCGTAGACCCCGTCGGCAGGGGCGGCGGCCATCGGGTCGGTCGGCACGTTGGCCGTGGGGTAGCCCAGGTCGCGGCCGCGCTGGTCGCCCCGGACCACGGTGCCGCGGACGGCGTACGCGCGTCCGAGGGCCTGGGCGGCGCCGGAGACGTCGCCCGCGGCCAGGCAGGTGCGGACGTAGGTCGAGGACCAGACCTGGGGCCCGCCGTCCAGCGCGATGCCCTCGGCGGTGAAGCCGTGCTTCTCCCCGGTCTCGGTGAGCGTGCGCACGTCACCCCCGGCGCGGTGGCCGAAACGGAAGTTGGCACCGACCACGACGGCGTCCGCGTGCAGCGCGTCGACCAGCACGCGCTCCACGAACTCTTCGGGGGACCACGTCGCGACCTCGCGGTCGAAGGGGAGGGCGAGCACGGCGTCGGCGCCGGCCCCGGCCAGCAGCTCGGCGCGGGTCTCGAGGGAGGTCAGCGACGTGGGGGCGTGCTCGGGACGCAGGACCGCCATCGGGTGGGGGTCGAAGGTGACCGCCACCAGCAGCAGGTCGCGCTCGTCGGCGACGGCCCGCGCGCGGGCGAGGACCCGGCGGTGGCCGAGGTGGACACCGTCGAAGTTGCCGATGACGACCGCAGTCCGACCGAGGTCGTCCGGCACGTCGTCCCAGGACCGCCACAGCTGCACGTCAGCACCCTACTGGCGGCCGGTCACCCCGCAGGGCAGCAGGTCACTCCACGACGCGGATCTTCGCCGAGACCGCCGCGGCGACCTCGGGGGTGATCTCGGTGATCCCGTGCTCCTGCGCCGCGTGGGTCGCGACCTCGCCGAGCAGCTGCTCCTGGGACCCGGCGCTGAAGCTGGTCGGGCAGCCGGGCATGACGTCGCCGCAGGCGAGCTGGAACTTCATGAGGTCTCCTCCTCGTGGTGGGGGTCGGCGGGGGCAGGATCGGGGACCCGCACCCAGAGCACCGCGCGGTGCTCGTCCTGCTCCATGCCGACCGTGCCGCCGTGCACCACGGTCAGCGCCCGGGCGAGGTAGAGCCCGACCGTGATCCCGGAGAGCCCACCTCCCGGGGCGTCGAAGGGCTCGAAGAGGGCGCGGGCGGTCTCCGGGTCGACCGGGTCGCCCTCGCGGACGATGCGCAGCTCGGTCCACGGGGCGTCACGGCGTACGTCGAGGTGGACGCGGCGCGGGGCCGGCCGGGTCGACACCGCGGCCTTCCACAGGTCGCGGACGATGCGCGGGAAGAGGTCCACGTCGACGTGGAGGACGACCTGCGCGCCGTCACCGCCGATCTCCTCGGGCACGGTGAGCGAGGCGGCGACCTCGCCGACGGTGACGGCCCGCGGGTCGGGCTCGATGCGCCCGAGCATGGCGGCGGTCAGCAGCTCGACCTCCCCCGTGCGCTCGTCGAGCAGGTCCAGCGCGGCCTGCAGGCGCACCAGTGCCTGCTGACGCGAAGCGGCATCGATCGACATGTCACCGAGCAGGCCCACCCAGGCCTGGGCGACGGCCAGCGGCGAGCGCAGGCCGTGGGTGAAGACGCTGAGGAACCGGTCGCGCTGCACGGCGAGGTCCGGCCCGGGCCGGTTGGTGACCGCAGCCGTCCCGGCCTCGGTGAAGGCCTGGGTCCACCGGTGCAGCAGCGCAGGGTCGACCCCGTGCCGCTCGGCCACGACCGAGGCGCGCCCTCCCGCGAGCACGTCGAGCACAGCGGCGACACGCGCATCGGTGGCCTCCCCCATCCGGCCACCCTCGATGACGCGCGGCCCGCGGAACCGCATGCGGGTCATCCCCGACCCCTCTCTCCCACGTCCGAGGCTAGTACGCCGGGGACGACCGGGGACAGGGTCGCGGCGACTTTCGGCTCGACCGGCACGGTGGCCATGGCCCGAACGGGCCACGTCCGCACCGCGGACGGTCACGGAGCGTCGACCCCCGTGACCGGACGTCCGCTCAGACGAAGACCGCGACCGCCCGCGCGACGCCGTCCCGCGGCTCGTAGAGGGCGAGGAACTCCCCGCTCGGGTCGAACAGGGCCGTCAGCCCGGCCAGGTCACGCTCCAGGGCGCGCCCCACCCGGACCGATCCCGCCTCCTCCTCGTCGAGGTCGAGGGAGGGGAAGGCGGCCCGCGCGGCGTCGGCGACCGGCAGCACGCTCGGGTCGGCCTCGAGCTGGTCCAGGGTCCGGGCGACACCGAGGTCGTAGGGTCCGACCGCGGTGCGACGCAGGGCGGTGAGGTGTCCTCCCACGCCCAGCGCGGCCCCGACGTCCCGGGCGATGGCGCGGACGTAGGTGCCCGAGGAGCAGCGCACCGAGATGTCGACGTCCAGGTGGTCCCCGACCACGCGGTGCTCGCCGACGCGCAGCTCGTGGACGGTGACCGGGCGGGCCTTCAGCTCGACCTGCTCGCCGTCGCGGACACGCTGGTAGGCGCGCTTGCCGTCGACCTTGATGGCCGAGACGGCCGTGGGCACCTGCTCGATCTCCCCGACCTGGGTCGCGAAGGCGGCGGCGACCGCAGCGACGTCGAGGTCGGCGGCACTGGCCGACGCGACCACCTCGCCCTCGGCGTCGTCGGTCGTGGTGCTCACTCCCAGCCGCACCGTGGCGTCGTAGGCCTTGTCGGTCAGCATCAGGTGACCCAGCAGCCGCGTGGCCCGGTCGACACCGAGCACCAGCACCCCGGTCGCCATCGGGTCCAGCGTGCCGGCGTGCCCGACCTTGCGGGTGCCCACGAGCCGGCGCACCCGAGCCACCACCCCGTGCGAGGTCATGCCGCCGGGCTTGTCGACCACGACCAGCCCGGGCTGGGTCACGCCTCGTCGTCCCGGTCGTCGTCCCGGTCGTCGTCCAGGTCGTCGTGCCGGTCGTCGTCCAGGTCGTCGTCGTCGTCGTCGAGGTCGCGCGGCTTCTTGTACGGGTCCTGCTCGCCGGCGTAGGCCTCCACGCGGGCGGCGGCGACCGCCTCGTCCTGGGCCTTGGCCCGGGCCAGGACCTCCTCGAGGTGCCGTGCGGTCTCGGGCAGGGCGTCGGCGATGAAGGTCAGCGTCGGGACGTGGCGCATCCCCAGCTGCTTGCCGACCTCGGAGCGCAGCAGCCCCTTGGCGGACTCCAGGGCGGCGGCCGTCGAGGCGAGCTGGGCCTCCTGGTCCTCGGGCGAGCCGAGCACGGTGTAGAAGACCGTGGCCTGCTGGCTGTCTCCGGAGACCCGGACGTCGGTGATGGTGACGAAGCCGAGGCGCGGGTCCTTGATCCGGCGCTCGAGCATCTCGGCCACGATCACCTGGATCCGGTCGGCGATCTTGCGCACGCGCGGGTTGCTCATGGGGGGTCTTTCTACTCCTGGGGCGGGACCGGGTGGGTCCTGGGGCGGGACGGCCGACGCCGGGCCGGTCCGTGGTGACGGACCGGCCCGGCGTACGGCCAGTGAGAGGGGCTGATGCCCGTGCCCCGGTCGGATGCCTCGCAAGGCGGAGGGCCGAAGGCGGCCTTCGAGCGGAGCGGGCCGTCGAGGCCCGACAACGCAGCGAGGCGCCGTCCGGGGTGCGGGAATCAGCTCCTCGGGATCTCGCGCATCTCAAAGGCCTCGACGAAGTCGCCTTCCTTGATGTCCTGGTAGTTGCGCAGCACCAGACCGCACTCGAAGCCCTCGCGGACCTCGGAGGCGTCGTCCTTCTCGCGCTTGAGCGAGGCCAGGTCGAGGTTGTCGGCCACCACGGCGCCGTCGCGCACCAGGCGCACCTTGGCGTTGCGGCGGATGAGCCCCTCGGTGACCATGCAGCCGGCGATGTTGCCGATCTTGCTGGAGCGGAAGATGGCCCGGATCTCGGCCCTGCCGAGGGAGACCTCCTCGTACTCCGGCTTGAGCATGCCCTTGAGCGCAGCCTCGATCTCCTCGATGGCCTGGTAGATCACCGAGTAGTACCGGATCTCCACGCCCTCGCGGTCGGCCATCTCGGTCGCCTTGCCCTGCGGGCGGACGTTGAAGCCGATGATGATCGCGTCGGAGGCAGCCGCGAGGTCGACGTTGGTCTCGGTGATCGCACCGACACCGCGGTCGATGACCCGGATGCCGACCTCGTCGCCGACGTCGATCTTGGACAGGGCGTCCTCGAGCGCCTCGACCGAGCCGGACACGTCGCCCTTGAGGATGAGGTTGAGCTCCTGGCTCTCGCCCTTCTCCATGGAGGCCATGAAGTCCTCGAGCGAGCGGCGGACACGACGCTTGGCCTGCATGGCCGCACGCTCGCGCGCCTCGCGCTTCTCGGCGATCTGGCGGGCCATCCGGTCGTCCTCGACGACGATGAAGTTCTGACCGGCGCCGGGGGCGGCGTTCAGACCCAGCACCATCGCGGGACGCGACGGGTCGGCCTCCTCGATGTTGTCGCCGTGCTCGTCGAGCATCGCGCGGACACGGCCGTAGGCGGGGCCGGCGACGATCGAGTCACCGACGCGCAGCGTGCCGCGCTGGACCAGCACCGTGGCGACCGGGCCGCGGCCGCGGTCCAGGTGCGCCTCGACGACCAGACCCTGGGCGTCCTGGGTCGGGTTGGCCCGCAGGTCCAGGGACGCGTCGGCGGTGAGGACGACGGCCTCGAGCAGCCGGTCGAGGTTGAGCTCGGACTTGGCCGAGACGTCGACGAACATCGTGTCGCCGCCGTACTCCTCGGGCACCAGGCCGTACTCGGCCATCTGGCCGCGCACCTTGGTCGGGTCGGCCTCGGGGAGGTCGATCTTGTTGACCGCGACCACGATCGGCACACCGGCGGCCTTGGCGTGGTTGAGCGCCTCCACCGTCTGCGGCATGACGCCGTCGTTGGCGGCGACGACCAGGATCGCGATGTCGGTGGCCTGGGCACCACGAGCACGCATGGCGGTGAACGCCTCGTGACCGGGGGTGTCGATGAAGGTGATGCGTCGCTCGTTGTCGTCGACGTCGGTCGTGACCTGGTAGGCACCGATGTGCTGGGTGATGCCACCGGCCTCCTTGTCGACGACGTTGGCAGAGCGCAGCGCGTCGAGGAGCTTGGTCTTTCCGTGGTCGACGTGACCCATCACGGTGACGACCGGCGGGCGGACCACGAGGTCCTCCTCGCCACCCTCGTCCTCACCGAACTCCAGGTCGAAGGACTCCAGCAGCTCGCGGTCCTCGTCCTCGGGGGACACGATCTGGATGACGTAGTTGAGCTCCTCGCCGAGCAGCTCGAGCGTCTCGTCGTTGACCGACTCGGTCGCCGTCACCATCTCGCCGAGGTGGAACAGCATCTGCACGAGCTGGGCGGCGTCGACGCCGACCTTCTCGGCGAAGTCGGTCAGCGAGGCGCCACGCGCCAGCCGGACGACCTCGCCGTTGCCCTTGCGGACGCGCATCCCGCCCAGGGTCGGGGCCTCCATGGCCTCGAACTCCTGGCGACGGGCCCGCTTCGACTTGCGACCACGGCGCGAGGGACCGCCCGGGCGACCGAAGGCACCCTGCGTCTGACCGCGCTGGCCGGGACGACCGCCACCGGGACGACCGCCACCGGCGAAGCCACCGCCGCCGGGACGACCGGCGCCGGGAGCGCCGCCGCCACGACCGGGGGCACCGCCACGACCGGGGGCACCGGGACGACCCGGAGCACCGCCGCGACCGGGCGCGGGACGACCGCCGGGGCCCTGGCCGAAGGCGGCCGGGGACTTGGGCATCATCGCCGGGTTGGGACGCGGCATGCCCGGACGACCCGGGGCGCCACCGTCACGGCCGGCCGGCGGACGCGGCGGACGCTGGTCGCCGGCGCCACCGCCGGGTGCAGCCGGCCCGCCCGCGCCGGGGCGGGGAGCAGGACGCTGACCCATGCCCTGGCTGGAGGCGAAGGGGTTGTTGCCGGGCCGCGGCGTGCCGGGCCTGCCGACCGGACGCGGGGCCGGTGCCTTGGGCGTGGCCGGGGAGGCCGACGCGGCCGGGGCCTCGGGTGCCGCCGGCTTGGCGGGCGCGGCCTCGGTGGTCTCGGCAGCCGGCTGCTCGGCGGCCGGGGCCGGCGTGGGCTCGGGGGCCGCGGGGGCCTTCGGGCCGGGCTTGGGGCCGGGCCTGGGCCCCGGCGTGGCGGGTGCCTTCTCGGCGGGCTTCTCGGCCGCGGGCGCCTCCGGGGCGCTCGCCGCGGCGGGCTCGGCGGGAGCCGCCTCGGCGGCGGGCTTCGCAGCGGGCTTGGGGGCCGGCTTCGCGGCGGGCTTCTCAGCCGCTGCCGGAGCGCTGGCCTGCTCGGCCTTGAGCTTCTCGCCGATCTCCTTGCGGAAGCGCATCTCGGCCGGCAGCTCGACGGTCGAGCTCGCCGACTTGACGAACTCCCCCATCTCCTTGAACTTCTCGAGAACGAACTTGCTCTCGACTCCGAACTCCTTGGCGAGCTCGTGAACGCGGGTCTTGGCCACAATTCTCCTTCTGGCCTCGAGACCCTCGTCCGGGGTGTCCCTCGAGACCGCTAGTGGTGGTGCAAACTCATCGGGAAGTACTCATCGAGTGCTCATGAGCTGCTGCTCCAGTTCCTGGTCATGCGTCCGGGTCTGGTGTCCGGTCGCGGCTGTCGGGCACGCGGGTGAGGTACGTCGCCACCGCGTCCGTCGGGAGTCCCTGCCCGCCTGCTGCTCGCAGGGCTCGGGCGAAGGCCTTCCGTCGGACGGCCAGCTCGTAGCACGCGGTCGTGGGGTGCAGGTGCGCCCCGCGGCCGGCTGCGCTCCCGGTGGGGTCGGGCACGACGGCCGGTCGACCGTCCTGCTCACCCACCACGAGACGCAGCAACTCGCGTCTGGCGACCCGCTGCCGACATCCCACGCACGTGCGGACGGGACCGTCCGGGGACGACAGGTCCGAGCGCGCGGGGGTTGTGTCTTGGCGAGCCACCGCGCACCACCTTAGCGCGTCGTGGGCCCCGGACCGAACCGGGGAGCGCCACCCCCGCGGTCGGGTGTGGCGTCGCCGGGGGCCGCTGGGGGTGCTGCCTCAGCCGTCGGCCGGCGGTGTCGCCTCGGCGGCACCCGCGGGCTGCTCGTCGGAGCGGATGTCGATGCGCCAGCCGGTCAGCCGTGCCGCCAGGCGAGCGTTCTGCCCCTCCTTGCCGATGGCGAGGGAGAGCTGGAAGTCCGGCACGACCACACGCGCGGAGCGGGTGGCGGCGTCGACGATCTCGACAGAGGTGACCCGGGCCGGCGACAGTGCGCTGGCCACCAGCGTGGCGGGGTCCTCGGACCAGTCCACGATGTCGATCTTCTCGCCGTGCAGCTCGGCCATCACGTTGCGCACCCGCTGGCCCATCGGCCCGATGCAGGCGCCCTTGGCGTTGACGCCCTGCCCCCGCGCGATGACCGCGATCTTGGTGCGGTGCCCCGCCTCCCGGGCCAGCGCGGCGATCTCGACCGAGCCGTCGGCGATCTCGGGGACCTCGAGGGCGAAGAGCCTCTTGACCAGGTTGGGGTGCGAGCGCGACAGGGTGATCTGGGGGCCGCGCATCCCCTTGCGCACCGACACGACCAGGCACTTGATGCGGGTCCCGTGCTCGTAGCGCTCACCGGGGACCCGCTCCCCCGGCGGCAGCAGTGCCTCGAGGCGACCGAGGTCGACCATGACGTCGTCGGGGTTGCGCCCCTGCTGGATGACACCCGAGACGATGTCGCCCTCCCGGCCGGAGAACTCCCCGAACTTGATGTCGTCCTCGGCGTCGCGCAGCCGCTGCAGCATGATCTGCTTCGCCGTGGTCGCCGCGATCCGGCCGAAGCCGGCGGGGGTGTCCTCGAACTCGCCGATCTTGTTGCCGTCGTCGTCGAGCTCGGCGGCCATGACCGTCACGTGCCCGGTCTTGCGGTCCAGCTCGACGCGCGCCTCCTCGTAGGCGCCCGGCGTCTTCTGGTACGCCGTGTGCAGGGCCTGCTCGATGGCCTCGACCAGGACGTCGAAGGAGATCTCCTTCTCGCGCTCCAGCATCCTCAGGATGCTCATGTCGATGTCCATCAGTCCTCGCCCTCCTCGTCGGCCCCGTCACCGGTGGCCGTGCTCCTGCGGTTGAACTCCACCTGCACCAGCGCCTTGCTGATGCCGTCGTAGGCCAGGTCCCTGCGTCGGCCGGTGACCTCCAGGGTCACCGACTCCTCGCCGGCCGCGACGATCCGTCCGGTCACGGCGGACCCGTCGGCGAGGGTGACCTTCACCAGGCGGTCCGCGTTGCGCCGCCAGTGGCGCGGCAGGGTCAGGGGTCGGTCGACCCCGCGCGAGGTCACCTCGAGGGTGTAGGGCTGCTCGCCCATCACGTCGGAGTCGTCGAGGACGCGGTTGACCTCCCGGGTCGCCTCGGCGACGTCGTCGAGGGTCACCCCGCCGTCCTTGTCCACCGCGACCCGCAGGACCCGTCGCTTCCCGGCCGGGCTGATCTCTACGGCCTCCACGTCGAGGCCGAGGGCGCCGAGGGGCTCCGTGAGCACGGACTCGATCCGCTCCCTCGTCGCGTCCTGACTGGCACTGTTCACGAGGTGCGTCCTCCGATGTTCTCTTGAAAGCGTGCTGTGGCTTGCTGGCTCGCCGGTCCGCACACCCTAGCGGCCACCGCGATGTCCTAGGGTCTCTCGGTGCCCACCCCGATGCCCACTCCGAGCCGACGGACCGCCCTGGTCGTGAGCGGACTCACGCTCGGGCTCGCTGCCACGGGCTGCGGACAGGCCACGACCCGTCCGGCTGCGGTCACCGAGAGCGCCGACACCTCGCTGCTCCAGGACGCCCGGGCCGACCTGGCCGGGGCCGCTGCGCTGGTGCGGGCCGTCCGCCGCACCCACCCGTCGCTGCGCCCGCGGCTGGCCGGCCTGCTGCAGGCCCACCGCACGCAGCTGCAGGTCCTCGACCCCGACGGTGCGGCGCGGGGCACCGTCGCGCCCGAGGTCCCGGCCGAGGCCCCGGAGGCGCTGCGCAGCGTCGTACGCACGGAGGAGCGGCTGGCCCGGCGGCTGGTGACGTGGGCCGTCGCGGCCGACAGCGGGCCCCTCGCCCGCGCGCTGGCCGCGTCGGCGGCCGGTGTGTCCCAGCAGCTGGCGACCCTCGGGGAGGAGGCCCGGTGAGCGGCGCCGACCTGGCCTCGGACCGGCTGGCGGACGCCCTGCAGCGGGTGCTGGCCACGGAGCACGCGGCGGTCTGGACCTTCGGGTCGCTGGGGGCCGCGACGTCGCAGTCCGCGACGCCGGAGCTCTTCGCGCGGGTCGGACGTGCCTGGGAGGAGCACCGCGACCGGCGCGACCGGCTGCACGCCCTGCTGCTCGACCTGGGCCGGGAGCCGGTGGGCAGCGAGGCCGCCTACACGGTCCCCTCGCCGATCGGACGACCGGACGACGTGGAGCGGGCGGCGGCAAGGGTGGAGCGCGCCGGCACGCAGGCCTGGGCGTTCCTGGTGGCCAGCACCACCGGGGGCACCCGCCGCTGGGCCGCCGGCGTGCTCACCGAGCTGGCCGTCTCAGCAGTGCGCTTCGGGGCGGAGCCGGAGCCGATGCCCGGCGCGGGCGACCTGCTCCCCCGCTGAGACGGGGCCGGCCAGAGGGGCCGACGGGAGAGCCGACGAGAGGGGCCCGGCCTCCCGAAGGAAGTCCCGAGATCTTCCCCGGGAGGCCGGACGGCGGCTGCGGTGCGGAGCACCGCGCCGGTCCGCACGCATACTGCCCCGCCCTCCGGCCCGATCACTCCTGGTCGTTCCCTCAGAAATGTGCAATGCAGTAAGTTGCAGTTCGGCGCAGGCGCGCGCGGGCCTCTCGGCCGTGCGCCAGCGGCTCAGAGCCAGGCGGTGACGATGTCGCGCACGTCGGCAAGCCGGTGGGCCACGGCGTCGGGGACGCCCTCGGTGTGCCCGACCTGCTCGGCGGGAATGGTGGAGTGCGGGACGTGGACGGCGCGCAGCCCCGCCTGCTGGGCGCCCCAGACGTCGTCGAAGAGCCGGTCCCCCACGTAGACGCAGCGCGAGGCGTCGCTGGCACCGACGGCCTCCATCGCCGCCACGAACGCGAGCGGGGACGGCTTGGTCCACGGGAGCTCGGAGGTGTAGACGTCACCGTCGAGCAGGCCCAGCACGCCGTCGCGCTCGAAGAAGCCCCGGTGCCAGGCCCGCGGCCAGATGGTGTTGGACAGCACGCCCACCGCGATCCCCTGCCCCCGCAGCCACTCCCACAGGGGCCCCACCTCCGGGTCCGTGAGGGTGTGCGGCTCCCAGAACTCGTAGTAGGCCGTGAGCAGGTCGGGGTCGTGGTCGAGCCCTGCCTCGGTGAAGAGGTCCTCGATCGTGGCTGACGTTTGGTGGTCCCGGCTGCGGCCCCACACGACCCCGCCGGCGGCGTGCAGCCGCGCCGCACGGGCGTGGTGGTCGTCGTCGCGGGTCGGCGTGCGGCGTACGGCCTCGGCCAGGGCGAGCGACTCGGCGTGGAAGTCGACGTCGTGCCAGCGGGTCAGCGTGCCGCCCCAGTCGAAGATGACCGCCTCGACCCCCTGGCCGGCCCCCCGGCCGGCCCCCCGGCCGGTCCCCCGCTCGGTGCCGCTCGTGGTGTCCGCCGCGCCCGTGCCGTCCATGCAGGGCACCATAGGCGACACCATGGACGACTCCAGCCCCGCTCGCCCCGCCGCCGCGGCCGCTCCGGGTCGGCGTACCCAGGCCGAGCGCAACGCGACCACCCGGGCCGCGCTCGTCGAGGCGGGGCGCCGGCTCTTCGCCACCAGGGGCGTCGCCGACGTCGCGACCGACGAGCTGGCCCGTGCGGCCGGGGTGACGCGCGGCGCGCTCTACCACCAGTACGACGGCAAGACCGGCCTCTTCGCGGCGGTCCTGGAGTCGGTCGAGGCCGAGGTCGTGGCCCGGGTCTCGCAGGCGATGGAGGCCTGCGCCGACCCCGCGGACCCCGCCACCAGGCTGCTCGCCGGGCTGGACGCCTACCTCGACGCGTGCGCCGACCCGACCATCCACCGCATCACCCTCGTCGAGGGCCCGGCCGCGCTCGGCTGGCAGACCTGGCGCGAGGTCGGGCACCGCCATGCCATCGGGCTGGTCGAGCAGAGTGTGCGGGCCCTCGCACCGGCGGACGCCCCGGTGCCCGCCCTGGCCCACCTGCTGATGGGTGCGCTCGGGGAGGCCGCGCTCTACGTGGCCGCCTCCGAGGACCCGGCCCGGGCGCGCGAGGAGGCCAGGACCGCCGTGCTCGCCCTCGTCGCCGGGCTGTCCTGACCTGCCCGTCCCGCCCGCCGAACCGGCGCATCAATACGCCGGCTCGACCCGCACCACCCGCCGAACCGGCGCATCAATACGCCGGCTCGACCCGCACCACCCGCCGAACCGGCGCATCAATACGCCGGCTCGACGTGGCGGACAGCCGGGCCGAGGGACCTCAGCCCGCGGAGACCAGCCCGACGAGGCGGTCGACGACGTGGTCGGCCGGCACCTCGGTGCGCTCGCCGGTACGCCGGTCCTTGATCTCGACGGTGCCGGACTCGGCCAGCGCCTTGCCCACCACCACGATGGTCGGGACACCGATGAGCTCGGCGTCCTTGAACTTCACGCCGGGGCTCACCTTCCCGGTGCGGTCGTCGTAGAGGACCTCCACGCCCTGCTCGGCCAGCTCGAGGGCGATCCGGTCCGCGGCGGCGAAGACGGCCTCGTCCTTGCCGGCTGCCACGACGTGCACGTCGGCGGGCGCGACGTTGCGCGGCCAGCACAGCCCGATGTCGTCGAGGGTCCCCTCGGCGATGGCGGCCACGGCCCGGGTGCAGCCGATCCCGTAGGAGCCCATCGTGACGGTGACCAGCTTGCCGTTCTCGTCGAGCACCTTCAGGTCCAGCGCCTCGGCGTACTTGCGACCGAGCTGGAAGATGTGGCCCATCTCGATGCCGCGGGCGCTCTCCAGCGTCCCCTCGTCGCAGCGGGGGCAGGCGTCGCCGTCGCGCACCTCGGCGGCCTCGATCGTTCCGTCGGGGGTGAAGTCGCGACCGGCCACGAGGTCGAGCACGTGGCTGCCCTCGACGTCGGCGCCGGTGACCCAGGCGGTGCCCTCCACGACCCGGGGGTCGACGAGGTAGCGGATGCCGGCGGCGGCGATGCCGCCGGGGCCGATGTAGCCCTTGACCAGGGCGGGGTGCTCCTTGAGCGCCGCCTCGTCCATGGGCTCCACCTCGATCGGCTCGAGCTGGCCCTCGAGCCGCTTGAGGTCGACCTCGCGGTCACCGGGCACGCCGATCGCCAGCGCCTCGCGCTCCCCGGTGGGGTGGCGCAGCAGGACCAGGACGTTCTTGAGGGTGTCGGCCGCGACCCAGGGGCGGTCGCTGCGGGGGAACGCCTCGTTGAGGTGCGTGACCAGGGACTCGATGGTGGGCGTGCCGGGGGTCTGCTCGGCGTGCGCGGCCGGCGCTGCGTCGTACGACACGGGTGCGGGCGCCCGCACCTCGACCGCCTCGACGTTGGCGGCGTAGTCGCAGGCCGTGCAGCGCACGTAGGTGTCCTCGCCGACCTCGGCCTTGGCCAGGAACTCCTCGGAGCGCGAACCGCCCATGGCGCCCGAGGTGGCCCGCACCACGACGTACTCGAAGCCGAGGCGGTCGAAGATCCGGACGTAGGCGTCACGGTGCTGCTGGTAGCTCTCCTCCAGCCCGGCGTCGTCGACGTCGAAGGAGTAGGAGTCCTTCATCGTGAACTCGCGGCCACGCAGCAGGCCCGCGCGGGGACGCGCCTCGTCGCGGTACTTGGTCTGGATCTGGTAGATCGAGAGCGGCAGGTCCTTGTAGGAGCTGTAGAGGTCCTTCACGACGAGGGTGAACATCTCCTCGTGCGTGGGGCCGAGGAGGTAGTCGCCGTCCTTGCGGTCCTTGAGCCGGAAGATGCCGTCGCCGTACTCGGTCCACCGGTTGGTGGCCTCGTAGGGCTCGCGGGGCAGCAGCGCGGGGAACGAGAGCTCCTGGGCGCCGATCGCGTCCATCTCCTCGCGCACGATCCCCTCGATCCTGCGCAGCACCCGCAGGCCCAGCGGCAGCCAGGTGTAGATGCCGGGCGCGGCGCGGCGGATGTAGCCCGCGCGGACCAGCAGCCTGTGGCTCGGCACCTCGGCGTCGGCGGGGTCCTCGCGCAGGGTGCGCACGAACAGGGACGACATCCGCAGGACGCGGGGGTGACGGGCACTCATGGGCCACAGGCTACGGCGCCGGGTCGGTCACAACCTATCCGGTATCCGCTGCGTCGTAGGGGCATGAGCCTCTTCTCTCGGACCCCTGTCCCACCCACCCGCCACGGCCGCACGGGACACACCCGCCCCGGCCGCACCGGCCGCTCCGCCCTGGCCGCCCTCGCTGCCACCACCGCCGCCGTCGCGACCGCCGTCGCGCTCGCGGCCGTGCCGGCCGACGCCGGCACCGACGCCCGCGGTGCCGCCGACCGGACCGGAGCACGCGCCGAGACCACCCGGGTCGACCCCGCCCGGCTCGAGCGCGGACCCGACGCGAAGGCGCCGTACGTCGACGGGCGCACCATCCACGACGACGGCACCGCCACCCGCGTCCGCGGCCGGTGGGTGCAGCTGCTCGGGACGCGCCCCGACGGGAGGTACGTCGTGCTGGTGCGGCGCGACGGCCGCGACCAGGTGCGCGCCCAGACCCCCGGCGGCGGGAGCCGCAAGATCCTGGGCGACACCCACGGTGCCGAGCCGGTGCTCGGGAGCGACGGGACCACGCTGGTCACGGGCCGGTTCAAGACCCGGCCCCGCCGGCACACGCTGCTGCGTGCCTTCGACAGCACCAGCGGGGAGCTGCTCGGGACGCGCAAGCGCCGGGGCTACCTCAACCCGCTCGACGCCGACTCCTCGACCGTCGTGTACGCCGGGGAGAACGGCCCCGTGGTCGCCTGGGACCTCGCCGGTGGCACCGGGACGCGGCTGAGCAGCAGGTACGGCTACCGCGCCGACCTGCGCAACGACCGGCTGGTGGTGTTCACCGACGACCCGTACGACGGCGGCTGCACGGTCCTGAGCCTGCTCTCCGACCCTGCGCAGGAGCTGTGGCGCTCCTGCGACGAGGCGGTCCGGGCGATCTCCCCGGACGGGAGCCACGTGCTCACGGTCTTCAAGCTCACCGACGGCCTGGGCCCCTCGCAGGTGCACGTGCGCACAGCGGACGGAGTGGAGACCGGTCGCTACGAGGTGGACGGCTTCTTCGAGCACTACCTCTTCGAGGACGGCGACACCGTCCTGCTCGGGGCGGTGACGCGGGAGTCCTCGGGGACCGTCCGGTGCGACGCCGGTGACTGCGAGCTGGCCTCCGACCTCGGGAAGGGCGCGCCCTGGCTGTGACCCGGCCCGGGGAGCCCTGCGGCAGACTCCGGGCATGCGCATCGGCATCACCGTCCTGACCGACCTGCCCTGGCGGGAGGCCGCACCGCGGTGGCGGGCTGCGGAGGAGATGGGCTTCGCGCACGCGTGGACCTACGACCACCTGGTCTGGGGCGGGCTGCCGGACGCCCCGTGGCGGGCGGCCACGCCGGTGCTCGGCGCGGTCGCGGCGACCACCTCGCGGATCGGGCTCGGCACGCTCGTCGCCTCCCCCAACTTCCGTCACCCCTACCAGCTGCTGCGCGAGGCCCAGGCCCTCGAGGACGTCTCCGACGGACGGTTCCTGCTGGGGCTGGGCACCGGGGGCGACCTCGACTCCCGGCTGCTGGCCCAGCCGGAGCTGACCGTGCGGGAACGGGTCGACCGCTTCCAGGAGGACGTCGACCTGCTGCTGCGGCTGCGCGCGGAGGACCACGTCGACGCCGACGGCCGCTGGTTCTCCGTCCGGGACGCGCGGACCCTGCCGCCGCTGGCCCGCACCCCCCTGCTGGTCGCCGGGAGCGGTCCGCGCTCGGTGCGCTACGCCGCACGCGTCGGCGACGGGTGGGTCACCACCGGTCCGCCGGCCGACACCGTCGAGGAGTGGGTGGCGGGGCTGGCCGCCGCCTCGCGCGTGCTCGACGAGGCGCTGGAGGGTCGCGAGCTGCCGCGCTACGTGCTGCTGGACTCCGCGGGCACCCTGTTCGGCGGCGACGGGCGGACGTCGCTGTCGAGCGTGGAGTTCTTCACCGACCTCGTCGGCCGGGTCGGCGGGCTGGGGTTCACCGACGCGATCACGCACTGGCCACGGCCGGAGCCGCCGTACGCCGCCTCGGAGCGGGTCCTCGAGCAGGTCGCCGCGCTGCTGCCCACGCTCTGAGCCCGCGGGTGCCGATGCGGGCTCAGCCGCGGGCGGTGCGCCACATGGCGCGGACCATCGGCCACTGCAGCGGCAGCCGGGCCAGCGTGAGCACCTTCCACGCCGGCTTGTCCCCGGCCATGGCGTCCACGGCCATCTGCACGTTGGCCGGGTAGACCCCCGCCAGCAGCCCGACGCTCGCGAGCGCCGCGACCCGCCGGGTGCGCGGGACGACCAGGCCGGCGGCGCAGGCCAGCTCGGCGTACCCGCTCCACACGATCATCTCGCGGTGCGCCGGGACCCAGGCGGGCATCGCCGGCTCGAAGACCTGCGGCCGCACCAGGTGGACCACCCCGTTGATCGTGAAGGCGGTGGCGACGAGGCGGGCGGTGCGCGAGAGGGTCACGGACGCAGCCTGCCAGACCGCCCTAGAACATGATCGTGGAGAAGCGCGCGGTCTCGGCGAAGCCGACGGCCCGGTAGGCGCGGCGGGCCGGCTCGTTCCACTCGTTGACGTAGAGCGAGACCGTCGGGGCGATCTCCCGGCGCACGATGTCGACGACGGCGGCCATGCCGGACTCGGCGAGCCCCTCACCGCGGCGCTCGGGCGGCACCCAGACCCCCTGGATCTGCGCCGCGGCCGGTGACGCGCACGCCACCTCGGCCTTGAAGACCAGTCGGCCCTCGTCGAAGCGGGCGAAGGACCAGCCGCGGCTGACCAGCTGCGTGACCCGCGCCCGGTAGAGGTCCCCGCTGCCACCGGTCTCCGGGGAGAGCCCGACCTCCTCGGTGTACATCGCCACGCACGCGGGATAGAGCTGGGCCATGTCCTGGCGGGTCGTACGGCGTACGAGAGGGTCGGAAGCCACCAGCGGCGGCCCGGCGATCTCGAGGTGCGGCTGCTGCCAGCGGATCTCGCGGGGCGCGGACCAGGTCGTCGAGACGGCCCGCCAGAACGCCTCGACCGCCGCGTGCGGGCCGACGACGGTCGAGGCCATCCGGCCCTTGGACATCGCCCGCTCGGCGAAGGCGCGGGCGTCCTCGGCGGTGGCCTGGACGGGCACGAGGTTGGCGCCGACGTGGCAGGCGGCGCGCATCCGGCCGTCCTCGAAGCGGCCCCAGACCTCGCCGCCGAGCCAGCGCGGCTCGAGGCTGGTGGTGCGGGCGCGGTAGTCGGCGAAGACGTTGACCACCGGGTCGCGTCCGGCCAGGGCCAGGAACTCCTCGAGGTCCGCGACGCCGAGGGGACGGACGCCGTCGCGGGTGGTCAGCACGCGCGCAGCCTACGGCGTACGGCGCGGGGCCGGTGCGTGCTCGACCGGGACTGGCACGGCTGGATCAGCCCACCGTGACCTCGGCGGAACCGCCGTCGACGGCCTCCATGCCCTCGGCGATGCGCATGGCCTCCTCGATCAGCGTCTCCACGATCTTGGACTCCGGCACGGTCTTGATGACCTCGCCCTTGACGAAGATCTGGCCCTTGCCGTTGCCGGAGGCGACACCGAGGTCGGCCTCGCGGGCCTCGCCGGGGCCGTTGACGACGCAGCCCATCACGGCCACGCGCAGCGGGACCTCGAGTCCGTCGAGGCCGGCGGTGACCTCGTCGGCGAGCTTGTAGACGTCGACCTGGGCGCGGCCGCAGCTGGGGCAGGAGACGATCTCGAGGCGTCGGGGCTTGAGGTTGAGGCTCTCCAGGATCTGGATGCCGACCTTGACCTCCTCCACCGGCGGGGCCGACAGGCTCACGCGGATGGTGTCGCCGATGCCCTGGCTGAGCAGCGCGCCGAACGCGGTCGCGGACTTGATGGTGCCCTGGAAGGCCGGCCCCGCCTCGGTGACACCCAGGTGGAGCGGCCAGTCGCCCTCGGCGGCCAGCATCTCGTAGGCCCGCACCATCACGACGGGGTCGTTGTGCTTGACGGAGATCTTGAAGTCGCGGAAGCCGTGCTCCTCGAAGAGGCTGGCCTCCCACTTGGCGCTCTCCACGAGGGCCTCCGGGGTCGCCTTGCCGTACTTCTCCAGCAGGCGCTTGTCGAGGCTGCCGGCGTTGACGCCGATGCGGATCGACGTGCCGTGGTCGGCGGCCTCCTTGGCGATCTGCTTGACCTGGTCGTCGAAGGCGCGGATGTTGCCGGGGTTGACCCGGACCGCCGCGCAGCCGGCCTCGATGGCGGCGTAGACGTACTTGGGCTGGAAGTGGATGTCGGCGATGACCGGGATCTGCGCCTTCTGCGCGATCGCCGGCAGCGCCTCGGCGTCGTCCTGGCTGGGGCAGGCCACCCGCACGATGTCGCAGCCGCTGGCGGTCAGCTCGGCGATCTGCTGCAGCGTCGCGTTGACGTCGGAGGTCAGCGTCGTGGTCATCGACTGCACCGAGATCGGGTGGTCAGATCCCACCCCGACCTTCCCGACCTGGATCTGGCGGGTCTGGCGGCGGGGAGCCAGCACCGGCGGTGGGGCGGCGGGCATCCCGAGGCTGATCGAGGTCATGGCTCCAGGCTACTCAGTGGGGTGCGGTGGGACGTCATACGGAGGGGACGTCCGCTGTCTCGTTGCGTATGACGTCCGCCGGGGCCGCCCGGGACGTCATACGGAGGGGACGTCCGCTGCCGCCGTACGCATGACGTCCCACGCGGTTCCTCAGGCGGCGCGCCGGAACCCCGCGGCGACCATGGCCTCCTCGATCTGGTCGAGGAACGCCTCCCGCTCGAGGCGGAAGCCCAGCAGCGGGAGGCGCAGGACCCGGTCACCCTGCATGGTCAGAGCGTTCTGGCGCAGTGCGTCGCCCACGACGTTCTCGGCCCAGGAGTGGTGGATCCCGTCGACCTCGACGACGAGGCGGAACTGCGGCCAGTAGAGGTCGAGGTAGTAGCGACCCCGGCCATCTCGACGCAGCACCTGACGGGCCGGAGCCGGAAGTCCCCGCTCACGCAGTGCACGGGCGACGTCGAGCTCCCCCAGCGACCGAGCGCCGTCCAGCAGCTCGTTGACGACCTCGTGGAGCAGGGGCCGGCGCCGGTCCCGCCGGATGCGCAAGAGCTCGAGCCCGAGCTGCTCCGGGCGTACGAGGCCCTGCTGGACCGTTGCGGTGACGACGTACGTCGCCTCGCGGTCGGTCCGCGCCCAGAGCGCCGCGCGGAGGGCTGCCACGGCCGGCCGGGTCCTGGGGATGCCCGCGTCGGTCATGCGGTCCTGGGCGGACCATCGTCGGGTCTGGCGGACGTCGTACTCACGACGATGCCGTATCCGGGCTCCCCGTGGGACGGAGACCCGCACCCTGCCCTCGTCGAAGCGCTCGAGACCCGAGGCGACCAACGAGGACGCCCCGTCCAGCATGGCGCGGGGGCCGCCGACGAACAGCGCCGCCCAGCGCCGGCCGACGTCACTGATGGGGCCGTTGTGCACGCAGACCGCCTGGTCGCCCACCCGCGCCCAGCGCCGTGCGCGGACCTCCCTGGCCACCAGCCATCGGGGCACTCCCAGCGCGTAGAGCTGACGTCGGGACAGGACGCTCCCCTGGGACGCCGCGACGCTCTGGGCGGCGCGGAGGAGCTCGTCGTCGATGCTCGTCGAGGTGGCCATGCCCGGACGATCCCCGGTGAAGGGGAACCTCGGGGGCTGCCATCGGCAGGGTGTGGAACGCCTGGCGCGGGGAGCTGCTGTGGAGACTGTGCGGGCCGGTCAGGACCGCGGGACGTCATACGAGACGAAGGAACGGACGTCCCGTCCGTATGACGTCCCCCGAGCCCCGCCGACCCTCAGGCGTCGAACTGCACGGGGACGACCAGGTCGCCGACGATGAGCACCACGCCCATGACGAGCAGGGCGGAGGCGACGACGTAGGCGACGGGGAGCAGCTTGGCGGCGTCGACGTACCCGGGGTCGGGGCGGCGGCGCAGGCGCGCCCAGCCGCGGCGGACCCACTCCCAGGACGCGGAGGCGATGTGGCCGCCGTCGAGCGGGAGAAGCGGCAGGAAGTTGAACAGGCCGATGAACAGGTTGAACCCGGCGACCAGGCCCGCCAGGGAGACGGCCTTCTGGGAGAGGTCCAGCTGGTCGGTGGAGGAGACGGTGCCGGCGATCCGGCCGCCGCCGACGATGGAGACGGGGCTGTCGATCGCGCGCTCCTCGACGCCGACGATCGCCTTCGCCACGCCCCAGACCTTCACCGGCAGCTGGCCGAGCGCGACCACGGTGTCCTTGGTCATTCCGACCATCTGCCGTGCGGTGTAGAGCGGGCCGCCGGTCTCGGTGACGTAGCGGACGGTCGGGGTGACGCCGAGGAAGCCGACCTCGGTCAGCGTCTCGGTGGAGTCGCCGGTCGGGCGCGCCTGGACGGTCGTGGAGGTCTCGCCGGTCAGCCGCGTCCCGTCGCGCTCGTAGCCGATCACCGCGTCGCCGTCGGCGTTGTCGCGGATCAGCTCGCGCAGCTGGTCCCAGCCGGTGACCGGGGTGCCGTTGAAGGAGGTGACGACGTCACCGGGCCGCAGGCCGGCTTCGTACGCCGGAGCCAGCGGGTCGGAGTCGGTGCACGCGCGCCCCTCCTCGCTGAACGGGATGACGCACTCGGAGACGGTGTCGATGACCGGCGGGCCGGCCTCGGCCTCGATGTCGACGACGTTGCCGTAGGTGGCGTAGATCCCCCAGAACAGCGCGAACGCGATGATGATGTTGACCGACGGGCCGCCGGCCATCACCACGATCTTCTTCCACGACGGCATCTTGTAGAACAGCCGGTCCTCGTCGCCGGGCTGCACCAGCTCCCACTCCGCGGCGCGGGCGTCGGAGATCAGCTGGGTGAACATCCCGGTGTTGGACTTGCGGACCCGGGTGACCTGCTCACCGTGCTCGTCGTAGGTGACCTCGCCGAGCTCGGTGGCCCCCGGCGGGAGCATGCCGACGATCTTGACGTAGCCGCCGAGCGGGATCGCCTTGAGGCCGTACTCGGTCTCCCCCACCTGCCGGCTCCACACCGTGGGGCCGAAGCCGATGAAGTACTGCGTGACCTTCCCGCCGAACCGCTTGGCCGGGATCATGTGGCCGAGCTCGTGCAACCCGATCGAGACCAGGATGGCGCCGACGAACAGCACGACGCCGAGCAGGTAGAGCAGAGCGGTCATCACATTCCTCGGGAGGGTCCGTCAGGTGGTGCGGGCGATCACGCGGAGCGCCTCCTCGCGGGCCCATGCGTCGGCCCCGAGGACGTCGTCGAGCGAGAGGTCCTGCTCCGAGGGTACGTCGTGGGAGCGCAGCACCTCGGCCACCACATCGACGATCCGGACGAACGGGAGGTTCCCTGAACGGAAGGCGTCCACGGCCACCTCGTTGGCGGCGTTGTAGACGCACGGGGCCGTGCCGCCGAGGTCGCCGGCCTCGCGGGCCAGCGCCACGGCGGGGAACGCCTCGTCGTCCAGCGGGAGGAACTCCCAGGTCTCCGGGCGGCTCCAGTCGACCGAGGCGGCAGCGTCGGGCACCCGGTCGGGCCAGGCCAGTCCCAGCGCGATCGGGATCATCATCGTCGGCGGGCTGGCCTGCACCAGCGTCGAGCCGTCGTGGAACTCCACCATCGAGTGCACCACCGACGTCGGGTGGACCACGACCTCGATCGCGTCGAACGGCACGCCGAAGAGCAGGTGCGCCTCGATGACCTCCAGCCCCTTGTTGACCAGGGTCGCGGAGTTGATGGTGATGACCGGGCCCATGGCCCACGTCGGGTGCGCGAGCGCGTCGGCGACGCTCACGTCGGCGAGCTGCTCGCGGGTGCGCCCGCGGAACGGGCCGCCGCTCGCGGTGAGCACCAGGCGGCGTACCTCGTCGCGGGCGCCACCGCGCAGGCACTGCGCGATCGCGGAGTGCTCGGAGTCCACGGGCACCAGCTGGCCGGGAGCGGCCCGGTCGAGGACGAGCGGGCCGCCCATGATCAGCGACTCCTTGTTGGCCAGCGCCAGCGTGCTGCCCGCGTCGAGCGCGGCCAGGGTCGGCCGCAGGCCCACGGCGCCGGTGATGCCGTTGAGCACCACGTCGCAGGGGTGGGCCGCGGCGTCGACCGACGCCTGCTCCCCCAGCCCGTGGACGGCCGGGCCGAACTCCTCGACCTGCCGGGCGAAGAGGTCGGGGTTCGAGCCGCCGGCGGTCAGGCCGACGACGCGGAACCGGTCGGGGTTCGCGCGCACCAGGTCGAGCGCCTGGGTGCCGATGGATCCGGTGGAGCCGAGGATGACGACGTCGCGACGCTGCACGGACCCGAGTCTGTCAGGGGGCGGTCGCGGCGAACGCCTCGGCCACCACGTCGAAGGCCTCCTCGAGCAGCTCGTCGGAGATCGACAGCGGCGGCAGGAAGCGGAAGACGTTGCCCCAGGTGCCGCAGGTCAGCGTGACGACCCCCTGGCGGTGGCAGTACGCCGACACGGCCGCCGCCCGGGCGGCATCCGGCTCGAGGGTGCCCGGCCGGCACAGCTCGATGGCCAGCATGGCGCCCCGGCCGCGGATCTCGGCGACGACCGGGTGCTCGGCGGCGATCTTCTCCAGCCGCCCGCGCACCAGCGCCTCGACCTCGCGGGCCCGGCCGGCCAGGTCGTGGGTCTCCATCTCCTCGATGGCCCCGAGCGCGGCGGCACAGGCCAGCGGGTTGCCGCCGTAGGTGCCGCCCAGGCCTCCCCCGTGGACGGCGTCCATCAGCTCGGCCCGGCCGGTGACGGCCGCGAGCGGCAGGCCGCCGGCGATGCCCTTGGCCGTGGTCACCAGGTCGGGGACGACGCCCTCGTGGTCGCAGGCGAACCAGTCGCCGGTGCGGCAGAAGCCGGACTGGATCTCGTCGGCGATGAACACCACGTCGTGCTCGCGGCACCAGTCGGCGAGCGCGGGCAGGAAGCCGGGGGCGGGCTCGATGAAGCCGCCCTCGCCCTGGATCGGCTCGATGACCACGCAGGCGAGGTTGGTGGCGCCGACCTGCTTGTCGATCACGTCGATCGCGCGCGCGGCCGCGTCGGCACCGGAGAGCCCGTCGTGCAGCGGGTAGGACATCGGCGCGCGGTAGACCTCGCCCGCGAACGGCCCGAAGCCGTGCTTGTAGGGCATGTTCTTGGCCGTCATCGCCATCGTGAGGTTGGTGCGGCCGTGGTAGGCGTGGTCGAAGACGACGACGGCGTCCCTGCCGGTCGCCACGCGGGCGATCTTGACGGCGTTCTCGACCGCCTCGGCGCCGGAGTTGAACAGCGCGGACTTCTTCGCGTGGTCGCCGGGGGTGAGCTCGGCCAGCCGCTCGGCCACGTCGACGTAGCCGGCGTACGGGGTGACCATGAAGCAGGTGTGGGTGAAGGCCTCGAGCTGCTCGGCGACGCGACGCACCACGGCCGGCGCGCTGTTGCCGACGGTGGTGACGGCGATGCCCGAGCCGAGGTCGATCAGGCTGTTGCCGTCGACGTCGACGAGCACCCCGCCGCCGGCCTCGACCACGAAGACGGGCAGAGCGGTGCCGACACCGTCGGCGACGTAAGACTTCTTGCGCTCGAGCATTTCCAGCGAACGTGGTCCGGGGATCTCGGTCGCCAACCGGCGTACTTGCGGAATCTGGTGGGTCACGGCGCCAACTCTCGCACACCCCACGGGCTGCCGTAGGAGGTGAGCAGGTCCAGGAACGGCACGGCGTCGAACGCCTCGGGCCCGAGCACCCCGCTGCCCTGCCACGCACCGGTGGCGAGCAGCTCGAGGGCGACCACGGGGTTGATGGCGGTCTGCCACACCACGCACTGGTGGCCGTACTCGCGCATCGTCTGCTCGTTGTCGACGACGTGGTAGAGGTACGTCGAGCGCGGCCCGGTCGGCCGGCCCTCGGCGTCCTTGCCGGTGCCGGTCACCCACAGGCCGGCGCAGGTCTTGCCGGTCATCCGCGGGCCGATGGTCGCGGGGTCGGGCAGCACGGCGGCCACCACGTCACGGGGGCTGACCTGCACCCCCTTCACCGACACCTTCTCGGTGGAGTCCAGGCCGAGCTGGTGGAGCACCTTGAGGATGGTGATCATCTCCTCGCCCAGGCCGTACTTGAAGGTCGCGCGGCGGCAGTCGATCCAGCGCGGCATGAGGAGCACCTCCTCGTGCTCGACGTTGACGCACTCGACCGGCCCGATGCCCTCGGGGAAGTCGAAGACCTCCGGCTCGCTGAACGGCGCGGTCGTGTGCCACGCGCCGTCCTCCCACACCACGGGCGGGTTGAGGCACTCCTCGATCGTGGTCCACATCGAGAACGACGGGGCGAAGACCTCGTTCCCGTCGTCGTCGCGCACGACCAGGTTGGCGCCGTCGCGGGTGCCGAGCTCGTCGATCTCGGAGAACAGGTGGTCGGCGGCGTAGCGGGCGAAGACGTCGGAGAGCCCCGGCTCGACGCCGATGCCGACCAGGGCGAGCCTGCCGGCGGCCTCCCACTGCTCGGCGACAGCGAACTGCTCGTCGCCGAGCTTGACGCCGGGCACCTCGTGGGGGCGCTCGGGATGGGGCTTCGACAGAGACATCGCCATGTCGAGGTAGTCGGCGCCGGCGGCGAAGGCGCCCTCGAAGACCGGCATGTCGAAGACCGGGTCGACGGCGTTCATCACGTGGGTGATGCGGTGCTCGCGGCACAGCGCGGCCACCGCGTCGGCCGAGGAGGCGTCGACGCGTGCGGCGGCGTACCGCTCGTCCTGGGCGGCCGCGGCCTCCGCCCGCTCCAGGGAGTAGTCGGTGACCACGATCGTCTCGAAGAAGTCGCGCCGTGCGGCGATGGCGCAGAACGCCGAGCCCACCCCTCCGGCGCCGACCAGCAGGATCCTCATGGCTGCCTCAGCCACCGATCGAGGACATGACGTGCTTGATCCTCGTGTAGTCCTCCAGGCCGTACATCGAGAGGTCCTTGCCGTAGCCGGAGTGCTTGAAGCCGCCGTGCGGCATCTCGGAGACGAACGGGATGTGGGTGTTGATCCACACCGCACCGAAGTCCAGGCGGCGCGAGACACGCATGGCGCGGCCGTGGTCGGCGGTCCACACGCTGGAGGCCAGGCCGTACTTCACGCCGTTGGCCCAGCGCAGCGCCTCGGCCTCGTCGGTGAAGCGCTGCACGGTCATGACGGGGCCGAAGATCTCGGTCTGGATCTGCTCGTCGTCCTGGCGCAGCCCGGAGAGCACGGTCGGCTCGTAGAAGTAGCCGGCCTCGCCGTGACGGGTGCCGCCGGTGACGACCTCGGCGTGGTCGGGCAGCCGGTCGACCATCCCGGTGACGTGGGCGAGCTGGTTGCTGTTGTTGAGCGGGCCGTAGTAGGTGCCCTCGGCGTCGGGCATGCCGGTGGGCATCCCCCGGGCGGCCTCCGCGAGCGCGGCGACGAGGTCGTCGTGGATGCCGGGGGCGGCGAGGACGCGGGTGGCGGCGGTGCAGTCCTGCCCGGCGTTGAAGAGCGCGGCGCCCGCGATGCCCTCGGCGGCGGCGGCGAGGTCGGCGTCGTCGAAGACGATCACCGGCGCCTTGCCGCCGAGCTCGAGGTGGACCTTCTTCAGGTCGGTGGCCGCGGACCCGGCGACCTCCATGCCCGCGCGCACCGAGCCGGTGATCGCGACCATCTGCGGGGTCGGGTGGGAGACCAGCGCGCGGCCGGTGTCACGGTTGCCGCACACGACGTTGAGGACGCCGGGCGGCAGGAACTCCTGGGCGATCTTGGCGAGCAGCGTGGAGCTGGCCGGGGTGGTGTCGCTGGGCTTGAGGACGACGGTGTTGCCGGCGGCCAGGGCGGGTGCGATCTTCCAGATCATCATCAGCAGCGGGTAGTTCCACGGCGTCACCTGGCCGACGACGCCGATCGGCTCGCGCCGCACCCACGAGGTGTGGTCGGCCATGTACTCCCCCGCCGCGCGCCCCTCGAGGACGCGGCAGGCGCCGGCGAAGAACCGGAAGTGGTCGCTGGCGTAGGGCATCTCCTCGTCCATCGTCAGCCCCAGCGGCTTGCCGGTGTCGCGGCACTCGACGGCGTTCAGCTCCTCGACGCGGTCCTCGATCGCGTCGGCGAGCTTGAGCAGCGCGCGGGCGCGGTCCTGCGGGGTGGTCTCCCAGCCCCAACCCTCGAAGGCGGCGTCGGCGGCGGCGTACGCGCGGTCGACGTCCTCGGTGCCCGAGGCGGGCGCCTGGGCGTAGACCTCACCGGTCGTGGGGTCGATGACGTCGTAGGTCGCGCCGGACGCGGCGGGGACGAGCTCGCCGTTGATGACGTTGCGGAAGGTCGTGTCGGCCATGTCGGCGACACTAGTGAAGGACCTACGGAATCGGTAGACGTCTGACCGAAACGGCGCGGAATCCGTCGCATGACGTTGGTCTGACGACGATGTGGCCCGGGTGACCCGGGTGACCCGGGTGACCCGGGTGACCCGGGTGACCCGGCTTCAGGCTTCGTGGACGAGCGCACCGTCGATCCAGGTGCTGCGGACGCGGGTGGCGCCGATCTGCTCGGCCGGGCCGGCGAACGGGTCACGGTCGAGCACCACGAGGTCGGCCACCGCCCCGGGGCGCACCCGGCCGGCGTCGTCCCGACCGTTGATCCAGGCGCTGCCGGAGGTGTACGCCGCGAACGCGGTCTCGAGGTCCAGCGCCTGGGCGGGCAGGAACGGCTCGGTGCCGGCCGGGCCGGCCTCGCCGTACGCCGTGCGGGTGACGGCGGTGTGGACGGCCGCGAGTGGGTCGGGGGTGCTGACCGGCCAGTCGCTGCCGGCGACGAGCCGGGCTCCGGCGCGGTGGAGGTCGCCGAAGGGGTACTGCCAGGTGGCACGTTCGGGCCCGAGGAACGGCAGCGTCAGGTCGACCATCTGCTCGTCGAGGCAGGCCCACAGCGCCTGGATGTTGGCCGCGACCCCGAGGACGGCGAACCGGGCGACGTCGTCGGGGTGGATGAGCTGGAGGTGGGCGATGTGATGGCGCAGCGCGCGGCCGGCGGCGTCGAGGCCGGCGAAGGCGTCGAGCGCCTCGCGCACGCCGCGGTCGCCGATCCCGTGGACGTGGACCTGGAAGCCGTCGGCGGCCAGGGCGCGGACAGCCTCACCGAGCCGGACGGGGTCGAGGAAGGAGTGACCGGCGTTGGCGGTGGGGTGGCCGCACCGGTCGAGGTAGGGCTCGGTGAGGGCGGCCGTGCCGTTCTCGGCGACCCCGTCCTGCATGACCTTGACGCTGGTGGCACGGAACCGTCCGTGGGTGTACTCCGCGCGCCGCTCGCGCAGGCCGGGCAGTTGCTCGAGGCCGCGGTCGCGGTCCCACCACAGGGCGCCGACGACGTGGCCGGCGAGGGTGCCGGCGCGGGCGGCACGCAGGTACGCCGGGCCGGGGTCGTCCATGCCGACGTACTCCCCCACGATGGCGTCCTGCCAGCCCACGACACCGACCGAGTGCAGGTAGGACTGGCCGGCGGCGAGTGCGGCGTCGGCCTCGGCGTCGGTGGTGGCGGGCAGCAAGCGGCTGACCAGCTGCATGGCGCCCTCGTGGAGGGTGCCGGTGGGCTCGCCCGCGGCGTCGCGCTCGATGCGGCCGTCGGGCGGGTCGGGGGTGTGCCGGTCGATGCCGGCCAGGGCGAGGGCGCGGCTGTTGACCCACAGGCCGTGGTGGTCGCGGTTGGGCAGGGCGACGGGGCGGTCGGGCACCACGGCGTCGAGGTCGGCGGCAGTGGGGGTGCCGCCGGGGAAGGCCGCCATCGCCCAGCCGCCACCCTGGATCCAGGGCAGGTCGGGGTGGGCGGCGGCGTACTCGCGGACGGCGGCGAGGTAGGCCTCGCGGCCGTCGAGGCCGGACAGGTCGCAGCGGACCCGCTCGAGGCCGCCCTGGACGACGTGGACGTGGGCGTCGACGAAGCCGGGCGCGAGCAGGCCGCCCTCGAGGTCGACGACACGGGTGCCGGCCGGGGCGTCGAGGGGCTGCTCGGCAGCGTCGCCGGTGGAGACGGCGGCGATGCGGCCGTCGGCCACCAGGACCTGGGCGACTCCGGCGTACTGCTCGCCGTCGAAGAGGGTGCCGCCACGGAAGAGGGTCGCCATGGGGACGATTCCTACCAGCCGGGCACGCGAACCCGACAACGCATCCTGTCTGCAACAACGGATTTCGTCACATAATTACGCTTTCGCGACGGAATCCCTTGCGTTGCCGTCACGAGACGGTCAGCATGGGCGCATGCACCCGGACTACGACCACCTCCAGCGGGCCGCCAAGGACCACCTGTGGATGCACTTCACGCGGCACGGGCAGTACGCCGACGGCGACGTGCCGGTGATCGTGCGCGGGGAGGGTGCCTACCTGTGGGACGCGAAGGGCAAGCGCTACCTGGACGGGCTGGCGGGGCTGTTCGTGAGCCAGCTGGGCCATGGTCGTGAGGACCTGGCGGAGACGGCGGCGGCGCAGGCCAAGGAGCTGGCGTTCATGCCGCTGTGGTCCTACGCGCACCCGACGGCCATCGAGCTGGCCGAGAAGGTCGCCGGCTACGCGCCCGGCGACCTGGACCACGTGTTCTTCACCAGCGGTGGCGGCGAGGCCGTGGAGACGGCGTGGAAGCTGGCGAAGAACTACTTCAAGCTCACCGGCAAGCCGATGAAGCACAAGGTGATCTCCCGGGCGATCGCCTACCACGGCACCACGCAGGGCGCGCTGTCGATCACGGGGCTGCCGCTGCTGAAGCAGCAGTTCGAGCCGCTGGTGCCCTCGACGTTCCGGGTGCCGAACACCAACTACTACCGCGCTGAGCTGCACCCGGGCTTCGGCGGCGGCACGCTGGAGGAGTTCGGCCGCTGGGCCGCGGACCAGATCGCGGTGGCGATCGAGGCCGAGGGCCCCGACACCGTGGCCGCGGTGTTCCTGGAGCCGGTGCAGAACGCCGGCGGCTGCTTCCCCCCGCCGCCGGGCTACTGGCAGCGGGTGCGGGAGATCTGCGACGAGTACGACGTGCTGCTGGTCTCCGACGAGGTCATCTGCGCCTTCGGTCGGCTGGGCCACATGTTCGGCGCGGAGCGCTTCGACTACCAGCCCGACATGATCACCTGCGCCAAGGGACTGACGTCGGGCTACTCGCCGCTGGGCGCGATGATCGCCAGCCGCCGGCTGATGGAGCCGTTCCGCCAGGGCGCGGAGATGTTCGCCCACGGCTACACCTTCGGCGGCCACCCGGTCTCCACGGCGGTCGGGCTGAAGAACCTGCAGATCTTCGAGGAGGAGAAGGTCCTCGACCACGTCCGCAGCAACGAGGACGCCTTCCGCGCCACCTTGGAGCGGCTGCTGGACCTGCCGATCGTCGGCGACGTCCGCGGCGAGGGGTACTTCTACGGGATCGAGCTGGTGAAGGACAAGACCACCAAGGAGTCCTTCAGCGACGAGGAGTGCGAGCGCATCCTCTTCGGCTTCGTCTCCAAGCAGCTCTACTCCGAGGGTCTCTACTGCCGCGCCGACGACCGCGGCGACCCGGTCGTCCAGCTCGCTCCCCCGCTCATCTGCGACCAGTCCCACTTCGACGAGATCGAGCAGATCCTCCGGGTGGTCCTGGACAAGGCCTCCTCGATGCTCTGAGGCCAGCCGGTCGAGCAGGAAGGAGCGCCAGCGCATCCCGGTGGTCGAGCAGCGAGGAGCGCCAGCGACGAGCGTCGTCGAGACCCGGTGAGCACGGCTGGTCGAGCAGCGAGGAGCGCCAGCGACGAGCGTCGTCGAGACCCGGTGAGCACGGCTGGTCGAGCAGCGAGGAGCGCCAGCGACGAGCGGGCGTCGAGACCCGGTGAGACAAGAGCAACCTGCCCACTGCGTTCTACGTCCGCAACCTTCCCGCCCGCTTCGGGTCGTGGACCATCGCGTGGTGCGCCGAGCAGTACAACCGCCCGTCCTTCACGCTGGTGCCCCCACCCTGGGACCACGGGATCACGTGGTGGACGTGGCACCTGCTCGGCGGTGCATCACACCCGCCGACGACGCAGGTCTTGTCGCGCTGCGCGATCGCGAGCCGCTGGGCCTTCGTGTGGAACCTGCGCCGACGGCCGACGTCGAGGACCTCCGACTGACCGCCCAGCACCATCGGGATCACGCCGGCCTCGCAGGCGAGCCGGCGTGCCGTGCTGGCGGAGATGACCTCGCCGGTGTCCAGGGCCGCGCCCGCGAGGCCGCCCATCAGCGAGTCGATGGTCATCGTGACCACCACCGTGGCCCCGACACCACCGATCGTGGGCAGGTCCTTGGCGTCGATCCGCTCCAGCAGCTCGGTGAACGCCGCACCGGCAGCCACCGGCGTCGGCCGGATCTGGCGGACCTCGGCCGGGTCCTGCCTCGCCCACGTCAACGCCTGGATCGCCTTCGCGAGCATCGCACCGTGCAGCGTCGGGATCGAGAACCTTCCGTGCACCATCCCGTGACCATCGGAGGCGAACGTCAGCCTGGTCTTCTCGGCGGCACGACGCTCCTCGTCCTCCAACAGCTGCGCCTCGTGCGCCTCCCCGACCTCCGGCGCCACCACGGTCAGCACGTGACGACCCAGGACCTTCAGGTGCTTGGCGTCGAACCCGTCGGCGCAGTCGAGAAGGTGCTTCTCGGCCTGAGTGACGATCTCCGGGTCGAGGTCGTCGGGTCCGTCGGTCTCCAGGTCTGCCAGGGCGCGGGCGATGGCGTGGGCCTGCTCGGTGTTCACCCGACCCTCAGCGAGCGCCTCGGCCAGCGCGGCGTGGCGAGTGAGCGCCACAGCGAGCTTCACGTCCCGGTGCGCGGTCGCGCGATTGCGGTTGGTGGCATCGGCCCACCACGTCGCCGTCGTCGTCGCGCCGTTGGTCTCCTCCACCCGCACCTTCGTGGCGTGCGCCAGCACCGTCGCGGTCAACGCATCCAGCCGAGAGGCCACCTGCGCCAGCCCGCGCAGCAGGTTCGCGGTCGCAGCCTGGTCCAGCCCGATCAGGGACGCAGCGTGGCCGCCGTCGAGGGCACCAGCCAGCTTCTCGACCACCTTGTCGAGAGGGTGCTGCTGCCCGAGAACCGCCATACCTCAGCACACACCACGCCACCGACATTCCGGCCCCCCAGAACAGGCCGATCCACACCCCCACCGGGAGTCGTGATCCAACCGTGACCTTCGTCGTGGTCGGCACACGGAAGCAAGTCCTACCGCCCAGGTAGACGCAGGTCATCAACGCGGAGGGTTCGGTGCACCTGGTGCACCGAACCCTCCGCGATCATGGGCGATCAGAGGGCTTCCCGCCACGACTCCTGCGGGCTGAGCGGCTGCACGACGCGGGTCTCCGCGCCGCTTCCTAGCTCCGCCACGCGGCGCACAGGCGAGTGCACCGTCATGCCGATGAGCGGTCACACAGGCGTGGTCGACCAAAAGGCTTCTGCTTGGTCGAGGAGGACCACCACGTCCTCTGCGACAGCGACGTAGTGAGAGTCGGGCAAGACGGTCTGGCCGTCGGTCTCGTAGTTGCGGGGCCCGTAGACGAACCAGTGGTCACCAAACCCAGGAAGTTCGGGTTCCGAGACGGGGTCGCGGGTCGTTGATATCGCGTGCCGTCACTTTTGACGGGGCCACGTCTGCACCCCATGAGGTCACGTGCCCAGCCGGAGGGCAGGCAGCGACCTCGACTACGAAACTGCCTCCGCTAGAGAAGTGCTGAACGCTGAGAAGGCTAATGCGTCCCGCATCACGGCGACGGAAGTGCGGGAGACTGCCGGTGAAGCCACGGCGTCGGAGTTCGACGACCAGCACGCGTTTCAGCGCGTCGTCCATGGCGGCTCGCGGTGACGGGAACACGCTGTGAAGGCTACGGCGCAAACGTCCGCTCATGCCGCGATGACGATCGTTCGGAACTGCGTCCTAGCGCCGCGACTGGGCGTCCCGATCACGGGCACGGAGACCGCACGACCGTCAGACCGCTTCCAGGACCATGAACAGGAAGCAGATGAAGCTGCGCCCCGGCTCGAGGCCGGGCGGCAGCAGCTCGACCGGGGTGCCCGGGGCCGGGGGCGGCTCGCTGATGGTGCCGATCCTGAAGCCCGCCTCGGTGAAAGCGTCGGACATGGCGTGGAGGGGGCGGTGCCAGAACGTGAGCCAGACGGTGCGGCCGTCGAACTCGTAGTCCTCGGAGTACTCCCTGGTCGCGAAGTAGTCGGCGTCCGGATAGACGACCGCGTGCGCCGTGGGGTGGTTCACCACCACGACCACCCGGCCACCGGGCCGCAGGACGCGACGCAGCTCCGCCAACGGAGCCGACCAGTCCTGGACGTAGTGCAGGACCAGGCAGGCGACGGCGTCGTCGAAGGACGCGTCGGCGTAGGGAAGCGGGGAGCTCAGGTCGACGACGTCGAGCTCGGCGCGGTCGCCGAGCCGCTCACGAGCCAGCTCCACCATCGCGGCACTGCGGTCCGACCCAGTCACCACGGCGCCCTGCTCCACGAGCGACTCGGTCAACGTGCCGGAGCCGCACCCCACGTCCAGGACCCGTCGTCCCCTCAGGTCACCCAGCAGCCGGACCACCTCCGGGCGCGCGTAGTGGGCGTTGAAGAGGTTGGACTCGTTGCTGCGCGCGTACGCCACCGCGAAGTCGTCGTAGTCGGTCACCGTGGCCGTCCTTTCCCGAGGACGCCCACGCTCCCACGGGGCCTCGCGCACCGGTCGCCGACGCACCGTGTGCCGCGTCGTTGAGCATGCGCCGACCGCGCCCGGCCGGACACGCCGAAAGGCACCCGGCAGCCACGACTCAGCGGTGCTGTGGGAACCCCAGGTCGATGCCGGGCCGCGAGGCGGGGTCCGGCCAGCGGGTGGTGACGACCTTGCCGCGGGTGAAGAAGTGGACGCCCTCCATGCCGTGCGCGTGGGTGTCACCGAAGAGCGACGCCTTCCACCCGCCGAAGGAGTAGTAGGCCATCGGCACCGGGATGGGGACGTTGACGCCGACCATGCCGACCTCCACCTCGCGCTGGAACCGCCGGGCCGCGCCACCGTCGCCGGTGAAGATCGCCGTGCCGTTGCCGTAGGGGTTCGCGTTGACCAGCGCCAGCGCCTCGTCGTACGACGCGGCCCGCACCACCGACAGGACCGGCCCGAAGATCTCCTCGTCGTAGACCGGCACCCCCGGCGCCACGTGGTCGAAGAGCGTCGGCCCCAGCCAGAAACCGTTCTCGTCCCCGTCCGGGACCACCTCCCGGCCGTCCACCACCAGCGACGCGCCCGCCTCCACCCCGGCCGCGACGTAGGAGGCCACCTTGTCCCGGTGCGCGCCGGTCACCAGCGGGCCCATGTCGCAGCCGCGACGCCCGTCGCCGGTGCGCAGCCCCGCCATCCGAGCGGCGATCCGCTCGACCAGCTCGTCCCCCACCGGGTCGACCGCGACCACGACCGAGATCGCCATGCACCGCTCCCCCGCCGAGCCGAAGCCCGCCGAGACCGCCGCGTCCGCCACCTCGTCGAGGTCCGCGTCCGGCAGCACCACCATGTGGTTCTTCGCCCCACCCAGGGCCTGCACCCGCTTGCCGTGCCGCGTGCCCGTCTCGTAGACGTAGCGCGCCACCGGCGTCGAGCCGACGAACGACACCGACGCCACCTCCGGGTGCTCCAGCAGCGCGTCCACCGCCTCCTTGTCGCCGTGAAGGACAGTGAAGACGCCCGCCGGCAGACCCGCCTCCGCCCAGCACTGCGCCAGCAGCAGCGACGCCGACGGGTCCTTCTCGCTCGGCTTGAGCACCACCGCGTTGCCGCACGCGATCGCCACCGGCACGAACCACAGCGGCACCATCGCCGGGAAGTTGAACGGCGAGACCACCGCCACCACGCCCAGCGCCTGGCGCAGCGAGTGCACGTCCACCCCGTTCGAGACCCCGTCGGAGAACGAGCCCTTCAGCAGGTGCGGGGCGCCGCACGCGAACTCCGCGACCTCCAGCCCCCGCTGCACCTCCCCCAACGCGTCGTCGAGGACCTTGCCGTGCTCGGCGGTGATGGCGGCCGCGATGTCGTGGCGCCGGCGCACCAGCGCCTCGCGGAACGCGAACAGCACCGACGTACGCCGGCTCAGCGACGCCTCCGCCCACGCCCGGCCGGCCACCCGGGCCTCGCGCACCACGGCGTCGACCTCCTCGGCGGAGGCGAACGACACCTGCGCGGCGACCCGGCCGGTCGCCGGGTCGTGCACGTCGCCGGTGCGGGAGGCCGCGCCCGGCCAGCGGGCTCCGTCGCGCCAGTGCGGGATCAGGGTGCTCACGATGGTGTTCCTCTCCGAAGGGGACAAGGGCGGGTCAGGAGTCGAAGCCCAGGCCGGCGGCATCCAGGCCGCGCAACCACAGGTTGCGCCGTCCGCCGCGCGCGTCGGCGCGGGCCAGCGACCAGCGGGTCAGGTCGATACCGACCCGGCGCAGCGGCTCGGGCGGGAAGGGCAGCGGCCTCTCGCGGACCATCCGCACCCGGGTGCGCTCGGTGTCGGCACCGTCCAGCAGGTCCAGCACCACCTGGGCGCCGAACCGGGAGGCCGCGACACCGAGACCGGTGTAGCCCAGGGCGTACCCGACCCGGTCGCCGACGGCGGTGCCGAAGAACGCGGTGAACCGGGTGCAGGTGTCGATGACCCCGCCCCAGCGGTGGGTGAACCGGATGCCCTCCAGCTGCGGGAAGGTCTCCAGGAAGTGCTCGGCCAGCAGCCGGTGGGTCGCGTCGCGCTGCTCCAGCGAGGCATCGATGCGCGAGCCGTGGTGGTAGACCGCGTCGTACCCGCCCCACAGGATCCGGTCGTCGCGGGTCAGCCGGTAGTAGTGGAAGAGGTTGGCCGCGTCGCCGACCCCCTGGCGGCCCTCCCAGCCGATCGCGCGTCGCTGCTCGGCGGTGAGCGGCTCGGTCATCAGCACGTGGTCGTAGACCGGCACCGTCATCAGCCGCAGCCGGCGCAGCAGCGGCGGGAACGCGTTGGTCGCCAGCACCACCTGCCGCGCCCGCACCGTGCCCGCGCCCTCCGGACCGAGCGTCCCGACCTCCACCGCGGCACCGGCGCGCTCCAGCCCCGTGGCCCGGGTCCGCTCGTGCACCCGCACCCCGGCGTCCAGGCACGCCTCGCGCAGCCCCCACGCCAACCGTGCCGGCTCCACCAGGGTCGTGCCGGTGGGGTCGTGCAGTGCACCGAGGTAGGTCGGGGAGTCCAGCAGCGCGCGCGTCTCCTCCCCCTCCAGCAGCCGTACGCCGTCGGCCCCGTGCGCGCGCATGGCCTCCTGCAGCCCGGCCAGCTCGGCCAAGTGGTGGGGCCTGGTCGCCACCGTGAGCTCACCGGTGGGCTGCCAGTCGCAGTCGATCCCGAGTGCCGCGACGGTCTCGCCGATCTCGGCCAGGTTGCGCTCCCCCAGCCGGTCGAGCTCGGCGAGCTCCTCGGGCCAGCGCTCCAGACCGTTGCCGAAGCCGTGCGTGAGGCTGGCGGAGGCGAAGCCGCCGTTGCGCCCCGACGCCTGGCCCCCGCACTCGCCGGCCTCGACGAGCAGCACCGACCGGTCGGGGTGACGGCGCCGGGCCTCGAGCGCCGCCCACAACCCCGTGTAACCGCCGCCGACCACCAGCAGGTCGACCTCCACCCGTCCGCGCAGCGACGGCAGCGGCGCCGGTCGCGCGGGGTCGTCGAGCCAGTAGGTGCGCGGGGCGGCGTCGGCCAGCGCCGCCGCGGCGGCGGTGCGGCTCACCGGCCCTGGCGCCGGCGGCTGGCGAGCTCGCCGAACCCGACCGCGAGCAGCGCCAGCAGGAACATGATCGTCCCGATGACGTTGATCTGCGGCGGGATGCCGCGCTGGGCGGCGCCCCACACGAACATCGGGAAGGTGACGGTCTGGCCGGCGTTGAGGTTGGTGATGATGAAGTCGTCGAAGGACAGCGAGAACGACAGCAGCGCCGCGCCCAGGATGCCCGGGAACACCAGCGGGAAGCTGACCCGCCAGAACGTCTGCCACTCGTTGGCGTAGAGGTCCATCGCCGCCTGCTCCAGCCGCGGGTCCAGGCCGGTCAGCCGCGCCTTGACGGTGACCACGACGAAGGACAGGCAGAACATCACGTGGGCCACGAAGATCGTCCAGAAGCCCAGCACCCCGGAGAAGCCGGCGTTGACGAAGAGCGCCAGCAGCGAGGAGCCCATCACGACCTCGGGGGTGGCCATCGGCAGGAAGATCACGACGTTGGCGGTGCCCCGGCCGCGGAAGCGGTGCCGCACCATCGCGAAGGCCATCAGGGTGCCGAGCAGCGTGGCCACCAGCGTCGCCAGCAACCCGATCTGCAGGCTGGTCACCAGCGAGTCGCACAGCTGGTAGGGCCCGCAGATGTCGGTCCAGTTGGCCAGCGTGAACCCGTCGAAGCTGTAGGAGTTGCGGCTGGCCGGGTCGTTGAACGACATCAGCACCACCACGAAGACCGGCACGCACATGTAGAGCAGCACCAGCAGACCGAGCCCGAGCAGCAGGTGGTCGGCGAGCCAGCGCCCGACCCGTGCCGCCGGCCCCGGTCGCGCCGGGGCGCGCCTCGTCGCCGCGGTCCGGCTCGTCACGGCGCTCACACCAGCTCCTCGGTGCCGGCCCGGCGTACGTAGACGAAGACCAGCACCACGATCGCGGCCATCAGCGTCACCGACAGCGACGAGGCGGTCGGGTAGTCGCCGGCGGCGAAGAGGTCCTGGATCTCGTTGCCGACCATGCGGGTCGTCGGGTTCCCCAGCAGCTCGGCGTTGATGTAGTCGCCCGCGGCGGGGATGAAGGTCAGCAGCGTGCCGGCGACCAGGCCGGGCATCGACAGCGGCAGCGTGACCGTGCGGAACGCGGTGAACGGCGAGGAGTACAGGTCGGCCGCCGCCTCCACGAGCCGGCCGTCGATGTTCTCGAGCGAGGCGTAGAGCGGCAGCACCATGAACGGCAGGAAGTTGTAGGTGATGCCGGTGACGACCGCGAACGGGGTCGCCAGCAGGTGCCCCTCGGGCCCGAGGACGTGCAGGGTCCGCAGCACCGAGACCACCGCCTCGTTGTCGCCGAGGATGTACTGCCACGACAGCGTGCGCACCAAGAAGCTGGTGAAGAACGGGGCGATGACCGCGACCAGCATGAGGTTCTTGAACCTCCCGGCCTTGAAGGCGATCGCGTAGGCCAGCGGATATCCGAGCAGCATGCACGCCACGGTCGCGCTGAGCGCGTAGAGCAGGCTGCGCACCAGCTGCGGTGAGTAGTCGCTGATCGACTCGAGGTAGTTCTGCCAGTGCCAGGTCATCTGGTAGCCCAGCTGCAGCGACCCGGCCGGGTCGTAGAGGCTGGTGGCGACCAGGGTGAGCGTGGGGACCACGAAGAACAGCGCGAGCCAGGCCCCGCCGGGCAGCAGCAGGAGGTAGCCCGCGAGACCGCGTCGCCGGCCCTGCGCGGCGGGCACGGCGGCGGGTACGTCGGTCGCCGGCTCGCCCCCGGGCAGGTGTCCGGCGGCGCTCACTCCCCCTCCCGCTGCACTCCGGCGCGGGCGTCCTGGGCGGCGTCGAGCAGGAAGGTGTGCTCAGGGCGCCAGTGCAGGTCGACGGGGGCGCCGTGGACCAGCCGGGCCGCGGAGCCGTCGTTCTGGGCGAAGACCGTCAGCTCCTGCCCCCACGGCATCCGCACGAGGTACTGGGTGCTGACGCCGACGAACGAGACGTCGGTGACGGTGCCGCCGGGCAGCGTGCCGCAGCCGTCGGGACCGGGGGTGCCGGAGGCGGTGGCCACGACCTTCTCCGGGCGCACGCCCACCCACACGTCGCCGTCGGCGGCCCCGGGGGCGGCCCGGTCGCCGCTGGCGGCGACCCGGTGGCCGTGCACGTCGAGCACCAGCCGGTCGCCGTCGCGTCCGGAGACCCGCCCGGAGACCAGGTTGGACTGGCCCAGGAAGTTGGCCACGAAGGTGGTCGCCGGGCTCTCGTAGAGCTCCTCGGGGGAGCCGAGCTGCTCGATGCGACCGGCGTTCATCACCGCGACGGTGTCGGCCATCGTCATGGCCTCCTCCTGGTCGTGGGTGACGTGGACGAAGGTGAGCCCGACCTCGGTCTGGATCCGCTTGAGCTCGATCTGCATCTGCCGGCGCAGCTTGAGGTCCAGCGCGCCGAGCGGCTCGTCGAGCAGCAGCACCTGCGGCTGGTTGATCAGTGCACGGGCCAGCGCGACGCGCTGCTGCTGTCCGCCGGAGAGCTGGGCCGGCCGGCGCCCGGCCAGGTCGCCGAGCTCGACCAGCTCCAGCATGCGGCGTACGTCCTCGGCGACCTGCTTGCGGCCGCGGCGCCGCAACCCGAAGGCGACGTTGTCGGCGATCGTGAGGTGCGGGAAGAGCGCGTAGCTCTGGAAGACGGTGTTGACCGGGCGCTTGTAGGGCTTGAGGCGGGTGATGTCCTGCTGCCCGAGCCGGATGCTGCCCTCGGTGGGCTCCTCCAGGCCCGCGACCATCCGCAGCGTCGTGGTCTTCCCGCAGCCCGAGGGGCCCAGCAGCGCGAAGAACGAGCCCTGCGGCACGGTGAGGTCGAGGTCGTCGACCGCGGTGAACGTGGCGAAGCGCTTGGTCACCCCGGTCAGGACGAGGTCCTCACCGGTGCCGGGGGTCCCCGCGGCGGCCGCGGCGGCCGCGCCGGGCTGCGCGGGGTCCGACGAGGTGGCCACGCTCACGCGCCGATCACCCGGGCGAAGTCCTTGTCGTACTGCTGACGGGTCTTCTCGTCCAGCTCCATGAAGCCGTAGGCCCCGGAGAGGAACTCCTCGCTGGGGAAGATCAGCTCGTTGTCGACCAGCGAGGGGTCGATCGACTCCATGGCCTCCTGGGCCCCGTCGACGGGGCAGATGTAGTTGACCCACGCGGCGAGGGTCGCGGCGACCTCGGGCTGGTAGTAGTGGTCCATCAGCGCCTGGGCGTTGGCCCGGTGGTCGGCGCGGTTGGGCACCATCATGTTGTCCGACCACAGGGAGAGGCCCTCCTCGGGCACGACCCACTTGATGTCGGGGTTGTCGTACTGCATGGCGATGACGTCGCCCGACCACGCCTCGCAGGCCACGACGTTGCCGGCGTTGAGGTCGCGGATGTAGTCGTTGCCGGTGAAGCGGCGGACCTGCCCGGACTTCACGTAGCCCTCGAGCCGCTCCAGGGCAGAGCCCCACTGGTCCTGGCTGAACTCCTCGGGGTCCGCCCCCTCGAGCAGCAGCATGAACAGCATCGTGTCGCCCATCTCGCTGAGCAGGCTGACCTTGCCCTTCAGGTCGCTGCGCGTCATCAGCTCCTCGAAGGAGCCGACCTCCCCGGTGTACTTGGCGTTGTAGGCGATGCCGGTGAGCCCGGACTGCCACGGGACGCTGTAGGAGCGGTCGGGGTCCCAGGTGGGCGAGCGCAGGTCGCTCTTGAGGTTGGCCGCGACGTTGGGCATCGCGTCCTTGTCCAGCTCCTGCATCCAGCCCAGGCTGATCATCCGGGCGGCCATCCAGTCGGTCATGGTCACGATGTCGCGCCCGATCGGCTCGCAGCTGCCGAGCTGGTCCTTGACCTTGCCGAAGAACTCGTTGTTGTCGTTGATGTCGGTGTTGTAGGTGACGCTGATGCCCGACTCGGCCTCGAAGGCGTCGAGCGTGGGCATCTTCTTGCCCTTGACGTCGATGTACTCCGGCCAGTTGGAGAAGACCAGCATCTTCTCGGTGTCCGAGAGGTCGGTGGAGGTGCAGCTCTCCGTGGTCTGCACCTGGGACTCGGTGCCGCAGGAGGCCAGCAGCGAGGGGGCGCCCAGGGCCAGCGCGCCGAGGCCGGCGCCGCGCAGCAGCGAGCGGCGGCCCACCCGGTGGGGCGGAAGGGGGCGGAAGGGTTCCAGGGGCATCGGTCGACCTCCATCGCTGACGGGTGTCGCGGACGGGCGTCACCCATGGGCTGAATGTGGATCGTCGCAGCCTACGACCGATCGAACAAGGGAAACCGTGGTCTGGAAACAGAAGTGCAACGAAATCCCTTGTCCGGATGTCGCCGCACCACGCGCGAAGGGCGCCCAGGACGGTACGGTGCGCGGCATGACCAGGAAGCAGGAGCGCACCGGCCTGAACCTCGACGAGGTGTCCAAGGCGATCATCGAGCAGCTCCAGCAGGACGGCCGACGCTCCTACGCCGCCATCGGCAAGGTGGTCGGTCTCTCCGAGGCCGCCGTGCGCCAGCGGGTCCAGCGGCTCGTGGACAGCGGCGTCATGCAGGTCGTGGCCGTCACCGACCCCCTCGAGCTGGGCTTCGCCCGCCAGGCCATGGTCGGCGTGCGCTGCACCGGCCAGCTCGAGCCGGTCGCCGACGCGCTGGCCGAGCTCGAGGAGATCGACTACGTCGTCATCACCGCCGGCTCCTACGACCTGCTCGCCGAGGTCGTCTGCGAGAGCGACGAAGCGCTGCTGGACCTGATCTCCCACCGGATCCGCAACATCCCGGGCGTCGTGGCCACCGAGACCTTCATGTACCTCAAGCTGCGCAAGCAGACCTACTCCTGGGGCGTGCGCTGAGCGAGGTCGCCCGGCTCTCGCTGTGGCACGCGAGCGCCGAGGAGGACTGGGCGCCGCGGCCGCCGCTGCCCGGTGACCGCGACGCCGACGTCGCGGTCGTCGGCGCCGGCCTCACCGGCCTGTGGACCGCCCACTACCTCGCCGAGGCCGACCCCACCCTGCGGGTCACCGTCGTGGAGTCGCAGGTCGCCGGGTACGGCGCGTCGGGCCGCAACGGCGGGTGGTGCTCCGCCCTCTTCCCCGCCTCCGCCGACTCTCTGGCCCGCGACCACGGGCGGGACGCCGCCCTGGCCCAGCACCGGGCGATGCGGGCCACGGTCGACGAGGTGCTGCGCGCCGCAACAGCCGAGGGGATCGACGCCCGGGCCGCCAAGGGCGGCACGGTGGTGCTGGCCCGCGGCGCCGCCCAGCTCGCCCGGGCCCGGGCCGAGGTCGAGCACGCCCGCACCTGGGGTCGCCCCGAGACCGAGCTGGCGCTCCTCGACGCCGGCGCCGCCCGGGCACGCCTGGACGCCGCCGGGACGGTGGGGGCGACGTACACGCCCGACTGCGCCGCGCTGCACCCCGTGCGCCTGGTCCGCGGCCTGGCCCGCGCCGTGGAGCGACGCGGCGTGACGATCCACGAGGGCACCACGGCGCTGGCGGTGGAGCCCGGCCGGGTCCGCACCGACCGCGGCACCCTGCGCGCCGACGTCGTCGTCCGCGCCACCGAGGCCTGGACGCCCCGGCTGCCCGGGCTGCGCCGGGCCCTGGCCCCGGTCTACTCCCTGGTCATCGCCACCGAGCCGCTGCCCGAGGCGACCTGGGAGCGGATCGGGCTGCGCGAGCGCGAGACGTTCAGCGACCACCGCCACCTCATCGTCTACGGCCAGCGCACCGCCGACGGCCGGATGGTCTTCGGCGGCCGCGGCGCGCCGTACCACCTCGGGTCGCGCGTCCACCCCGCCCACGACCGCGACCCCCGGGTCTTCGCACGGCTGCTGGGCACGCTGCACGAGATGTTCCCGGTGCTGCGCGGGGTGCGTGTCGAGCACGCCTGGGGCGGACCCCTCGGCATCCCGCGCGACTGGTGCGCCTCGGTCGGGCTCGACCGGCGCACCGGGCTCGCGCACGCCGGCGGGTACGTCGGTGACGGGCTGTCGACCACCAACCTCGCGGGCCGCACGCTGCGCGACCTCGTGCTCGGCCGGGACACCGACCTGACTCGTCTCGCCTGGGTCGGGCATGCCTCGCCGCACTGGGAGCCCGAGCCGCTGCGCTGGCTGGGCATCAACGCAGGGCTGCGCGCCACGGTGCTCGCCGACGCCGAGGAGCGGCTCACCGGTCGGCCCTCGCTCGTCGCCCGTGCCGTCGCCCCGCTGCTGGGCTGACCCCGCGGCGCACGGTCGGGTGTGAGGATGGCGCCATGAGGAAGCTCGCGCTCGTCCGTCGCCCCGGCCCCCGCGTCGCCGAGGGTCTGGTGACCCACCTCGAGCGGTCACCCGTCGACCCCGACCTGGCGCTGCGCCAGTGGCAGGGCTACGTCGACGCCCTGCACGCCGAGGGCTGGCGCACCATCGAGGTGCCGCCGGCCGACGACTGCCCCGACGCTGTCTTCGTCGAGGACACCGTCGTGGTCTACGGCGACGTCGCGGTGATCAGCCGCCCCGGCGCCGACGAGCGCAAGCCCGAGACCGCCGGCACCGAGCAGGAGCTGCGCGGGCTCGGCTACCGCATCGAGCACATCGAGGCGCCCGAGACCCTCGACGGCGGCGACGTGCTCAAGCACGACGGCACCGTCTGGGTCGGCCTCGGAGGGCGTACGACGCCGGGCGCCGTCGACCAGCTCCGCACGCACCTCGCGCCGCTCGGGGCGGTCGTCGTCGGCGTACCCCTCGCGAAGGTGCTGCACCTGAAGTCCGCGGTGACCGCGCTCCCCGACGGCACCGTCATCGGGTGGGACCCGGTCGTCGACGACGCGAGCGTGTGGGAGCGCTACGAGTCGGTCCCCGAGGAGCCGGGCTGCCACGTGGTGGTGCTCGACGAGTCGACGGTGCTGATGTCGAGCGCCGCCCCACGGACCCGGGCCCGGTTCGAGGAGCGCGGCCTGCGGGTGGTGGCCGTCGACATCGGGGAGCTGGAGAAGCTCGAGGGGTGCGTGACCTGCCTGTCGGTGCGGCTGCGCGGGGCCCCCGGCCCGACCTGGGACCCACGCTAATTCGGTGGCGCCCAGGGTCCACCCGGCGCCACCATGTCCTCGGCGCCCACCCGGGCGCCGACCTGAGCGGCACCGCGCCGCCCGAGCGTGAAGGAGCGTGACATGTCCATGACTGTCCTGGGCCTGCCTGCAGACCACCCCCTCCTCACGCACCGGAGCACCCGCAGTGACCACACCTCACGGGACGTCGTCCCGTCACCCTGAGCAGCACCCCCAGCAGTACGCCGGCATCGACCCGGCCTTCGTCTTCGACTTCCGCGACAGCGACGAGATCGACGACACCAGCCAGCGCTGGAGCACCTGGCTCGACGTCGAGCCCCTGGCCCGCGGACCCGAGCCCCGACCCGACTGGGTCGTGACCTCGCAGGCCGCCATCGACACCGAGCTCGGTGTCCTCAAGACCGGCAAGGAGGCCGACGCGTTCCTGCTCGAGCGCGCCGTGCCGGGCTCCGACGCGGTGGGCGAGTCGGTCGTGCTGGTGTCCAAGCGCTACCGCGGCGAGGAGCAGCGCTCCTTCCACCGCTCGGCGGCCTACACCGAGGGCCGGGCGGTCCGGAACACCCGCGACAACCGTGCGATGGCCAAGAAGTCCGCCTACGGACGCAGCGTCGCCGCCGGGCAGTGGGCCTGGGCGGAGTTCCAGGCGCTCAGCCGGCTCTGGTCGCTCGGCCTGCCGGTCCCCTACCCCGTGCAGGTCGACGGGACCGAGGTGCTGATGGAGTGGATCAGCATCGAGGGCCCCGACGGCGAGGAGACCGCCCCGCGACTGGCGCAGACCCGTCCCGACGCCGACCTGCTCGGGTCGTGGTTCGAGCAGCTGCGCGAGGCGATGGCCACGATGGTGCAGGCCGGGCTGGTGCACGGCGACCTGTCGCCGTACAACACCTTGGCGGCCGGCGAGCGCCTGGTGATCATCGACCTGCCGCAGATGGTGGACCTGGTCGGCAACGTCAACGGGATGGACTTCCTGCTGCGCGACTGCCGCAACATGTGCACCTGGTTCCGGGCACGCGGCCTCGAGGTCGACGAGCTCGACCTGTACGCCGAGCTGCTGGCGCACGCGTTCTGACCGGGTCCGCGACCCGCACGTAGGGTCTCGGTCGTGAGACGCACCCGTGGCCACACCGTCGACGTCACCACCCTCGCCGAGCTCGAGCGCCGGCTCGGCGAGGGGGTGCGCCACCTGTCGGGGTGGCGGGTGCGCCACGTGGACCTGCGGGGTCGTCGCGACCTGCTGGCCGGCCACGACCTCGAGGGCGCGACGTTCCTGGGGTGCGACTTCGACGAGGAGGTCGTGCGCGGCGCCGAGGCCGACGGCGCCGTGGTCCTGCCCCGGCTCAGCGACCCCGACGTCCCGGTCGACGTACGCCGGCAGAGGCTCTACACCGCGGCCGAGCTCTACGACGCGCCCCGGTGGACCGACTCGCTCGACGGTCGCGCCTACGCGTGGTCCCAGGACCTGCCCCCGGGCTCCTCGGCCGACGAGGCCGCGCTCGCCCGCACGCTGCACGACCACGCGATCGACCTCGCCCTGGACACCTGGCGGGCCGAGCACCGGGTCGTCGGCGTGATGGGCGGGCACGCGGCGCGGCGGGGCGACGCCACCTACACCGACGCCGCCCGGCTCGGCCACCTGCTCGGGGACGGGCTCACCGTGGCCACCGGCGGTGGCCCCGGGGCGATGGAGGCGGCCAACCTCGGCGCCCGGCTCGCGGCGCACCCGGCTGCGGCGGTGGACGAGGCCGTCGCCGAGCTGGCCCGCGTGCCGTCGTACCGCCCGTCGGTCGATGCGTGGGCCGGCTCGGCGTTCGCGATCTGCGACCGCTTCGGCGATCCGCGCGAGAACCTCGCGATCCCGACCTGGCACTACGGCCACGAGCCGCCGGGCGTCTTCGCCACGGCCATCGCGAAGTACTTCCGCAACGCCACCCGCGAAGCGATCCTGCTGGAGGTCTGCGATGCCGGCATCGTCTTCCTGCCGGGCGCCGCGGGAACGGTGCAGGAGGTCTTCCAGGACGCCTGCGAGAACTACTACGCCGACGCCGGCGACGTGGCCCCGATGGTGCTGGTCGGGGTCGAGCACTGGACCCGCACCCTGCCTGCGTGGCCGCTGCTGCAGGCGCTGGCCGCCGAGCGCGCGATGGCCGACTCGGTGCACCTCGTCGACACCGTCGAGGAGGCCGCGGCGCTGCTGGTCTGAGGCCGGCTCAGCCCGCGAGCAGCCCCGCGCGTGCCGGGACGCCGCTGACCTCGCGGTAGTGATCGACCAGGGCGTCGTTGACCGCACGCCACGACCGGTCGGCCACGCTGAGCCGCGCCGCGCGCGAGACGCGGCGCCGCAGGAGCGCGTCGTCCACGAGGCGGTCCACGAAGCCGCCCAGCTCGCCGACGTCGCCGGGGCTGTAGAGGAAGCCGGCCACCTCGTCGGCGACCACGTCGACGGGGCCGCCGCTGCGCGGCGCCACCACCGGGACGCCGGAGGCCAGCGCCTCCTGGGCGGACTGGCAGAAGGTCTCGTGCCGCCCGGTGTGCACGAACACGTCGAGCGAGGCGTAGACCGCCCCCAGCTCCGCGCCGTGGAGCACCCCCGCGAAGTGGGCGTCGGGCAGGAGCCGACGCAGCCGGCCCTCCTCCGGCCCACCGCCGACCAGGACCAGGCGGAAGCGCGGGTCGGCGTGCAGGTGCACGAGGAGGTCCAGCTCCTTCTCGGCGGCCAGCCGGCCGACGTACCCGACCAGCAGCCGCCCGTCGGGAGCGATCCGGTCGCGCACGGCGTCGTCGCGGCGCCCGGGGTGGAACGCCTCGAGGTCCACGCCCCGCGGCCACAGGTGGGTGTCGGCCACGCCGAGGTCGGCGAGCTGGCGCATGCTGGCGCTGGAGGGCGCCAGGGTGCGCGCCACCCGGCCGTGGATCCGGGTGGTCAGCCGGGCCATCGCGCGGGGACCGCCGGCGATGCCGTACCGCAGCGCGAAGCCGACCAGGTCGGTCTGGTAGACCGCGACCGCCGGGATGCCGAGCTCCTGCGCGACCAGGGCCGCCTGGTGCCCGAGCGTGGCCGGGGAGGCCAGGTGCACGACGTCGGGCCGGAAGCGCTGCATCACGAACCGCAGTCGTCGCCGTGTCTCCAGGCCGATGCGGAAGTCGCGGTAGAACGGCAGGCTGGCGCCGCGCGCCACGGTCACCGGGAAGCCGGCGTACGACGCCGGGCCGGTGGGTGCGACCAGCTCGGCCACGTGGCCCTCGGCGGCCAGGTGCTCCAGCACCCGGCGCACGGAGTTGGTCACCCCGTTGACCTGCGGGAGGAAGGACTCGGAGACCACCAGCACCCGCAGCCGGTCGCTGCCGGTGGGGCGGGGTGCGTGCAGGATCGTCATGACCCTCACGGTGGGGCCGCGAGCGGACCTCCGGGGAAGCGTGGGGTGGGGTGTCCGGGACGCTCAGGTGAACGTCCGTGGAACCCGCTCGCCGGCCTACTCGGTGGCCGCGAGCTGCCCGCAGGCGCCGTCGATGTCGGAGCCGCGGGTGTCGCGGACCGTCGTCGGGATCCCCTTGGCCTCCAGCCGGCGGACGAACTCACGCTCGTCGGCGGGGTCGGAGGCGGTCCACTTGCTGCCCGGCGTGGGGTTGAGCGGGATCAGGTTGACGTGCACCCAGCCCCAGTCACCGCGGGCGTTGAGGACGTCGGCGAGCAGGTCGGCGCGCCAGGCCTGGTCGTTGATGCCGCGCATCATGGCGTACTCGATGGAGACGCGGCGCTTGGTGGTGCGGGCGTACTCCCAGGCGGCGTCGACGGTCTCGGCCACGGAGAAGCGGGTGTTGATCGGGACCAGCTCGTTGCGCAGCTCGTCGTCGGGGGCGTGCAGGCTCAGCGCCAGCGTGACCGGGATGCCCTCGGTGGCCAGCTGCTTGATGCGCGGCACCAGGCCGACGGTGGAGACGGTGACGCCGCGCGCGGACATGCCGAGCCCGTCGGGGGTGGGGTCGGTGAGCCGGCGAACGGCGCCGATGACCGCCTTGTAGTTGGCCAGCGGCTCCCCCATGCCCATGAAGACCACGTTGGAGACCCGGCCCGGGCCGCCCGGCACCTCGCCACGGGCCAGCGACCGGGCGCCGGCGACGACCTGCTCGACGATCTCGGCGGTGCTCATGTTGCGCTGCAGGCCGCCCTGACCGGTGGCGCAGAACGGGCAGGCCATGCCGCAGCCGGCCTGGCTGGACACGCACATGGTCGCGCGGTCGGGGTAGCGCATGAGCACCGACTCGACCAGGGCGCCGTCGAAGAGCTTCCACAGCACCTTGCGCGTGGTGCCCTTGTCGGCCTCCATGGTGCGCAGCGGGGTCATCAGCTCGGGCAGCAGGGCCCCCACCAGGTCGGCGCGCTGCCCCGACGGCAGGTCGGTCATCTGCTCGGGGTCGTCGACCAGCCGCGCGAAGTAGTGCGTGGAGAGCTGCTTGGCGCGGAAGCCGGGCAGGCCCTGCTCCTCCAGCAGCGCCTTGCGCTCGGCCGGGGTGAGGTCGGCCAGGTGCCGCGGCGGCTTCTTTCGACCGCGCGGCTCCTCCATCACCAGGGGCAGCGTCTTGATGGGCTCAGCAGGCGTCTGGGACATAACGGCCCCATCCTCCCACCCGCGGGGGTGTACGGCCGAACCATCGGCCGGCACCGTGACCCGTGCCTCAGCCCCGGCTGACCAGCAGCCACAGCACCAGGGCGGCCACTCCCCCGACCACGAGGGCGGTGGAGAAGATGCCGAGGAGCATGTAGCGGGCGAAGCGGCGCGTCAGCGGGTGGACCAGCAGCGCGATCGGCACCGCCAGGGTGACCAGCACGAACGGGAAGAGTTCCTCGGCGGCCTCGTAGTCCATCAGGGCGGCCAGCACGGCGGCGTACGCGCCGGGGACGACCACGACGAAGACCAGCCCGGCGAAGAAGCCGGTCAGGGCCGCGAAGACGGGGTGCCCGCGGTGCCACCAGCTCGGCTGCGGCTCCTCGGCGGGCGTCGCCGGGAGGGTCGCGGTGTCCCGCGGGTCGAGAGCGGCGCTGGGGTCGCTGGGGTGGCCCGTCATGGGCCCAGCATGCCCCGAACCCCGGCCGGGCACGCACCCCCGCGCCGGGCGGGGTGCCGCCAGCAGCGGCTCAGCGGTAGACGAGGTGGTGCAGCAGCAGCCAGATCGGCGCGATGGTGGCCAGCAGGGAGTCCAGCCGGTCCATCAGCCCGCCGTGGCCGGGGATGACCTGGCTCATGTCCTTGATGCCGAGGTCGCGCTTCATCACCGACTCGCACAGGTCGCCCAGGGTGGCCATGACGACCGCGATGAGGCCCAGGAAGATGCCGACCCACCAGTCCCCGTCGAGCAGCCACACGATCAGGATGATGCCGGCGGCGACGGTGAACACCATCGACCCGGCGAAGCCCTCCCAGGACTTCTTGGGCGAGATCACCGGGGCCATGGGGTGCTTGCCGAACAGCACACCGGCGACGTAGCCGCCGGTGTCGGAGGCGATGGTGACACCGATGAAGACGATGATGCCGCGCACGCCGTCGTCGTCCAGGCCGCCGCCGCCCAGTCCGCCCTCGGAGAGCAGCAGGGCGACGAAGGACCCCAGGAAGGGCACGTAGACGAGGGTGAACAGCGAGGCGGAGGCGTTCTGGACGTAGCCCTCGATGCCGCGGCGCAGCAGCCAGAGCATCGTGACCAGGCCGGTCACCGCGGTGGCGGTCACCAGGGCGTCGGAGCCGAAGAGGTAGGCGACGACCACCATGACCACGCCGCCCACCATCAGCGGCTCCTCGGGCAGGTCGATGCCCTTGGCGGAGAACCCGCGGCCGAGCTCCCAGACGGCCACGCACACAGCGATCGCGACGATCACCATGAAGGCGGCCTTGAAGAAGAGCAGCGAGGCGGCGATCGCCCCGAGCAGGACGGCCGCGGAGCCGATCGCGGCCTTGAGGTCGCGACCGGCTCGACCGTGGTCCTTGCCCGAGGTGGGCTGGCTCGCGGGAGTGGGGCCCGTGGGGGTGGGGGTGTCCATCGGGTCGAGCGTGCGGAGGTCTCAGACCTCCAGCAGCTCGGCCTCCTTGTTCTTCAGCATCTCGTCGATGGCGTCGGTGTGCTTCTTGGTGATCGAGTCGAGCTTCTTCTCGGCGCCGGTCACGTCGTCCTTGCCGACCTCGCCGTCCTTCTCGAGCTTCTCCAGGGCCTGCTTGGCGGTGCGGCGCAGGTTGCGCACGGCGACCCGGCCGTCCTCGGCCTTGGCCTTGGCGACCTTGATGAACTCCTTGCGGCGCTCCTCGGTCAGCTCGGGGAAGACGCAGCGGATGACCTTGCCGTCGTCGGCGGGGTTGACCCCCAGGTCGGAGTCGCGGATCGCGCGCTCGATGTTCTTCATCGCGCCCTGGTCGTAGGGGCTGATCAGGATGATCCGCGCCTCGGGGGCGGTGAAGGACGCCAGCTGCTGCAGCGGCGTGGGGGTGCCGTAGTAGTCCACGACGATCTTGTTGAACATCGAGGGGTTGGCGCGGCCGGCCCGGATCGCGACGAAGTCCTCGCGGGTCGACTCGACCGACTTGTCCATCTTGCTGTCAGCCTCGTTGAGGATGTCGTTGATCACTGTTGCTCCTGGTCTCGGCGTCTCGTGCGGCGTACGTGCTGCTGGTCTGCGGGGGTCTGTCCGGTCCGTGCTGCTGCTGGCGAGGTGGCGAGCGGGGCTCAGCCGGCGTCGACCAGCGTCCCGATCCTCTCACCCTTGAGCACGCGCGGGATGTTGCCCTCGGGCTCCATCCCGAAGACCACCATGGGCAGCTTGTTCTCCGCGCACAGGGTGAAGGCGGTCTGGTCGACGACGGCCAGGCCCTGGGAGATGGCCTCGTCGAAGGTGATGTGGTCGTACTTGGTGGCCTCGGGGTCCTTGCGCGGGTCGGCGCTGTAGACGCCGTCGACACCGCTCTTGGCGAAGAACACCGCGTCGCAGCGGCTCTCCAGGGCCCGCTGGACCGCCACGGTGTCGGTGGAGAAGAACGGCATGCCCATCCCGGCACCGAAGATGACCACGCGGCCCTTCTCCATGTGCCGGATGGCGCGCCGCGGGACGTAGGGCTCAGCGACCTGGCCCATGGTGATCGCGGTCTGCACCCGCGTCTCGATGCCGAGCTTCTCGAGGAAGTCCTGCAGGGCCAGGCAGTTCATGACGATGCCGAGCATGCCCATGTAGTCGGCACGGACGCGGTCCATGCCGCGCTGCTGGAGCTCGGCGCCGCGGAAGAAGTTGCCGCCGCCGGTCACGACCGCGACCTGGACCCCGCTGCGGACCACCTCGGCCACGTCGTGGGCGATGGTCGAGACGACGTCGGGGTCGACGCCGACCTGGCCGCCGCCGAACACCTCGCCCGAGAGCTTGAGCAGCACGCGCTGGTACTGGGTCATCCTGCGTCCTTCCGAGAGGTCTGGGGAGTGGGGCGGGTCCGGACGTGCGAGAAGGCCGGTCCGCTCGACCTGTGGTTGAGGTTCAAGCGGACCGGCCTCCTTCGACGTCCAGGAGAACCTAGCGGATCCCCTGGGTGCTGGGCAGCCCCGGGTGGCGGGAGCCGGACGCGGTGGGCGTCAGGCGCCGACCTCGAAGCGGGCGAAGCGGGTGACCGTGGTGCCGGCGGCGTCGAGGACCTGCTTGACCGACTTCTTCGACTCGAAGACCGACTCCTGGTCGAGCAGGACGATCTCCTTGAAGAAGGCGTTGATGCGACCCTCGACGATCTTGGTGACGGCAGCCTCGGGCTTGCCCTCCTCCAGCGTCTTCTTGGTCAGCACCTGCTTCTCGGCCTCGACGACGTCCGCGGGGACCTGGTCGCTGGTGAGGTACTGCGCCTTGAGGGCGGCAGCCTGCTGGGCGGCCTGGCGGGCGGCGGTCTCGTCACCCTCGAACTCGACGAGCACGCCGAGGGTCGGGGGCAGGTCCGAGGCCTTCTTGTGCAGGTAGACCGTGGTGGAGCCGTCGAAGTAGGCGACCTCACCGAGCTCGATCTTCTCGCCGATGGTGCGCGCGAGCTCCTCGACGGTCTCGCCCACGGTGGACTCACCGAGGGAGACGGCCTTGAGGGCCTCGGCGTCGCCGACCTTGTGGGCGTCGGCGGCGTCGGCGATCTGCTGGGCGGCGTTGATGAAGGCCTCGTTCTTGGCGACGAAGTCCGTCTCGGCCTTGAGGCTGATCAGGGCGTTGCCCGAGGCAGCGACCAGACCGGCCGAGGCCTCGCGCTCGGCGGCGCGGGCGGCGGCCTTGGCCGCACCCTTGACGCGGAGCAGCTCGACGGCCTTGCCGAAGTCGCCGTCGGTCTCGTCGAGGGCCTTCTTGCAGTCCATCATCCCGGCCTGGGTGAGCTCACGGAGCTTCTTCACGTCGGCGGCGGTGTAAGCCATGTTCTTCTTTCGTCCTTGAAGTAAGAGGGGCGTGTGGTGGTGGGACCGTCAGGCCTTGGCCTCGTCGGCGGCGGGCGCCTCGTCCGCGGCGGGAGCCTCGGCGGGGGCCTCGTCGGCGGCAGGAGCCTCGGCGGGGGTCTCGGTGGCCGCAGCGGCCTCGGCACCCTCGGAGGAGGCGCCGGTGGCCTCGGAGGCGGCCTCGGCGTCGGCGGCGGTCGCGGTCTCGGCGGCCTTCTCGGCGTCACCGGCGAGCAGCTCGCGCTCCCACTCGGCCAGCGGCTCCTCGGCGCCGTTCTCGGCACCCTCGGTCTTGGCGCCCGAGCGGGCGATGAGGCCCTCGGCCACGGCGTCGGCGACGACGCGCGTCAGCAGGCCGACGGCGCGGATGGCGTCGTCGTTGCCCGGGATCGGGAAGTCGACCTCGTCGGGGTCGCAGTTGGTGTCCAGGATGCCGATGATCGGGATCCGGAGCTTGCGGGCCTCCTCGACGGCGAGGTGCTCCTTCTTGGTGTCGACGACCCACACCGCGGAGGGGGTGCGCGACATCTCGCGGATGCCGCCGAGGGTCTTGTCGAGCTTGTCGCGCTCCCGCTTCATCTGCAGGAGCTCCTTCTTGGTGCGACCGGAGCCGGCGACGTCGTCGAAGTCGATCTCGTCGAGCTCCTTGAGGCGGTTGATCCGCTGGTGCACGGTCTGGAAGTTGGTGAGCATGCCGCCCAGCCAGCGCTGGTTGACGTAGGGCATGCCGACGCGGGTCGCCTGCTCGGCGATCGCCTCCTGGGCCTGCTTCTTGGTGCCCACGAACATCACGGTGCCGCCCTTGGCGACGGTCTCCTTGATGAAGGCGTAGGAGCGGTCGATGTAGGACAGCGACTGCTGCAGGTCGATGATGTAGATGCCGTTGCGCTCGGTCATGATGAAGCGCTTCATCTTCGGGTTCCAGCGACGGGTCTGGTGTCCGAAGTGGACGCCGCTCTCGAGGAGCTGGCGCATGGTCACGACTGCCATGTGAATTCTTCTCCTGTATGGGGGCGCAGGCGTCCGCACGTCCTTTGTCGATCCGTGCGACGACGGACAGGACGCACCGGCTGCGACCCCGGTCTGGTTTCCAGTTGGTTGCTCACCGACGGGTGTCGGCTCGCCCTGACGCCCACGCGTGACCCCACCCGGCGGACCGGGACCGGGAGTCAGCGCCCACGGGTGGTCGCCCCTCCGGAGAGGAGGGACGTCGTGGTCTGCGGACGTGCGAAGTCAATCCCTGAGGATTGCGTCCGTCAGAGTACGCCGACTCGCGGGTCGAGCGCGAATCCGACGGAGCCGGTCGCCGGCGACCCGCCCCGGACCGTTCGCTGCACCGGTCCCGGTAGCGATCCCGGCACCGGACCCAGTGGGTCCGCGCCCAGGAACGGCAGCAGCCGCACCGGCCCGACCCCCACCAGGCGCAGCGGGTCGAGGTAGGCGCCGGAGACGGAGTCGATCCAGCCCCAGTGCAGGCAGGCCCGGGGCGCGCAGTGGGAGGGCGTCGCCTGCAGCGTGCCGAGCCGGTCACCGGCCGCGACGTCCGCCCCCGGCGAGACGGCTGGCTCCACCGGCTCGTAGGTGGTGCGGGTCGTGCCGTGCGAGACGACCACCACGCCGCGGCCGGCCAGCCCACCGGCGTACGTCACGGTGCCGGGGAGGGCGGCACGGACGGGCTGTCCCGCGTGCCCGAGGAGGTCGACACCGCGGTGCCCTGCCCCCCAGGGGTCGGCCGGTGGGTCGAAGCCGGCGACCACCGCCGGGCGGGGGCGCAGCGGCCACTCCCCCACCGGCTCGGTGCCGGCGACCGCCCGGCTCGGTGGGACGACGGTGCCCAGCAACCCCAGCAGCCCCAACAGCCCCAACAGCACGGCTGGGAGGAGGACCAGCGACCGGATGGGCGGGAGGGTGGACGGGCGGGTGGTGGATAGGCGGGTGGCGGCGGGGAGTCTCATCGGTCCAGCGTCGTCGCACTGGTGCACGGCAGGTCGGGCCCGCGGCACGGGTGGGGACGGGGCCGCTGGGCCTCGGGGTTGTGGAGGGCCGGCGGCTCAGGCGCGCGGGTGCGCCTGCTGGTAGGCGCGACGCAGCCGGTCGGTGGTGACGTGGGTGTAGAGCTGGGTGGTCGCCAACGAGGCGTGCCCGAGCAGCTCCTGGACCGAGCGGAGGTCGGCCCCGCCCTCGAGCAGGTGCGTCGCGGCGGTGTGCCGCAGGCCGTGCGGGCCGATGTCGGGGGCACCCGGCACCTCGGCGATGCGGCGGTGGACCAGCGTGCGCACGGCCCGCGGGTCGAGCCGGCCGCCGCGGGCGCCGAGGAACAGTGCCGGCCCGGAGTGCTCGGCCACCAGGTGTGGCCGTCCCCGGCGCAGCCAGAGCCGCAGGGCCAGGTCGGCGGGGCGTCCGAAGGGCACGGTGCGCTCCTTGCGCCCCTTGCCGAGCACCCGGATCACGTGCCGTTCGGTGTCGATGTCATCGACGTCGAGCCCGCACAGCTCCCCCACCCGGATGCCCGTGGCGTAGAGCAGCTCGAGCACCGCCACGTCGCGCAGCCCCATCGGGCTCCCGTCGTCGGCGTGGTCGGCCGCGGCCCGCACCAGCGACTCCGCCTCGTCACGGCGCAGCACGGGCGGCAGCACCCGGTGTGCCTTGGGACTGGCCAGGCTCGCCCCTGGGTCGGCCGGCACCCGGCCGGTGCGCGCCAGCCACGCCGTGAACACCCGGGCGGCCGTCGCGCGTCGGGCCACGGTCGTGCGGCTGCGGCCGAGGCTCTGCTGCTGGGCCAGCCAGCTGCGCAGCGTGCGGAGCTCGAGCGTGGCCAGGTCGTCGTGCCCGAGCCGGCGTGCGTGCTCGAGCATCGAGGTGAGGTCGGTCACGTAGGCGCGCACGCTGTGGGCCGACAGGTCGCGCTCGGACTCCAGGTGCCGGCGGTAGTCGGTGAGCACGTCGCGGAACGCCGGGGGCAGCCCCTCGACCGCGGACGGGTCGTCGTCCCCGTCGACAGGCTGGACGGGCGGCTGGCTCACCCGGTCCAGTCTAGGAACGGTTGGCCGGGGAGCTGGGGATCGTGGTCGGCGAGGCGCCACCCGGTGCCCTCACGGCGCACGAACCCGGCCTCCTCCAGCTTCAGCAGCGTCCCGCGCACCTCGAGGGGGGCGACCCCGGCGGTGCCGGCGATCGAGAAGTCGTCGGCCGCCCGACGCAGGGGCACGGCCTCGAGCACCTGCTGCTGGCGGTGGGTGAGACGGTCACGGGCGCGGTCCTCGCCACGGGCCCGGACGGTCAGCTGCTCGCCCGCCGGGGCGACCACCTCCAGCACCTCGTCGGCGTGGGTGACCACCAGGGCACCCCCCTCGCGGAGCAGCTGGTGCACCCCGGCGGAGTGGGCGCTGGTGACCGGCCCCGGCACCCCCATGAGGTGACGGTGCAGCCGGCCCGCCCAGTTGGCGGTGTTGAGGGCCCCGCTGCGCAGGGCCGCCTCGACGACCACGGTGCCCTGGGTGAGGGCGGCGATCAGCCGGTTGCGGCTGAGGAACCGCATCCTCGTCGGGGCGCCCCCGGGCACGGTCTCCGAGACCAGGCAGTGCTCGTCGGCGAGGTGCTCGATGAGGCGGGCGTGCGCCTGGGGGTAGACACGGTCCGCCCCGCACGCCAGCACCGCGACCGTGCGACCGTCGGCGGCCAGCGCTCCACGGTGGGCGGCCTGGTCGATCCCGAAGGCCGCGCCGGAGACGACGGTGCGGCCGCTCTCGGCCACACCGGCCGCGAGGCGCGCAGCCACGTCGGTGCCGTAGGTGGTGGCCGCCCGGGCCCCCACGACCGCGACCGAGCGCGCGATCTCGTGCA